>JALZMP010000035.1 GCA_030858145.1 Pseudomonadota bacterium
ACCATCAAGACTAGGTGGTTGATAGGCTGGGTGTGTAAGCACAGCAATGTGTTGAGCTAACCAGTACTAATGATCCGTGTGGCTTGACCATATAACCTCAAGTGGCCTTGGACTCGACGGCACGTCAGATATTCGAAGCAAACCAGTTCGCTACGTCCCAACCTTATTCGCCGATGGCGAGCCTGTTTCTGGGCTTGTTCTGAGGCAACCAACGAGAGCGTGCGCGCGTCATGAGCATCTGCTCAGGCCAGTCCACCGGTCCGCGACCCTCCACCCTCTCCCTGGTGACAATAGCTGCGTGGAACCACCCGATCCCATTCCGAACTCGGAAGTGAAACGCGCACGCGCCGATGGTAGTGTGCATCAAGCATGCGAGAGTAGGTCATCGCCAGGGTCTTCCCCCGAAACCCCGCAGCCACGGCTGCGGGGTTTCTTTTTCTTGCGCGTTTGCGGCCTTGCGCCCAAGTCGATTTGGAGACGATCTGGAATTCGATCAGAACAGTTCACCCGAGCTGTCCGGGTCATCAGGCTCGGCTGCCTTGGCTCCATCCGACTTTGGCGACCAACCGCCGGTCCCGGAGGGCGCATGCGGTTTACGGCGTGGATTCCGCTGCTGTCGGTGGTTTTGTTCGGCCAGCACCTTGAACTGGCGTTCGCGAAGCGTCCATAGGTCGCCACCCTCAGCGACGCTCATGCCCTGTTGCCGCCGCGCATGCGGGGCGACATCCTGTTCGAGCGCGGTGTCCGGGATGGTGGAGAACGGGATCCTCATCGGCGCCGCGCCATGGGCCAGCGCTTGCTGCATCGCGCCGAAATAGAGCGCGTTGTTACCGTAGCGGCGGTTCACGCTGTCGAGCACGGTGCTCATCACCTGCGACCGGTGCCGCTGCGGCATCAGTTCGGCGGTGACGCTGCCCCGGGGTTCCAGGCCGGTGAGGGTGACCGCGACCGACAGCGGCGGATGTCGCCCGGGCCGCCAGCGGCCGCCGGCTCCGGCCCGGCGCAGGCGCTCGAGTTCGCGGCCCAGCATCGACAGCAGGCTGGGTGTGTCGTCGATCGGCGCGAACGCCAGGTCATGTTCGAAACGTGCTTCCAGCCCCAGAAACCGCACCCGGATCGCCATGCCGCCAGCCAGGTAGCGTTCCTTGCGCAGCCGCATCGCCGCCTTCGACAGCAGCTTGAACAGCACCGCGCGGGCACCCTCGAAGCTGCGCAGTTCCGGTCCGAGTACGTGCGAATGCCCGATCGATCCGCGTTTGTGCGGCCGTTCCGGGACATCGAAGCCGCGCAACTGCAGCCAGAAGCGTTCGCCCTCGATGCTGCCCCAGGCCGCGCGCAGGTGTTCACGGCTCGCCGCGCACAGCTTCTCGACGGTCTCGATCCGTGCAGCGCGCAGCCGGCGCTCCATCGATGGCCCGATGCCACAGAGATCGCGCAGTTCCAGCCGATGCAGGGCCCGCGGCAGGTCGCCCTGTTCGAGTACGGTCAGGCCGTCGGGCTTGTCCATGTCCGAGGCGGTCTTGGCCAGGAACCGATTCGGCGCGATGCCGATGGAACAGTTGATCGCCGGGCTGAAGCCGAGGTCGACCAGGCGCTGCTTGATGGCGCGCGCGATCGAGATGGCGTTTTCTCGCTGCCGCTCGCGGCCGATCAGGAAGCAGGGCACCTCGTCGATGGAGTTGGGCACGCCATGCGGAATGCAATCCTGGATCGCCGTCATGAGGGCGCCGTGGAGCGCGACGTAGCGCGCAGGACGCGCCAGCACCAGGGTGATGCCCGGGCACTTTTCCCGCGCCTCGCGCACCCCGGTACCGGTCTTGATGCCCAGGCGCTTGGCCTCGTAGCTCGCGGCCAGGCAGCAGGTGGTCTCGGCCACCACCGGCACCACCGCCACCGGGCGCCCGCGCAGGGACGGATCGTCGTACTGCTCGACGGAGGCGAAGTACGAGTCGAAATCGACAAACAGGCAGCGCAGGGTCACGGCGGGGTCCCGGTGGGGCAGCACAGTATCGCGCCGCCGTGTCTCAGTAGTAAGGATTCAGTCCGATCGATGCATCGACCCGTAGTCACTCGACATTTCCACTAAGGAACCCCTGAACGAGTTCGGAGGCTCCGCAAAACAGGAGGGTTTGCTCGCGGATCGAACACGCAAGTGTTTGTTCCGCGGGAGCGAGTCCCACCCTGCGCCGGACTCGCGACATCTGGTCAGTCCCTGGAGGGACTTGATCGGGCGTTCGATCACTGGCTCCTGCACGGAAGCGGCACCGGATGCAACAGCAAACAATGGGGCACAGGATCAGGCTTGTCTCGGCCCTGCGTTTGCTAAGCTGCGCCAATCCCGCCAGGAACCGCCCGCATGACCGAGCCGCGCTCGTCCTCCGCACCTGGCATGGCGTTGCACACCAAGATGCTGATCGGCTTCATTATCGGGGCCGGCGCGGGCATCGCCGCCAACCTGCTGGTCGGCGAGGCGGCCTGGCTCGATGCGTTGATCCGCTACGTGACCGATCCGGTCGGCCAGCTATTCCTGCGCCTGCTGTTCATGCTGGTCATCCCGCTGGTGTTTTCGGCGCTGGTGCTGGGCGTGGTCGAGATCGGCGACCCGGCCTCGCTTGGCCGCATCGGCACCAAGACCCTGCTCTGGGTGCTGGTGGTCACCACCTTCGCGGTCACCATCGGCATGGTGATGGTCAACGTGCTGCAGCCCGGCAGCGGCCTGCCGCCGGAGGTCGGCCAGGAACTGCTGGCCACCGCCACCGACCGCGCCAGCCAGATCGCGGCGCAGCGCGAGGGGGTGTCCGGGATCGACGTGCTGCTCAACATCGTGCCGCGCAATCCGATCAGTGCCGCCGCCAGTGGCGACCTGATCGCGGTCATGTTCTTCGCGCTCATGTTTGGCATCGCGGCCACCGTCCTGCGCAGCGACGGCACCCGGCATTTCGTCAACACGGTGCAGGGCGTCTACGACATCTGCCTGAAGCTGATCGACTGGGTGATCCGGCTGGCGCCGTACGCGGTCGCGGCGCTGCTGTTCTCGATCACCGCCAAGCTCGGGGTCGACGTACTGGTGCAGCTGGCGCGCTATGTCGGCACCGTGATCGCGGCGCTGGCGCTGCACTTCTTCGTGGTGTTCCCGCTGCTGCTGCGGTTCCTGGGCGGGATGGGCCCGGTGGCCTTCTTCCGCGCCGCGCAGCCGGCGCTGCTGACCGCGTTTTCCACGTCCTCGTCCAGCGCCACGTTGCCGACCACGCTCAAGGTCACGGAGGAGAATCTAGGTGTGCCACGGCGGGTGGCACGCTTCGTGTGCACGCTCGGGGCCACCGCCAACATGAACGGCACCGCGCTGTTCGAGGGCATCACCGTGCTGTTCCTGGCGCAGTTTTTCGGCGTCGAGCTGGGCTTCGGCCAGCAGATCCTGGTGCTGGTGATGTGCATCCTCGGCTCGATCGGCGCCGCCGGCGTGCCCGGTGGCTCGCTGCCGGTGATCGCGATGATCCTGGTGATGTTCGGCATCCCGCCGGAGGGCATCGGTCTGATCCTGGGCGTGGACCGCCTGCTCGACATGTGCCGCACTGTTGTCAACGTCGGCGGCGACATGGTCGGCTCGGTGGTGATCGGGCGCAGCGAGTCCGAGCACACGGGACTGCCCGTGGCCCCGGCCAGGGCGAATTGAGCGCGGCAGGCGCGACATCGCCCGGCACGGATGGGACAATGGGTCGCTGCTTTTCGCTACGGCCCTCACCCCAACCCTCTCCCGCAGGCGGGAGAGGGGCTTGTGACGCCGCCATCGTGCCGAACCGCCCCACCGACCCGAGTCCCAATGACGACGCCCAGCCGCCGCGACCTCGCCAACGCCATCCGTTTCCTCGCCGCCGACGCGGTGCAGGCCGCCAACTCCGGCCATCCAGGCATGCCGATGGGCATGGCGGACATCGCCGAAGTGCTGTGGAACGACTACCACAAGCACAATCCCGATAACCCGAAGTGGTTCAACCGCGACCGCTTCGTGCTCTCCAACGGCCATGGCTCGATGCTGCAATACGCCCTGCTGCACCTGTCCGGCTACGACCTGCCGTTGGAGCAATTGAAGAAATTCCGCCAGCTGGAGTCGATGACACCCGGCCATCCCGAAAACTTCATGACCCCCGGGGTGGAGACCACCACCGGGCCGCTGGGCCAGGGCTTCGCCAATGCCGTCGGCTTCGCGCTGGCCGAGAAGTTGCTGGCGCGGCGCTTCAACCGCCCCGAGTTCGACGTCGTCGACCACCGCACCTGGGTGTTCCTCGGCGACGGCTGCCTGATGGAGGGCATCTCGCACGAGGCCGCTTCGCTGGCCGGCACTTGGGGGCTGGGCAAGCTGGTTGCGTTCTGGGACGACAACGGCATTTCGATCGACGGCGAGGTCGAGGGTTGGTTCACCGACGACACGCCGGCGCGGTTCGAGGCCTACGGCTGGCGTGTGGTCCGCGCCGTCGACGGCCACGACGCTGATGCGATCAAGGCCGCCATCGAGTCGGCGCTTGAGCACGACGACCAGCCGGTGCTGCTCTGCTGCCGCACCAAGATCGGCTACGGCGCGCCCAACAAGGCCGGCACGGAGGCCTTGCACGGCGCGCCGCTGGGCAAGGACGAGATCGAAGCCACCCGCGAGGCCCTGGGCTGGGCGCACGGCCCGTTCGAGATTCCGCAAGCCATCCGCGACGGCTGGCGCGTCGGCAATGCCGGACTGGTGCGCGAGGATCAATGGAACACGCTGTTCGACCGCTACGCCGGGCGCCATCCCGAACTCGCCGACGAACTGGTGCGCCGCTCGCACGCCGAGTTGCCCGCCGGTTTCGCCGATGCAGCGGACCAGTACATCGCCAAGCTCCAGGCCGATGGCCCCAGCGTCGCCTCGCGCAAGGCCTCGCAGATGGCGCTCGATGCCTACGGGCCACTGCTGCCGGAGCTGATCGGCGGCTCGGCCGACCTGGCCGGCTCCAACCTCACGATCTGGAAAGGTTCCAGGGACGTATTGTCCGACGACGCCGACGCCAACTACATCTATTACGGCGTGCGCGAGTTCGGGATGACCGCGATCAGCAATGGCCTCGCCCTGCACGGCGGCTTCCTGCCCTACGATGCCACCTTCCTGGTGTTTTCCGACTACGCCCGCAATGCCGTGCGCATGAGCGCGCTGATGGGCGCGCACGCCATCCACGTCTACACCCACGACTCCATCGGCCTGGGCGAGGATGGCCCCACCCACCAGCCGGTCGAGCACCTGTCCTCGTTGCGGCTGATCCCGGACAACGACGTCTGGCGCCCCTGCGACGCGGTCGAGTCCGCCGTGGCGTGGAAGGCCGCGATCGAACGCGCCGACGGCCCCAGCTGCCTGGTGTTTTCGCGCCAGACCCTGCCGCACCAGCCGCGCGAGACGGCGCAACTTGGCGACATCGCGCGCGGCGCTTACGTGCTCAGGGACTGCGATGGCACACCGGAGCTGATCCTGATCGCGACCGGTTCCGAGGTCGGCTTGGCGATGGACGCCGCGGCGACACTCGGTGGTAAGGTGCGAGTGGTGTCGATGCCGTCGACCACCGTGTTCGACCGCCAGCCGGCGGCCTACCGCGAGTCGGTGCTGCCCGACGCCTGCCGCCGCCGGGTCGCGATCGAAGCGGGCGTCAGCGACTTCTGGCGCAAGTACGTCGGTCTTGACGGCGCCGTGCTCGGACTCGACCGCTTCGGCGCCAGTGCGCCGGCCGAGGTCCTGTTTCCGCATTTCGGCTTCACCGTGGACAAGGCGGTGGAAGTCGCCAGGGAACTGATGCAATCGATGCATAGCCGATAGTCGGCTGGGTGCCGTCGTCGCGGGACGGCGCCAGCGATTCACACCGCGCGTAACCGCGCGCGGGTTCACGACGGCGGCGCGGGCCAGGCGATGTCGACGTGGTGGATGCGCTGGTCGTCGACCAAGGGGATGTCCATGTCCGCTCGCGCCACGCCGTCGAGCCGCACCGTGGCCGGGCCGTCCGTGGTCTGCGTGACCTGGATCAGGTAGAGGCTCTCGCCGTGGCGATACTGGAGGCCGTATCCCGGCCAGTCCGCAGGGATGCAGGGCTGGATCCGCAGCCGGTCGCCCTCGCGGCGCAGGCCGAGCAGCGACTCGGTCAGCAGGCGGTACATCCAGCCGGCCGACCCGGTGTACCAGGTCCAGCCGCCGCGTCCGGTGTGCGGCGGTACCGCATACACGTCGGCGGCCAGCACGTAGGGCTCGACCTTGTAGCGTGCAGCGGATTCGGCGTCGGCCGCATGGTGGATCGGGTTGATCATCCGCGCCAGTTCCCAGGCGCGTTCGCGGTCGCCGAGTCTGGCGAAGGCCATCGCCGCCCAGACCGCGGCGTGGGTGTACTGGCCGCCGTTCTCGCGCACGCCGGGCACGTAGCCGCGAATGTAGCCGGGGTCCTTGTCGGTGCGGTCGAACGGCGGTTCCAGCAACTGGATCAAGCCTGCGTCTCGCCGCACCAGATGCAGGTCCAGCGATGCCATCGCCTGGCGCGCGCGCGCGGGGTCGGAGGCGCCGGACAGCACCGCCCAGCTTTGCGAGATCGAGTCGATCCGGCACTCGTCGCTCGCCGTCGAGCCCAGCGGCGAGCCGTCGTCGAACCAGGCCCGCCGGTACCAGGCCCCGTCCCAGCCGTGGGCCTCGAGATTGTCTCGCAGGCGCCGTGCGGACTCGCGGCATTCGTCGGCGAAGGCCACGTCGCCACGCCCACTGGCCACGCCCTCAAACCGGCTCAGGGCATCGAACAGGAAGAACCCGAGCCACACGCTTTCGCCGATGCCGGCGTCGCCGACCCGGTTCATGCCGTCGTTCCAGTCGCCAGTGCCGATCAGCGGCAGGCCGCGCGCGCCTAGGAGCTCGCTGCCGCGACGAAGCGCCAGCACGCAGTGGTCGTAGAGCGGTTTCTGCAGCCCCGAGCGCACCGGCAGGTCGTAGTAGGACTCCTCGTCCGGGTCGACCGGGCGGCCCTCGATGAACGGCGCGCGCGCGTCAAGCACACCGAGGTCGCCGGTGACCTCGAGGTAGCGGCACACCGCCACCGGCAGCCACAGGTAGTCGTCGGAACAGCGCGTGCGCACGCCGCGCCCCTGTGGCGGGTGCCACCAGTGCAGCACGTCGCCCTGCGGGAACTGTTGCGCGGCGCTCAACAGCAGGTGCCTGCGGGTCAGCGCCGGGTCCGCGTGCACGCTGGCCATGGTGTCCTGCAGCTGGTCGCGGAAGCCGAAGGCGCCGCCGGACTGGTAGTAGCCGCTGCGCGCCACGTAGCGGCAGGCGAGCGTCTGGTAGGGCAGCCAGCCGTTGACCAGCACGTCCACCTCGGGATCCGGGGTCTGCACGCGCAGCGCAGCCAGGGTGCTGGTCCAGTGGATGCGCACCGCGTCGAGTGCGTCTTGTGCGAACGGGCTGCCCTTGGAGCGCAGCGCGAGCTGGAAGGCGGCGCGATGGTCGAGGCCCGCGCCGAGCCGGAACACGGTTTCGAACGACTCGCCCGCGTCCAGCGCGACCGGGACCTGGAGCGCGGCGCAGGGATCCAGTCCGACGCCGAGCCTGCCGGACAGGCGCTCGCGGCGCAGCGCGATGGGGTCGGCTAGCGAGCCGTTGCGGCCGAGGAACTCGCTGCGGTCGGCGGTGTAGGTGCCGCCCTCGGCGTCGACATCGAAAAACGCAGTGCGGCCACCGAACTCGGTGTTGTAGGGATTACGCGCGGTCAGCGCGCCGCTGGCGGCATCTCGCTCGCAGACCACGTGCATCTGCGATTTCACCCGCAGGTCGCCGAGCACCCATTCGACATAGCCGGTGGCCGACAGCCGCCGCGCACGTCCCGAGAGGTTGCGCAGCCTGAGCACGGAGAACTTGACCGCGTCCTCCAGCGCCACGTAGATCCACAACTCGCTGGCGATGCCGTCCTCGACGTGCTCGTAGACGCTATAGCCGAAGCCGTGGCGGATGCGGTAGGCGCCCTCGCCCCGGCGCGGCAGCGGCATCGGCGACCACGTGCGGCCACTGTCCTCGTCGCGCAGGTAGTATGCCTCGCCGCCGGCATCGGCCACCGGGTCGTTGTGCCAGGGCGTGAGCCGGAACTCGTGCGCGTTCTCGAACCAGGTGTAGCCGGGGGCGCTTTCGCTGACCACGGTTCCCAGCCGCGGGTTGGCCATCACATTGGCCCAGGGCGCCGGCGTGGTGGCGCCTTCGCGCAGCACGATCACGTACTCGCGGCCATCGGCGGCGAACGCGCCGGTGCCATTGTCGAAAAGAAACTGTTGCGCCACCGGTTCGAATGGCCACGGGTCATCGCTGCCGGGATCGGTTGGCGGCGGCAGGCCGGGCAGCCGACCTGTCGGCGGGGGCGTCGGCGCGAACTGCGCCGCGGCAGGTGCGCTGTTGCTGCGCAACAGGGGGATGCCGCGTTCCGGCGGCACGTGGCGCCCGACCTGCGCGGCCAGGGTGCCGTGCTGGTCGCTGATGATCACCCGCGCCACCGACTGCAGCAGGGTGCGGTCCTCCTGCGAGAGGTGCTGCGCGGCGCGCACGAAGATGCCGCCGGGCCGGTTGAGCAGGCTGGCCTCCGCGCTGGCCGAGACCAGGCCGAGGATCTGGTCCTGCAACTGCTGGCGGTAGCCGGCCTGTTCCTCGTTCCACACCACCAGGTCGACTTCCAGTCCCTTCAGCCGCCAGTAGGCGTGCGCCTGCACCATCTGCCGGACCAGCTCGATGTTGTCGGCCTCGCCAATGCGCAGTACCACGATCGGCAGGTCGCCGGAGATCGACTGCCCCCACAGCGCCGACTGTCCACGGCGGTTCTGCAGCAGCACCGCGGGCTCGGCGCGCAGGTGCGGATGGGCAAACACCATCAGTGCGGCCAGACGCTCGTACAAGCGCGCGTCGGCCTGCGAGGCGTTGATCTGGCGGCGCACCACCTCGCTGTGGGTCCAGGCCAGGTCGAACACGCGATCGGCCAGGTGGCGGTCGCGGTACTTGTCGATCAGGCTCTGGCACGCGGCACGGTCGGCGCCGACACCGGTGACCATGTCGATGACCGCGGTCTGCTCCGGCGCCAGAACGATCCGGCAGCGGATCGCCACGATCGGGTCGAGCACCGATCCGACCGTGTCCGACATCTTGGCGTCGCCGCTGAGCGCCTTTGGCGAACGCGGCGTGTTGCCGCGTCCCAGGAATCGGGCGCGGTCGGTCTCGTAGGAGATGTCGAGGATATGGGCGTCATGCAACGCCATCAGGTGCAGCATCCAGGGCGGCACCTCGGACTGCGAGCGTGCGCGGCGGGTGCAAAGCAAGGCCTGCTTGTCGCGCAGGAGCTCGGTTTGCACGAACAGGTTGCTGAAGGCCGGGTGCAGCTCGTCGGCAATCGCCGGGGCCAGCACCACCTCAGCGTAAGTGGTGATCTCGATGGTCCGCGGACGCGTGCTGCGGTTGCCGATGCGCAGGCGGCGCAACTCGATGTCGTCCTCGGCCGAGATCGCGATCTCCAGGTGGCTCTCAAAGCCATGCTTGCGGCCGCGGAATTCGGCCTTGGCGTCGGAGAAGATCGCCTCGTAGTGCTCCACCGGCACGCAGGTCGGCTGGTGCGCGGCCGACCAGAACGCGCCGCTGTCGACGTCGCGCAGGTAGCAGAACTGGCCCCAGTGGTCGCGGGTGCCGTCCTCGCGCCAGCGGGTCACGGCCATGTCGCCCAGGCGGCTGTAGCCACCGCCGGCGCTGGTCAGCAGGCCGTGGTAACGGCCGTTGGACAGCATCTGCACGGCCGGCCGCGCGGCATCGGGCTGGGTAAAGACGCGCAGCTGCGCCTCGGTCGATGCCGGTGCGGGGCGGCCACCGCTGGCCTCGGCCTCGTGCGGGTGGAACACCCCGGTGCGCGGGATGCGCTCCTGCAGCAGCAGCAGGGTGGCCTGGAATTCGGCATCGGCGACGAAACGCTGCTGCATCGGCTGGTCGTGCAGCAGGTGCAACAGGGCCAGGAATCCCATGCCCTGGTGGTGGGCCATCCACGAGCGGACCACGGCGTGGTCCTGCCCCGGCGGCAACCGGGCCGGGGTGTAGTCGATCGCCTCGTACAGGCCGAAGCGCCCGCCGAAGCCGAGCTCGGTCAGCCGCTGCAGGTTCCGGCATGCGGCCTCCGGCGCCACCATCAGCGCCATCATGCTGGCGTAGGGGGCGACCACCAAGTCCTGCGCCAGGCCGCGCTTGAGGCCGAGCCCCGGTACGCCGAAGGCGCGGTACTGGTAGTTCATGTGCGCGTCGACGGCGTTGTAGCCCGACTCGGAGATGCCCCACGGCACCTGGCGCTGGTTGCCGTAGTGGATCTGTGCTTCGACCGCGTGGCGCGCGGTCTGCGCCAGAAGCGTGTCCGGGTAGGTCGGCATCACCAGTTGCGGCATCAGGTACTCGAACATCGAGCCGCTCCACGACAGCAGCGTCGCGTCGCCCTCGACCTCGGTCAGCAAGCGGCCGAGCGCGAACCATGTGTCCTGCGGCAGCTGCCCCTGGGCGATGGCCACGAAGCTGCACAGCCGCGCCTCCGAGGCCAGCAGGTCGTAGTAGCCGGCATCCAGACGGCGGTCGTCCACGTTGTAGCCGATCGCCAGCAGGTGCCGGGCGCGGTCGTAGAGGAAGCCGTACTCCATCTGCGCGCACTGCCCGGCGACGTGCGCCAGGCGTTCAAGCTCGCCGATGCGCGCATCTGCGGGTGACGGCCCCGAGGCAGCGTCACTTTGCGCCTGCAGCTCGCGCAAGCTGGGGATGGGGTTCTGGATGGTATCTGCTGTCGTCATCGGAACAGTCGCGTCCGCCGCACTGGCCTGAAGAGCCGGTACCAGCGAGCGCAGCTCCTCGCGCGCGGCGTCGCAGGCTTCCGCCAAAGCCGTGGGCCAGTGGCGTGGCACGGCGTGGGGTGAGGCTTCGGTGGCCGGCGCCGGCCATGTCCGTGCGACGGTATTGGCCGCAGTCGCCAGCGTGGCGAGTATTTGCAGAGCTTGCTGCAGGGTGGTGGGCGCTTGCACCAGTGCGGCGTCAAGGTGGCGGTGGAATGCCTCCAGCGCCTGCAACAGCGCCGTGTCGTTGCGGCTGGCGGCGCGCCGCTCAGTCTCCAGCACCGCAAGTGTGTCGGCCAGGCCGTGGAAGGTGCGCGGCGCCAGGATCGGTGCATCGACCAGGGCCAACAGGCCTTGGCGCAGGGTCAGCAGGTGCCCGGCGAGGTTGCCGCTGTCGACGGTCGAGACGTAGTGCGGCGGCAGCGGCTGCAGGGTCCGGGTGTCGTACCAGTTGTAGAAGTGGCCGCGATGACGCGTCAGGCTTTCCAGTGTCGCCAGCGTCTGCCCCGTCCGCTCGACCAGCGCGCCGGCCTGCAGGTAGCCGAAGTCGTAAGCGCCCAGGTTGGCCAGCAGCGACAGGCCGATGTTGGTCGGCGAGGTGCGGTGCGCGACCACCAGCGAGGGGTGCTCCTGGACGTTGTCCGGCGGCAACCAATGGTCCGCGGCGCCGACCTGGGTTTCGAAGAACGCCCAGGTCCGGCGCGCAAGCCCGCCCAGGTACGCGGTCTGCGCCGGCGACAGGGCCGCGCGCCGCCTCCGGGGCGGTTGCCCCAGCCACGCCATCAGCAGCGGCGAGCCCGCCCACAGCACCAGGATCGGAGCGGCCATCCACAGCGCGGGGGGATTGGTCGCTCCCAGCCAGGCCGCGGTCGCGAACGCGAACAGCGGTGCCGGAAGCATGCTGCGCAGCTCCGCGCCGACGCCGCTGCCCAGGTTGCGCTCCACCTCGCTCGACGGCTGCCACTGCAGCAGGTGGCGGCGGATCGCCATCCGCCACAGCGTGCGCCCGATCGCGCCGAAGCTGAAGAACGCTTCATAGGGCAGGCAGGCCAGGGTGACGAGGGCGCGTTGCAGGTTGCGCGCGGTGGCCTTGGCGACTTGCACCAAGTGCGATTCCAGGGCCATGTCGGCCGGTTTCGACAGCAGGTCCTGGATCGCGGGCACCAGGGTCGGCAGCAGCATCAGGCTGAGCAGCCAGATGGTCCAGGCCCGGGCGTCGGGCAGCAGCGTCCAGCCCAGCACCAGCAGCGTGGTCGCCGCCGCCGGCACCAGGCTGCGGCGGAGGTTGTCGACCAGCTTGCCGCGCGACAGCCACGACAGCGGATTGCGTTCGTGGCCGCCGTCGGCAAGTTGCACCCACGGCAGAAGCCAGGGCAGCAGCTGCCAGTCGCCGCGGATCCAGCGATAGCGGCGCTTGACGTCGGCGGCGTAGCGCGAGGGATAGTCCTCGAACAGGCGCACGTCGCTGACCAGTCCGGCGCGCGCGTAGCAGCCCTCCAGCAGGTCGTGACTGAGAATCCGGTTCTCCGGCAACCGGCCCTCGAGCGCCTGCTCGAAGGCATCGACGTCGTAGATGCCCTTGCCGACGAACGAGCCCTCGCCGAACAGGTCCTGGTAGACGTCGGAGACCGTGCGCGTGTACGGGTCGATCCCCGGCTCGCTGCCGAACATCCGCGCATAGCGTGAGCCGCGACGCCCGCGCATGCTGCTGCCCACGCTGGGCTGCAGGATGCCGTAGCCGCGAGTGACCCGGCGCAGGCGTGGGTCGAAGCGGGCACGGTTGAGCGGATGCGCCAGCGTCGCCGCGAACTCGCGCGCGGCATCGCGCGGCAGCGCGGTATCAGTGTCCAGGGTGATCACGTAGCGGACGTTGCCCAGCACTGAGGTCTCGCCGACCACGCGCATGAAATCAGCGCCGGCGTTTCCGCGCAGCAGGCGGTTGAGCGCGGCCAGCTTGCCGCGCTTGCGCTCGACGCCCATCCAGGCGCCCTCGCGCGGATTCCACTGCCGCGGCCGGTGGAGCAGGAAGAAGCGGTCGTTGCTCTCCGGCGCATGGCGCGCGTTGAGTCGCTCCACCTGCGCTGCGGCATGGGCGAGCAGGGCATGGTCACCGTCGAGGATCTGCCGGTCGGCATCGAGGAAGTCGGTGAGCAGCGCGAAGTGCAGGTGGGGGTCGCGGTTGGCCAGGAAGCGCACCTCCAACCCCTCGACCAGGTCGTCCACTGCCTCGACGCTGCCGAGCATGCTGGGCACCGCCACCAGGGTGCGTGCGTCGGCCGGGATGCCCTCGGAGAAATCCAGTCGCGGCAGCGGCTTGGGCGTCACCACCACCGTAGCCATCCAGTTGACCAGGGCGATGCCGAGTTCGCTGAACACGACCAGGCCAAGCGTCGCCAGCACGGCCAGCGCCCAGGTGTCGATGGCATTGACGTCGAGCTCCGACAACAGGCCATGGGTGAAGAAGCCGGCAATCGCCGCGATCGGTGCCAGGTAGACCGCCAGCGGGATCCGGCGCGGCACGAAGCGGAACGGCCGGCGCCCGTGGCCAGAGGCGGCCACCGCGTCGCGGGTCTGTCCGCGGCCGTCATCGATCAGGTAGTAGCCGACGTGCGATTCGATCTCGCCCGAGGCCGCATGCGCCTGCGCCAGCTGCAGCACCAGAGTCGCGACCTCGACCTCGCTGGCGCCACTGCGGCGCGCGACCTGTTCGAGCACGTGGCGGTAGTCGTCGCGGGTGCTGAAGTCCATCAGCGGGTATGTGCCGGCGGGATCGCCACGCAGGATCCCCTCCACCGCGCTCATGGTCTCGACGAACTCGCGCCAGTCCATGTTGGCCAGGAAGCGCAGGCTGCCGATGCTGTTGCTGATCGACACCTGGTCGGCGGCCTGCTGCTGACTCTCGCCATGCACCAGCGCCTCGATGCCGTGGCCGCTGTCGGCCACCCACTGCTCGATCCACTGCATCGGCATGGCCAGGAACGCACTGCGCCCCTGCAGCCGGCGCGTGAGTTCGGCGACGAACGCGCCAGTGACAGGCGGCGCCGAGCGCGCCATGTCGGCCACCACCAGCACCACGTCCTTGGGGCTGTCCTCGGCAGCGGCGTTCATGCGCTCGGCCCATGCGCCGGCCAGGCGATGGTCGGCGCCGTCGTGCATGACCCGTATGCTCAGCCGCCGCAGGTTCTCGATCACGGCCAGCCGCAGCATGATCGGGATCGCCCACAGCTCGCCCAGCTTCAGCGGCGCGACCGTCTGGTAGGCGCTGACGAACCGGCTCATGGTCTCGGCGTCAACGCGGCCGTCGCCATGAGCGATGGCCTGCATGGCCAGGTCGTAGACCCGCGGCATGCCCGCCGAAGGCCCCGACGCCAGCGACGGAAGTTCGCGGCTGTAACCGCGCGGCAGGTGCCGGCGTGCGGTGCGGATCTGCTCCTCGACCAGGTAGTAGTTGTCGAGCAGCCACTCGCCCGCGGGCGTGATCCGCACATTGTCCCGGCCCATCGCGGTCAACAGCGCGGCGGCCTCGCCGAGCACCGCTTCGTTGTCGCGCAGCCGCGGCAGCAGCAGGTCCGGCCCGCCGCTCGGCCGCAGGACGTGCCCACGCGCCAGTGCCTGCGCGTGCACCGCCATCTGCTCGGCGCTAAGCAGGCGTGCGCGCAAGTTCTCCTCAGCCAGCAGCGGCGGCTTCACCCCCGCCCGCGCCCAGCGCCACACGCGCCTGTGCATCCGCAGCCAGCGCCCGAAGATGCGCCAGCCGTCAGGCATCGTGGGTGGGTCGCAGAGGGGCCATCAGTCGTTCAGTTTTGCATGGCGAGGAAACGGGATTGTGAGGATGGCGCGCGGCGAAGGCGAGCGGAGTCCACCCTACGCCAGCAACAGCTTGCCCGCCGCCACCAGCAATACGATGCCCAGCGCATGGCGCAGCGCCTTGACCGGAAGCCACTGCAGCCCGAGCTGGGTGCCGATCAAGGCACCGACCGCGACCACGCCCAGCCACAGCGGCAGGGCGGCGGGCAGGGTGGCGCCGGCCACGCCGAGGCCAGCCAGCGCGGTCAGCGAGTTGATCCAGACGAAGGCCACCGAGGTGCCGCTGGCCATGCGCGTGGGCATCCAGTGCGCGAACAGCAGGATCGGGGTGAGGAAGATGGCGCCGCCGGTGCCGGTCAGCCCGGACAAGGTGCCGATGGCGGTGCCGATCAGCAGGCCCGCCGGCCACGGTACCCGGCGGTCGGCGGCGCGGCTGTCCTCGGTTTCCGCGCGCGTTGCGCTGCGGAAGATCCCGGCCGCTGCGACCAGCAGGATCAACCCCAGCAGCAGCGAATAACTCTCCGTGGCCAGCTGGACCTGCGCCGAGAGATAGGCCGCGGGCGCGGACGCGAGCACGAACGGCAGCACGTTGCGCGGCAACACGTAGCCGCCGCGCCAGAACCGGAACAGACCGATGCCACCGACCAGCACGTTAAGCGCGAGCGCGGTCGGCCGCAGATGCTCCGGCGCGACCCCCAGCAGCGCCATCGCCGCCAGGTAGCCGCTGGCGCCGGCATGGCCGACCGACGAATACAGCACGGCGACGGCAAAGAACAGCAGCGCCAGCAGCAGGTCAGCATCGGACATCGGGCGATGTTATCGGCTGGCGGCGGATCATGGTGCCGGCCGCAGGCAGCGGCGACGACGCTCCGGGACCGAGGCTGGCTGCGACAACGTGCCAGCAGGCGGGCGAATTGCGAGCCGAGCAGCAGCGCCGCTACCAACACGACCGCCTCCCCGCTGCCATGGGCGAGGTTGGCAAGCGCTGGCCCGGGGCAATAGCCCGCAATGCCTCAGTCGATGCCAAACATGGCGCTGCCCGCCCGACGGCCGCGACCGCTGTTCAGAGCTGGTCCAGCGGGATCTTCAGGTAGCGCACGCCATTGTCTTCCGGTGGCGGAAGCGCGCCGGCACGGATGTTGGTCTGCACAGAGGGCAGGATCAGCGTCGGCATCGCCAGGGTGGCGTCGCGTGCCTCGCGCATCTCCACGAACCGGGCCTGGGTGGTGCCGGTGCGGACATGGATGTTGCCCCGCTTCTGCTCGCCGATGGTGGTCTCGCAGGCGACCTCGCGGCCGCCCGGACCATAGTCGTGGCAGACGAAGACGCGGGTGTCGTCCGGCAACTCGAACAGGCGCTGGATCGAGCGGTAGAGCGTGGCCGCGCTGCCGCCGGGGAAGTCGCAGCGCGCAGTGCCGCCGTCGGGCATGAACAGCGAGTCGCCGGTGAACAGTGCATCGCCGACCAGGTAGGCGTTGCTGTCGCTGGTGTGCCCCGGCACCGGGATCACCCGGCCCTCGAGCGTACCGATGCGGAAGCGCTCGTCGGCGGCGAACAGATGATCGAACTGCGAGCCATCGACCGGGAAGTGCTCGCCGAGGTTGAAGATCGGGCGGAAGGTCTTCTGCACCGTGCGGATGCCCTCGCCGATGGCCAGTGTCGCGCCCGGGAACTGCTGCTTGAGCCAGTGCCCGGCGCTGAGGTGGTCGGCGTGGGCGTGGGTCTCGAGGATCCACCGCACCGTGAGGTCGTGCTCGCAGATGAAGTCGAGCAGCTGTTGCGCGGATTCGGTGGAGGTGCGGCCGGCCTTGGGGTCGAAGTCGAGCACCGGGTCGACGATCGCCGCCGAGGCGCCGTCCGGCTCGAAGACGACATAGCTCCAGGTGTTGGTGCCATCGTGGAAGAAGGGGTGGACGCGTGCATTCATTGGGTACGGCGGCGGTCGGAGCGGCTGATGATGTTGGCCCTGGCTAGATTACCGTCGTAGGACGCAATCGCCTACGGCAGGTCCGCGGGACTTGCCGGCGCGGAGGCGCGGGTGCGTAAAGTGCTCGATGCGCACGGCAACGAGTGAATCACTGCCGCAGGGCCTGGTTGAGCAGTGCCGCCAGGCGGCTGCCGCCCTCGCGTAGGCGGCGCTCGGCGACGGGGCGGTGGGTGTCGAGATAGCGCTGGTCGAGAACGTGACCGTCGGGATAGAAGCCGGGCTGCTCAACCAGCCGGCAGGATTCCAGGGCCCAGTCCAGTGCCGGGTTGGACCCGCCGCGCGTGGATGGCGGGGGCAGCGGCGGTTCGCGCCGCAGTACGGCGGCGTAGGCTTCGGGGCCGAGCTTGCGCTGCTCGAGCAGGGTGTGATCCCAGATGCGGTGCAGGTTGCTGCCGCGACCCAGAAGGTTGACCTGGTAGTCGTTGCCGCCGCGATCGGCGCGGGCGCTGCTGTGCAGCGGCTGGTGCACGTCGCCGACGAAGTGCACCAGGAATTTCAGCGCGTCGCGGCGCTCGGCCAGCGGCCGCGAGCTGTCGGCCAGGATCCAGAACTGGCGGTTGATCGCCCCGACCACGCAGTCACCCCTGGCGCAGTCGCGCCGCGGCTCGAAATGGCAGCGGCCGCTGCGGAAATTGACGTAGTGCCATGGCGCGGTGGCCTTGCCGCGCTCGGATCCGCCGTCGCGCAGCTGATCGGCCCAGGTGGCCACCCCGGCCAGGGTCGGCTCCGGTTCGCCGGCCAGCAGGCGCGCCACTTCGCTGCGGGCCCGTGGGTTGAGTTCGGCCGCCGCGAGTTCGCCGATGATGCGGTGGCCGGCGGCGCTCCAGGCGTGCACCGTCATCGGCATCAGGACCAGCAGAAGCTGGAGCAGGAGCAGGGCAGGCAGGCGTACGGGCATGGGCGTGATCAGGACAGGGTGAGGGGCGCGGCGGGCGGATGGCCTAAAATACCCGTCTTTCCTTCCCCGGTCTTTGCAGGAGTGTGAACATGGCGATCAAGGTGGGCATCAACGGGTTCGGCCGCATTGGCCGCAATGTGCTGCGCGCGGCGGTGCGCAATTTTGCCGACGAAATCCGCATTGTCGCCATAAACGACCTGCTGGACCCCGACTACCTCGCCTACATGCTGCAATACGACTCGGTGCACGGTCGTTTCGACGGCAACCTGTCCGTCGACGGCGACCACCTCGTGGTCGACGGCCACCGTATCCGCCTGAGCCAGGAGCGCGACCCGGCGAACCTGAAGTGGGGCGACGTCGAGGTCGACGTGGTGATCGAGTCCACCGGCCTGTTCCTCACCGGGGACACCGCGCAGAAGCATCTGGACGCCGGCGCCCGCAAGGTGATCCTGTCGGCCCCGTCCAAGGACGCCACACCGATGTTCGTCTACGGCGTCAACCACGACAAGTACGCCGGCGAGGCGATCGTTTCCAATGCCTCGTGCACCACCAACTGCCTGGCGCCACTGGCGAAGGTGCTGCACGACAAGTGGGGCATCAAGCGCGGACTGATGACCACCGTGCACGCCACCACCGCCACCCAGAAGACCGTCGACGGCCCCAGCAGCAAGGACTGGCGCGGTGGCCGCGGCATCCTCGAGAACATCATTCCCTCGTCCACCGGCGCGGCCAAGGCGGTGGGCAAGGTGATCCCCGAGCTCGACGGCAAGCTCACCGGCATGGCGTTCCGGGTGCCGACCTCCAATGTGTCGGTGGTCGATTTGACGGTCGAACTGGAGAAGCCGGCGAGCTACAAGGAGATTTGCGCCGAGATGAAGGCGCAGAGCGAGGGCGCGCTGAAAGGCATCCTCGGCTACACCGAGGACAAGGTGGTGGCCACCGACTTCCGCGGCGATGCCCGCACATCGATCTTCGACGCCGATGCCGGCCTCCAGCTCGACGACACTTTCGTCAAGCTGGTGAGCTGGTACGACAACGAATGGGGCTACTCCAACAAGTGCCTGGAGATGGTCAAGGTCGTCGTCGCAAAGTAGGCGATTCACCTGCCCAAGCGAAGCCCCGCCCCGGCGGGGTTTCGTGTTTGCGGAGAGTCCTTCGCTGACGCCAGCGGGTTGGTCCGGGCAGTCGCTCCCCGATACTCGCTTGGTGTCCGGACCAACCCACTGGCGTCGCGACCTTCACCGCGGCCTGCAGCACACAGAACGCAAGGAGACCCATGTCCATCCTCCGCATGACCGACCTCGACATCGCAGGCAAGCGCGTGTTGATCCGCCAGGATCTCAACGTGCCCGTCGCTGACGGCAAGGTGAGCTCCGACCAGCGCATCCTGGCCTCGCTGCCGACGCTGCGCCACGCCCTGGAGGCGGGCGCCGCGATCATGGTGATGTCGCACCTGGGCCGCCCGCAGGAGGGCGCGTGGAGCGAGGACGACTCGCTGGCGCCGGTGGCGATGCGGCTGTCGGAGCTGCTCGGCCGCGAGGTGCCGCTGGTGCGTGACTGGCTCGGCGGCGTGCCGGTCGAGCCGGGCCAGCTGGTGCTGCTGGAAAACTGCCGGATGAATGTCGGCGAGAAAGCCGACGACCCGCAGCTGGCGAAGGCCTATGCCGCGCTGTGCGACGCGTTCGTGATGGATGCCTTCGGCACCGCGCATCGCGCGCAGGCTTCCACCCACGGCGTGATCCGCCACGCGAAGCTTGCCTGCGGAGGGCCGCTGCTGATGGCCGAGCTGGACGCGCTGGGCAAGGCGCTCGACAATCCCGCGCGCCCGCTGCTGGCGATCGTGGCCGGCTCCAAGGTCAGCACCAAGCTGGAGCTGCTGTCCTCGCTGGTCGGCAAGGTCGACCAGCTTATCGTGGGTGGGGGCATCGCCAATACCTTCATCGCAGCGCAGGGCCATGGTGTCGGCAAGTCCCTGTACGAAGCCGACCTGATCGATACCGCGCAACAGATCATCGCCGATGCGAAGGCGCGCGGTGCCGACATCCCGTTGCCGACCGACGTGGTGGTGGCGCCGACGTTCGCCGCCGACGCACCGGCCACGGTCAAGGCCGTGGACGCGGTGGACGGTGACGACATGATCCTGGACATCGGTCCGGATACCTCGGCCCGGTACGCAGCGATGATCGCCAAGGCGGGAACCGTGGTCTGGAACGGTCCGGTCGGCGTGTTCGAGTTCGACGCCTTCGGCAAGGGCACCGAGATCCTCGCGCACGCGATCGCGGCATCGTCCGCGTTCTCGATCGCCGGCGGCGGCGACACCCTGGCGGCGGTCGACAAGTACGGGATCGCCGACGGCATCGACTACATCTCCACCGGCGGCGGCGCGTTCCTGGAGTTCCTCGAGGGCAAGCCGCTGCCGGCCGTAGCTGCGCTGGCGGCGCGCGGCTAGCGGGCACGCTGGCGCCAGTCCGCGGCCAGCAGGCCGAACAGTTCGGCATCCGTGGGCCGGTCGTCGACGAAAAAGCGTTCGCGCAGCACGCCCTCGCTCTGGAAACCCAGCGCCTGCAGCAGTTTCCGCGACCCGGTGTTGCGCGGGTCGATGTCGGCTTCGACCCGATGCAGCCCCAGGGCGCGGAAGCCCCAGTCCAGCGCCAGCGTCACCGCCTCGCGCGCGAGCCCCTGCCGCCATTGGTCGGAACGCAGTGCGTAGCCCAGTTCCGCATGGTGATGCCGTGGGCTGAAGTGGAACAGGGTACAGGTGCCGATGACGCCGTCGTCGTGGCGACCGGCAATGACCCAGTTGATCATTTCGCGCTGCTCGAAACGCTCATGGATCTCGACGATCAGCCCGGCGGCCTCGGAGGGCTCGGTCATCGCCGACCGGCTCCAGTAGCGCATCACCTCGGGATCGGAAAACAGGGCGAAGACCGCATCGGTGTCGTCGTCGCGCGGTGCGCGCAGGTGCACGCGCGGGCCGTCGAGCCGGGGGAAGCCCGGCAGCGATCGCAACGCGGCATTGAGATCAAGGGTCATGCGCTCACCGGGGTCATGCGACTGGGCTAGGATAGCCGGTGCAATGGCGCTGCTGCCTGGCAGCAGCCGCCAGCCCGACCGATTCCTCAAGGAGCGCCATGAGTGACCACCGCCGCCGCACCCGCATCCTCGCCACCCTGGGGCCGGCGACCGATGGCGAGGGCGTGCTGGAAGCGCTGCTGCGCGCCGGCGTCGACGTGGTGCGGCTCAACTTCGCCCACGGCGACCCGGACGCGCAACGCGCGCGCGCGCAGGCGGTGCGCGAAACGGCCAGGCGACTGGGAATGGAGGTCGGCATCCTCGCCGACCTGCCGGGGCCGAAGATCCGCATCGAGCGCTTCGCACAGGGACGCGTCGAGCTCAAGGCCGGCCAACGCTTCGACCTGCTTGCGAGCGCCGATGCGCCACCCGGCGACAGCAACCAGGTCGGAGTCAGCTACCTCGGTTTGCCGGATGACGTTCGCGCCGACGACCTGCTGCTGCTCGACGACGGCGTGGTACAGCTGCAGGTGACCGCGGTGGACGGCGAGCGGATCGCCACCCGCGTGGTCAACGACTGCGTCCTGTCCGACCGCAAGGGACTGAACAAACAGGGCGGCGGCTTGTCGCTGGGTGCGCTGACCGAGCAGGACAAGGCGTTGATCGAGGTCGCGATCGGGCTGGACGCGGACTTCATCGCGGTGTCGTTCTGCCGCAACGCCGACGACATGCACCGCGCCCGCGAGATCACCCGCTCCCACGGCAGCGACGCCGCCATGGTGGCCAAGATAGAACGCGCCGAGGCAATCGCCAACCTCACCGAGATCGTCGACGCCAGCGACGTGGTGATGGTGGCGCGCGGTGACCTCGGGGTGGAGATCGGCGACGCCGAGCTGCCCGGGCTGCAGAAGAAGATCATCCGCGAGTCGCTGGCGCAGAACCGGGTGGTGATTACCGCCACCCAGATGCTGCAGTCGATGGTCGAAAGCCCGATCCCGACCCGCGCCGAGGTGCTGGACGTGGCCAACGCCGTGATCGACGGAACCGACGTGGTGATGCTGTCGGAGGAGACCGCTGCCGGCAACCACCCGATCAAGGCGGTCGAGGCGATGGCGCGGATCTGCGTCGGTGCGGAAAAGCAGTTCGCCCACGACACCGATTACGAACGTGCCGAGCGCGGCCTGCAGCGTGCCGACCAGGCGATCGCGATGGCCTCCATGTTCCTGTCCGAGCACATCGGCGTGCGCGCGATCGTGGCAATGACCGAGTCCGGTGGCACCGCGCGCTACCTGTCGCGGTTCCGTTCCAGCGTGCCGATCTACGGCCTGTCCCGACACGCCGGCGCACGCCGGCGGATGGCGATGATGCGCGACGTGTTCGCGATCGACTTCGACAGCCGCGGGCTGGCCACGCGCGAGGCCGCGCGCGCCGCGATCCGGCAGCTGTTCGACGCCGGCCTGCTCGCCGAGGGCGACCGCGTCATCTCCACCAGCGGCGACCACATGGAGCACCACGGTGCCACCAACACCCTGCGTCTGCTGCAGGTCGGCGCCGGCGGTCAGGCGGAAGGCCTGGGCGAACTGTAGCGACTGCTCTGGACCTGATCCGGGGGTGGGCAAAGGCCCGCCCTACGGTGCTTTGACGGGGTCTTGCCGCCGCAGCGGGCTATAATTCCGCTCCTTTCCCGCCGCCTCCCGCAGGACGCCCATGAGCATCGAACTTCTTGCCGAAACCGCCCTGGCTATGGTCGCACCAGGCAAGGGCATCATCGCCATCGACGAATCCAATGCCACCATCGCCAAGCGTTTCGACGGGGTGGGCATCGAGAATTCCGAAGAGCAGCGCCGCGCCTACCGCGAGCTGCTGCTGACCACGCCGAACCTGAGTGAGTACATCAGCGGCGCGATCCTGTTCGACGAGACCATCCGCCAGTCGACCCGCGACGGCAAGCCGTTCACCCAGGTCATGCGCGAGGCCGGGATCATCCCCGGGATCAAGGTCGACCGCGGCACCCATGCGCTGGCCGGGTTCCCGGGTGAGGTGGTGACCGAAGGCCTCGACGGACTGCGCGAGCGGCTCAAGGAGTACTACAGGCTTGGCGCGCGTTTCGCCAAGTGGCGCGCGGTGATCCACATCGGCGACGACATCCCGTCGGGCACCTGCATCGAGGCCAACGCGCACGCGCTGGCGCGCTACGCCGCGCTGTGCCAGGAGCAGGGCCTGGTGCCGATGGTGGAGCCGGAGGTGCTGATGGACGGCAGCCACGACATCGAGACCTGCTACGAGGTCACCGAAGTCACCCTGCGCGCGCTGTTCGACGCGCTGTACAACCAGAACGTCGCGCTCGAGGGCACCATCCTCAAGGCCTCGATGGTGCTGCCGGGCAAGGACAGCGACGAGCAGGCCAGCGTCGACGAGGTTGCCGAGGCCACCCTGATGTGCCTCAAATCCGCGGTGCCGGCGATCTTGCCAGGCATCGTGTTCCTGTCCGGTGGCCAGTCCGACGCCGATGCCACCGCGCACCTCGACGCGATGAACCGCATGGGCCCGAATCCGTGGCCGCTGTCGTTCTCCTACGGCCGCGCGATGCAGTCCGCGGCGCTGGAGCTGTGGTCGAAGGACCTCGCCGGCAATGTCGGCACGGCGCAGGACACCGTCTACGCCCGCGCGCGCGACAACGGCCTCGCTGCGCAGGGCCAATGGTCGAATGCGGCCTGAGACGCCGCGCCAGCGCTGTCCGCAGCCGCAGATGCGTGGGCTGGCCTCTGCCGATCATGATCCGCAAGGCACGTCAGCGCTGTAGGGTGGGCTTGTAGCGCATCGGTTTCGCAAGCCATCGACTTGGTAGGCCGGTGCCCACCCTATGGCAGGCCGGCCAGCCACTCGTCGTCGGAGCCTTCATTGACGCCTTCGAACAGCGGCGTCGAGAAATAGCGTTCGCCGGTGTCGGGCAGCATCGCCAGGACCACGTCGCCCTCGTTGGCGGTCTTCGCCACTTCGAGTGCGGCGGCCACGGTCGCGCCCGCGGAGATGCCGACAAACACGCCTTCCTCCGCGGCCAGCCTGCGCGCAGTGTCGATGGCGGTGGCGTCGTCGATCGACAGCACCTGCGCTGCGGCGTCGCGGTTGAGCACGCCGGGCACGAAGTCAGGGGTCCAGCCCTGGATCTTGTGCGGCGACCATTCCCCGCCCTGCAACAGGGCCGCCACCGCGGGCTCGCAGGTGGTGACCTTGACGTCCGGGCGCGCGACCTTCAGCACCTCGCCGACCCCGGTGAGCGTACCGCCGGTGCCCCAGCCGGTGACGAAGTGATCGAGCCGGCGGCCGGCGAAATCACGCAGGATTTCCGCCGCCGTAGTCTGCCGGTGGTAGGCGGGATTGGCCGGGTTCTCGAACTGCCGCGCCAGGAACCAGCCGTGTTTCCTGGACAGCTCCTCGGCGCGACGCACCATGCCGCTGCCGCGCTCGGCGGCGGGGGTGAGGATGACCTTTGCGCCGTAGGCGCGCATGAGCTTGCGGCGTTCTATGGAGAACGAATCGGCCATGGTCGCCACGAACCGGTAGCCGCGCGCCGCGCAGACCATCGCCAGTGCCACGCCGGTGTTGCCCGATGTCGCCTCGACCACGGTGTCGCCGGGTTTCAGCAAGCCCCTGGCCTCGGCGTCGAGAATGATCGCCAGCGCCAGCCGGTCCTTGACCGAACCACCGGGATTGAACGACTCGACCTTGGCGTAGAGGGTGACCTTCTCCGGCGCGAGACGCTGCAGGCGCACGACCGGGGTGTGGCCGATGGTGTCGAGGATGCTGTCGTGGATCATTGGGCTGTCCTGTGCGAGTTCGGGAAAGGGGCGGTCGTGGACCGGCGCAATCCGTGCGAAAGATCCGGGCGCGATCGGCTGCACTCGGCGTCGAGCGGGCAATTCTGCCTAGTCGACATCAGGATGGGCGCTGGATGCAGATTGTCGCGTAACGCCCCGGTGCGCGAGCGGTTGACTGCAACAGCCTGTCCTGTGGGCCATACCTGATGTCACACGTGGACAACGCATTGAGTCGATAGAATCGGCCGGATGACCCTGCCCCCAGCGCCCCGCGTCGTCTCCCGAGGCCTCGCCTGCCTGCTCCCCATCGCCCGTCTGGCCACCGTGGCCGCGCTGCTCTGCGTGCTGCTCGTCGCTTGCGGCGAGGAGCCGGCTGCGGCGCGTGGTGGTGGCGACGGCCCGCCGCCGGTCCCGGTGACCACCACCAGCGTGCGCATGCAGCCCTGGACCGACACCCTCGCGGCGCTGGGCACGGTGAAGGCACGCGAATCGATCGTGGTCACCGCCAAGGTCAGCGAGACCGTGCAGCGGGTGCATTTCGACAGCGGAGACGTCGTTGCCGCCGGTGCACCACTGATCACCCTCAGCGGACAGCAGCAGGCGGCGGCGCTGACTGCGGCGCAGGCCGAGGCGAACGAGGCCGAGCGCCTGTACCGCCGCCAGGACGAGCTCGCCGCGCAGCAGCTCATCGCCCGCGCAGCACTCGATGCCCAGCGTGCCACGCGCGACTCCGCGCGCGCGCGCGTGGCCCAGATCCGCGCCGACATCGGCGACCGCACCCTGCGTGCGCCGTTCGCCGGCGTGCTCGGCATCCGCCGGATCAGCCCCGGTTCGCTGGTGACCCCCGGCACCGAGATCGCCACCCTCGATGACATCGCCCGCGTGCATGTCGATTTCCCGGTGCCCGAGGGCCAGCTCGCCAACCTCGCCTCCGGACAGGCCGTGAGCGGTCGCAGCGACGCCTATCCGCAGCAGGTGTTCGAAGGTACGGTCAGCACCGTGGAGACGCGCATCGATCCGACCAGCCGCGCGGTCACCGTGCGTGCCGACTTCCCCAATCCCGATCGCCTGCTGCGCCCCGGCATGCTGATGCAGGTGCAACTGTCGCGGCCGCAGCGCCAGGCGCTGCAGGTGCCTGAGATCGCGATCGTGCAGATCGGGCCCGATTCGTTCGTCTACCGGGTGCAGGACGACGGCCGCGTCGAGCAGGCACCGATCGAGGTGGGCGGCCGGGTCGCGGGACGCGCCGAAGTGGTATCGGGCCTGCAGGCCGGCGACCGGATCGTGGTCGACGGCACCGGCAAGCTGCGTCCCGGCAGCCGGGTCACCGAAGCGGCGCAGGACAGCGCGCCGGCTCGAACGGGCGAAGCCGCCGCCGACCGCGCGCCGGGAGCCTGAGCGATGGTCCTGTCCGACCTCTCGATCCGGCGCCCGGTGTTCGCCACGGTCATGAGCGTGCTGCTGATCGTGCTCGGGATCATGGCCTTCACCCGCCTGACCCTGCGCGAACTGCCGGCGATCGACCCGCCGATCGTCTCGGTCGACGTGAGCTATCCGGGCGCGTCGGCGGCGGTGGTGGAAACGCGCGTCACCCAGGTGCTGGAGGATGCGCTGTCGGGCATCGAAGGCATCGAGACCCTGCAGTCGCGCAGCGTCAACGGACGTTCGTCGGTGACCCTGGAGTTCACTCTGCAGCGCGACGTCGAGGCCGCCGCCAACGATGTCCGCGACGCGATCAGCGGCATCGCCAGCCGCCTGCCGGCGGAGGCGGATGCGCCGCAGGTGCGCAAGGCCGACAGCGACTCCGACACCATCATGTGGCTCAACATGAGCTCGACCACGATGGACACCATGCAGCTGTCGGACTATGCCGACCGCTACGTGCTCGACCGGCTGGCGAGCCTGGACGGGGTGGCACGGGTGCAGATCGGCGGCCAGCAGCGCTATGCGATGCGGATCTGGCTCGACGGCGCGGCGATGGCGGCGCGCGGGATCACCGCCAACGACATCGAGAACGCGCTGCGCGCCGAGAACGTGGAACTGCCGGCGGGGCGGATCGAGTCCGACACCCGCGACTTCACCCTGCGCGTTGCCCGCGGCTACGTCGCGCCGGAGGATTTCGCCCAGATCCCGCTGCGCAAGGGTGACGACGACTACGTGGTGCGGCTGGGCGACGTGGCCGAGGTCGAACTCGCCTCCGCCGAGCGCCGCGCCTACTACCGCAGCAACGGCCAGCCCAACATCGGCCTGGGCATCATCAAGACCTCGACTGCCAACGCGCTCGACGTCACCGCCGCCGCGCGTGCGCGCGCCGAGGAGATCCAGCGCACGCTGCCGGCGGGGACCGACATCTTCGTCGCGTTCGATTCCACGGTGTTCATCGACGCCTCGGTCAAGCGCGTCTACTGGACCCTGGCCGAGGCGATCGCGCTGGTGCTGCTGGTGATCTGGCTGTTCCTGGGCAGCCTGCGCGCGGCATTGATCCCGGCGCTGACGGTACCGGTGTGCCTGATCGCGGCGTTCATCCCGCTGTACCTGTTCGACTACTCGATCAACCTGCTGACCCTGCTGGCGATCGTGCTCTCGATCGGGCTGGTGGTGGACGACGCGATCGTGGTGCTGGAGAACATCCAGCGCCGCACCGACCTGGGCGAACCGAGACTGGTGGCGGCCCGGCGTGGCACCCGCCAGGTGGCATTCGCAGTGATCGCCACTACCACCGTGCTGGTGGCGGTGTTCCTGCCGGTGGGCTTCATGGAGGGCAACACCGGGCGGCTGTTCCGCGAGCTGTCGGTGGCGCTGGCCGGCGCGGTGGCGTTGTCGGCGTTCGTGGCGCTGACGCTCACCCCGATGATGGCCTCGAAACTGGTGCGCCCGCACAGCCAGGAGAACAGCAACCGGCTGCACGGATGGGTCAGCGGGCGGCTGGATGCACTGAGCGTGCGCTACCGCAATGGCCTGGAGCGTAGCCTCGGCCGCCACTGGCTGATCGGCGCGCTGATGCTGGCCGCGGTCGGACTGAGTTATGCCCTGGTCAAGTGGGTGCCCGCGGAGCTGGCGCCGGCGGAGGACCGCGGTGCGTTCTTCGTCTCGATCGTCGGCCCCGAGGGCGCGGGTTACGACTACACCGTCGAGCAGATCCGGCAGGTGGAGGAGATCTTCGCCGCGCGCGTGGGCGAGGATGGTCCGATCGAGCGCTACAACACCCGCGTCCCCGGTGGCTTCGGCGCCAGCGAGGAAATGCACACCGGCAACGTGATCGTGTTCCTGCGCGACTGGAACAAGCGCGACCAGGACACCGGCGAGGTGGCCGACTCCCTGCGCGCCGACCTCTCCCGCCTCAGCGGCGTGCAGGCGCAGCCGCGGGTCGGCGGCGGACTGGTGCGCAGCCGCGGCCAGCCGATCCAGATCGTGCTTGGCGGGCCCGAGTACGAGGAGATCGCGCGCTGGCGCGACATCATGCTGGAGCGGATGGAGGCCAACCCGGGCCTGTTCTCGGTCAACTCCGACTACCAGGAAACCCGGCCGCAGATGCGGGTGCAGATCGACCGCCAGCGCGCCGCCGATCTCGGTGTCAGCGTGTCGGACATCGGCCGCGCGCTGGAAACCATGATGGGCAGCCGCCGCGTCACCACATTCGTGCAGGAGGGCGAGGAATACGACGTGATCCTGCAGGCCGGCCGCGAGGGCCGCGCGACCCCGGCGGACCTGGCCGCGATCGAGGTGCGCTCGAGCAGCGGCGACCTGGTGCCGCTGTCGAACCTGGTGAGCCTGAGCGAGATCGCCGAAGCCGGCAGCCTCAACCGCTACAACCGCCTGCGCGCGATCACCCTCACCGCCGGCCTCGCCCCGGGCTACACCATGGGCGAGGCGCTGGCGTTCCTCGAGGACACGGTCGCCGAGGCGCTGCCCGACTACGCGCAGATCGACTGGAAGGGCGAGTCGCGTGAGTACCAGCGTGCCGGCGGCGCGGTGCTGCTGACCTTCGCGCTGGCACTACTGGTGGTCTACCTGGTATTGGCGGCGCAGTTCGAGAGTTTCATCCATCCCTTCGTGATCATGCTGACCGTGCCGCTGGGCGTACTCGGCGCGCTGCTTGGACTGGCGCTGACCGGGGGCACGCTCAACCTGTTCAGCCAGATCGGCATCGTCATGCTGGTCGGGCTGGCGGCCAAGAACGGCATCCTGATCGTCGAATTCGCCAACCAGCTGCGCGATGACGGCCGCAGCGTGCGCGAGGCGATCGTCGAGGCCGCCGGCGTGCGCCTGCGGCCGATCCTGATGACGTCGATCGCCACCATCATGGGCGCGCTGCCGCTGGTGCTGGCCGGCGGCCCGGGTTCGGCCAGCCGCGGCACCATCGGCGTGGTGGTGATCTCCGGCGTGGCGTTCTCCACCCTGCTGTCGCTGTTCGTGGTGCCGGCGTTCTATGCGCTGCTCGCGCCGTACACGAAGTCGCCCGATGCGGTGTCGCGCAAGCTGGACAAGCTGGAGCGTGAAACCCCGGTGGTCAGCGGGCACGCCTGATCGTCCTGCGTGGGCGGGCCGCACTGCCTGCGGCTGTTCGCGCCAGTGCCGGCGACGCCACGGCGCCCAGCTGGGCCGATCCTCGGGGCGCCGGTCCCAGGGCTTCGTGTTTTGCCCCGGGATCGTGGAGAATCGGGCCACTGTTCCGGTGGCGCGCCTGCTGCGGGACCGGTCCATCGCATCCCTTCCCGTGGAGCACGCCCAGTGGAACAGTTCATCGACAGCCTCAACGCCATCATCTGGAGCAATGCGCTGATCGCCCTGTGCCTGGGCGCCGGCCTGTACTTCTCCATCCGTACCCGCTTCATGCAGGTGCGCGGCTTCGGCGAGATGCTGCGGTTGATCTTCCGCGGGCAGTCGTCGGCCGCCGGCGTGTCCTCGTTCCAGGCGCTGGCGTTGTCGCTGTCGGGGCGGGTGGGTATCGGCAACATCGCCGGCGTCGCCACCGCGATCTACTTCGGCGGCCCGGGCGCGGTGTTCTGGATGTGGGTGGTCGCCTTCTTCGGCGCCTCCACCGCCTACATCGAGTCCACCCTGGGCCAGATCTACAAGGAGGTCGACGCCAGCGGCCAGTACCGCGGCGGCCCGGCGTACTACATCGAGAAGGCGATGGGCCAGCGCTGGTATGCGTGGATCTTCGCGATCTCCACCATCGTCGCCACCGGTTTCCTGCTGCCGGGGGTGCAGGCCAATGGCATTGCCGCCGGCATGTTCAACGCCTGGGGAATCGCCCCGGCGGTGACTGCGGCCGGCGTGGTGGTCGCGCTCGGGCTGATCATCTTCGGCGGCGTCAAGCGCATCGCCCAATTCGCCCAGGTGGTGGTGCCGTTCATGGCGCTGGCCTACGTGCTGGTGGCCCTGGTGGTGATGGTGCTCGACTACCAGCGCCTGCCGGAGATGTTCCTGCTGATCGTGCGCAGCGCCCTCGGCATCGATGCCGGCTTCGGCGCGATGCTCGGCATGGCGGTGGCCTGGGGCGTCAAGCGCGGGGTGTATTCCAACGAGGCCGGGCAGGGCAGCGGTCCGCACGCGGCCGCTGCCGCCGAGGTCTCCCACCCGGCCAAGCAGGGCTACGTGCAGGCGTTCTCGGTCTATGTCGACACCCTGCTGGTGTGCTCGGCCACGGCCTTCATGATCCTCTCCACCGGCATGTACAACGTCGCCGGCGCCGACGGCGCGTTGCTGGTCGAGGGCCTGCCCGGCATAGAGGTCGGTCCCGGCTTCACCCAGTACGCGATCGAGTCTGTGCTGCCGGGCTACGGCGCCAGCTTCGTCGCGCTGGCGCTGCTGTTCTTCGCCTTCACCACCATCCTCGCCTACTACTACATGGCCGAGACCAACATCGCCTGGATCAACCGCCGCGTGCACAAGCCATGGATGATCTTCGTACTGCGGATCGCGATCCTGGCCGCGGTGACCTTCGGCGCGATGCGCACCGCGACGGCGGCGTGGACCTTGGGCGACATCGGCGTCGGACTGATGGCCTGGCTCAATATCGTCGCTATCCTGATCCTGCAGAAGCCGGCCCTGATTGCGCTGAAGGATTACGAGGCGCAGAAGCGGGCAGGGAAGGATCCAACCTTCGATCCAGAAGCGCTGGGTATCCGCAACGCCGACTTCTGGCGCGACCGCGACCGCGGCTGAGATGCGGCCACCCGGGCCAGACGGTCCTGCGCGCCCTGCACGCAAGGCCGCCCGCAGTCGCCCGCCTGGCATCGCGACGCAAGCGCCGGGCAGCGCATCGGGTCAGGGTGAACTGCGCCTGCATGGGCTGAATGCGGTGCGTGCCCTGTTCGCGCATCGGCCCGAGGCCTTGCGCAAGCTGTGGCTGGCCGAGGCGCGCATCCCCCAGCTGCAGCCGCTGCTGCGCTGGTGCGTGGCGCAGCGCATCGGCTATCGCGTGGTGCCAGAGGCCGACCTGCAGAAACTGGCCGCCAGCAGCCACCACGAGGGCGTGGTGGCCGACGTGCTGCGGCAGCCGGTGCTTGCGCTGACGGCGTGGCTGGGCGCGCTGCCGGCGGGCCCCCAATGCGCGTTGTGGCTGGACGGTGTTGGCAACCCGCATAACCTTGGCGCAATCCTGCGCTCGGCGGCGCATTTCGGGATCGCGGCAGTGTTGCTGCCCAGGCATGCCTCGCTGGCGCTCTCCGGGGCCGCCGTGCGCGTCGCCGAGGGCGGCGCGGAAGCGGTGCCATTGGTGCGCCTGGGCCGCGAAGACAACAGCATCGCCCAGCTGCGCGGCGCCGGTTTCAAGCTCGCCGCGACCCTGGTGCGCGGCGGCGCGGGCCTTTTCGCTACGTCGCTCCCAGAACGCCTGGTGTACGTACTCGGCGCGGAGTCCGCAGGCATGGATGATGCGCTCGTGGCGGCCTGCGACCTGCGGCTGTCGATCCCTGGCAGCGGTGCGGTCGAAAGTCTCAACGTCGCCGCCGCGACCGCGGTGCTGCTGGCCGCATGGCACGCTTCATGCCGCTGATCTGACTGGTTCGCAGCACGAGCGCAGGCAGGGTGGCAGGGCTGTAGCGCTAACGCCGCACCTCATCACTAGCCAGTGTCAACGCGGTCGTTCCCTGCGCGGCGCGCAACGGCGTGCTCTTCGATCCCACGCCCGATCATTCTGCCTGGCGCGGCATGCTGCCGAAATTCCCTTCCGCCTGCGCGGCAAGATAGGCAAAGACGGCATAGGCGGCGGTGTTCTGCGCCAGCGCCGCAGGATCAATCTTGTCCAGGGTGTCGTCGGCCGTGTGGTGCAGGTCGAAGTAGTCGCTGCCGTCCTGGCCCAGCCAGGCCCAGGCGGCACCGCGCGCGGCGATCGGACCGAGGTCGGGGCCGGGGCCTCCCTTGTCGGAGGCTGCGATTCCCAGCGGCGCCAGGGCCTCGGCGATCCGCGCCTGGGCCGCCTGCGCGTACGCAGGCGCGCTGGTGTTGAAGGCATAGATGCGGCCAGCGCCGAAGTCACTCTCGGCGACCAGCTGGTGGCGGGCGACGTCGGCGGCGTATTTTTCGGCATACGCGCGGCCGCCGTGCAGGCCCTGCTCCTCGTTGGCGAAGGCAACCACACGGATGCTGCGCGCCGGCCGCTGAACGAGCCGGCCGACGAGGTGGCCGGCGGCCATGGTGATGGCGATGCCGGCGCCGTCGTCGATCGCGCCGGTGCCCAGGTCCCAGGAATCGAGGTGCGCGCCGATCAGCACGACCTCGTCTGGCGTGCGGCTGCCGGTAATCTCGCCGATCACGTTGTGCGAGGTGTATTCGCCGTCCCAGCCGGCGTCGATGGCCAGGCGAACGCGGACCGGACCGCGCGCGAGCAGCCTCGCGAGCTGGTCGGCATCGGGCGCGGCCAGCGCTGCCGAGGGCACCGGTGTCAGGCCGGCGTCGAAGCGGGTGTTACCGGTATGCGCGAAACGATGCGCTCCGGTCCCCGCTGAGCGCATCACGAAGCCGACCGCACCCTTGCCGATGGCGGTCGAAGGCCCGCGGCTGCGCACACGCGACGCCGGGCCGTAACCGCTGCCGTCGCGGGCGCGCTGCATGCGATAGTCGACGAAGGCGATCCTGCCCGCCAGCGAACCCTCGGCGGCGGCCTCCAGCCCGGCCAGATCGGCGAAGCGCACCACCTCGGCCTCGACCGTGCCGCCGGGGCTGCCGCCCAGAGCGGTGACGGCGAGCGGCTGCGCGTGCGCACCCAGCACCTCGGCGTATTCGCTGCGCCGCTCCCATTTGGGGAAGGTGACCGGCTCGGTCCACACCCGGTCATAGCCCAGTTCGGCGAACTTCGCCTTCGCCCAGGCCACCGCGCGCGCATCGGCTTCGCTGCCCGCCAGCCGCGGTCCAATTTCGGTGGTCAGCGATTCGACGACGCGCCAGGCGGTGTCGTCGGCCAGCGCCTGCTCGCGCAGCTGCGCCGAGAGATCGAATGCGGCGTCAGGAATCCGCGTCTCGCTCTGGTTGGCAAGACCGGTGGAGGAAAGCAACAAGCCCAGGGACAGGGCAGGCAGCCAGCGGGCGATGCGCATGCAGGATCCGCGGTCAGGAAGTCAGTCACGATCTTAGCAGTGCGCGGCACGGTGCCATTCCTGGCGGCTACATCCTGCCGGCTGCCATGCGCCGCAACTGCCTGCGGCTCAGCGCGCCTTGAGCTGGTCGCGGATCTCGCGCAGCAAACGGATTTCCTCCGCAGCCTGGGCCGACGTCTCGGGTTCGGCGGCCCTGCGGCTGAGGCGGTTGATCGCCTTGACCAGCAGGAAGATCGCAAACGCGATGATCACGAACTGCAGCAGCGCGTTGAGGAAATCGCCGATGCCCAGCACCACGGCAGGGATAGCCGCGCCGGCGGCATCGACGCCCGCCGCGCGCAGCGTGATCGCCCACTCCGACAGGTCGTTGCCGCCGATCGCCAGCCCCAGCGGCGGCATGATGATGTTGTCGACCAGGGCGGTGACGATCTTGCCGAACGCGGCGCCGATCACCACGCCCACGGCGAGGTCGACCACGCTGCCGCGCATGGCGAATTCCCTGAACTCACTGGCCATGCCCATCGCGTCCGGCTCCGGTGGAATAGGTTCGCCGGCGACTATACCCGCGGCGCGCCGATCCGGCAGTGCAGTTCGAGCAGGTCGTCGAGGCGCGCGATGCAGGTGTCGCCGGGGACCAGCGCGGCCACGCCCGCCGGGGTGCCCATGAACACCAGGTCGCCCGCGCGCAGCGCGTAAAGCTTCGAGAGTTCGTGCAGGATCTCCGGCACGTCCCAGATCAGCTGGTCGAGCCGCGACTGCTGGCGCAGCGTGCCGTTGACCTCGAGCGAGAGCGTGCGCGGCGCGAGGTCTCCCACGGCCGCGGCGGGCAGCAGCTCGCTGACCGGCGCGGACTGGTCGAAGGCCTTGCCGGTGTCCCAGGGCAGGCCCTTGGCCTTCGCGGCGGCCTGGAGGTCGCGGCGGGTCAGGTCGAGGCCGACACCGTAGCCGAACACCAGCGCCTGCGCCCGGGTAAGGTCGAGTTCGCCGGGTGCGGCATCGCCGCCGAGGGCGACCACCAGTTCCACCTCGTGGTGCAGGTCGCGGGTGCCGGGCGGGTAGGCTGCGACGCCGTCGACCACCAGTGCATCGGCGGGCTTGAGGAAGAACACCGGCGTGCCACGCACGGCCGGACTCGATGGCGCGGACGCGCCCATCTCCCGGGCATGGTCGGCGAAGTTGCGGCCCACGCAATACACCCGACGCACCGGGAAGCTGCCACCGCCACGCACCGGAACGCGCGGCGTCGGCGCGGGGGCAATGACGTCGGCCGCAGCACGCATCACCTCAGACCAACTGCTGCGGCGGTTGTCTGCGCCATTGCCGGTGGCAACGGCATGCAACAAGCAAGCGGAGAGGATCGTGGCCGGCGGGGTCGCGCCGGCATCAGCGCGCCAGCGGCAGCACGGGCTTGCGCAGCACGCGGTATTCCCCGTCGACCACGCGCGTGTCGGGCGCCGGCCTGCGCGCGTCGCGCCACAGCAGGCGACGCGCCAGTCCGATCGCGATCATCGCGCTGCCGACGACCAAGGCCACCGCCAGCAGCAGCACCAGCACCGCGACACCCAGCAGGCCGATGCCCAGGCGCAGCAGCGGATGTCGCGGCTTGCGCGGCGCGAACACGGCGCCGAAGCCGGCGGCGTCGAACCGGGCATGGAGCGAGCGGAAGCTGCGTACGAACATGGGGGCGTGACAGAATGCGGGCGGGGGATCGCGAGCACAGTATCGGACGCAGCATGGACGAAGGTGTAACTGATTCGTTAAGCCATGTCGGGCGCGACGCGCGTGATGCACCTGGCGCGCTTGCGACGCTGGCGCGGATCGAGGACGGTGGCTTCCTGGAAGTCGAGGTGATCATCGGCGGCGATGCGGAGTCGCTGATCCTCTATCGCCGCGGCGACAGCGTGCGGGCCTGGCTCAACATCTGCCCGCACGCCGGCCGGCGGCTGGACTGGGCACCGGGGAAATTCCTGCTGTCGAAAGAAGGCCTGCTGGTCTGCGCCGCGCATGGCGCCAGCTTCGAGCTGTCGGACGGCGAATGCGTCGCCGGCCCCTGCCGCGGCGAGCGGCTGCGCGCGGTGGCCGTGGCCGTACGCGAGGGTGAGGTGGTGCTGGCGTAGGGTGGGCCGAGGCCCAGCCTGCCTCCGCCGCCGGCCGCCTCAGAACAGCAGGTTCACCATCGCCACCACGATCACCAGGTAGGCCAGCGACAGCGGCGCCCCGACCCGCCACAGGTCGCGCGCGTTGTAATCCGCGGGGCCGGTGATCATCGACATCACCGGGTTGGACGCGGTGACCAGGTTGTTGGATGCCGCCAGCGCGACGATCAGGGCGAACGCGGTGGGATTGCCGCCCGCGGCCAGCGCCAGGTTGATCGCCAGCGGCACCACCACGATGGTCGCGCCGATGTGGCTGATCACCAGCGAGAACAGCGTGGTCAGCAGCGCCACGGTGAACTCCAGCACCCAGATCGGCACCCCGGCCGGCAGCCGCTCGACGGTATGGCCGGCGATCCAGGCCGCCGCGCCGCTGCTGTCCATGGCCCAGCCCAGCGGGATCAGGCACGCCATCAGGAACACGGTCTTCCAGTTGATCGCGCTGTAGGCCTCGTCCATCTTCAGCACGCCGGTCACCAGCATTCCGGCGACGCCGGTCATCAGTGCGATCGAGGTCGGAATGCGCGCGGACAGCGCGATCAGGATGGTGATGCCGAAGATGACCATCGCAACCTTGAACTTGTGCGGGCGCTGCTCGCCCTTGGGGTAGTCGGTGACCACCACGAAGTCGCGGCTGGCAGCGGTCTGCGCCAGGTCCTGCCAGATGCTGTGCAGCACCAGCATGTCGCCGGCGCGCAGCGGCAGGTTGCGGACGTTCTCGCGCAGCACTTCCTTGTCGCGGTTGACCGCCAGCAGGCTGATGCCGTAGTTCTTGCGCAGCGCGAGCTCGGCCTGGGTCTTGCCGATGAACTTCGAGGTCGGCGGCACCACTGCCTCGGAGATGCCGGCGCGGCTGGGATTGAACAGGTCGCCGAACTCGCGCAGCCGCGCGCTCAGCCGCAGCATGTTGTTCTGCGCGAAGTCGACGACCTGCTGGCGTTCACCCATGGCGCCGATCACGCTGCCGACCCAGATCCGCGCATCGGCCGGCGGTGCCAGGCGGGCGTCGTTGCCGGTCTTGAGCGCCAGCAGCAGGGGCGCGCCGTGCACCGCCTCGGCCTCCCCGAGTGACATGCCCACCAGCGGGCTGTCGGCGCTGACGGTGAGTTCGAACACCTCGCCATCGATGCCGTAGGCGCGGGCGAAGTAGCTCTCGGTCCGGGCCGGGGTCACGCTGCCGTCGCTCTCGTGCTCGCCGCCGAGCTGCCGGTCGCCGAAGAAATGGAAATAGGCCAGGCATGCCAGCAGCAGCGCCAACCCGATCGGCAGCGGCGCGAACATGTTCAGCGGCTCCAGCGTGGCCACGCCCGACGGCAGATTGGCGTTGGCGGCGACCAGCAGGTCGTTGAGCAGGATCAGCGGCGAGTTGCCGACCATGGTCAGCGAGCCGCCCATCACGATCGCCGCAGCGATCGGCAGCAGGAACCGCGACAGGCTCAGACCGGTGCGCGAAGCCAGCCGCGAGGCCACCGGCAGGTACAGCGCCATCACCGACGGGTTCTGCATGAAGGACGAGTTGAGGCCGGCGACGGCCGAGGTGTAGAGCAGCAGGCGCTGCTCGACCCCGCGCGCGCGGCGCAGCAGCCAGGCCGCAAGCCGGTTGAGTGCACCAGTGCGGTCCAGGCCCATGCCCAGGATCATCGTCGCGATCACGCTGATGACCGCGTTGGACGAGAAGCCGTTGAAGATGTCCTCGGGGGCGACCAGCCCGGTCAGCCCGAGCATCACCAGCACCACCAGCGCCACCAGGTCGGCGCGCACGCGCTCGAACAGGAACAGCACCATGGTCAGGCTCACCAGCCCGAGCACAAGCTGCATGTCGCGGGTGAGGGTGAGGGCGGTGTCCATCAGCGGCTCTTGTCGTACAGCAGATCCCAGACCCCGTGCCCCAGGCGCTGGCCGCGGTGCTCGAAATGGGTCTGCGGCCGCCACGCCGGGCGTGGCACATGGCCGCGCGCGCCGGCGCGATTGCGCAGCCCCGGGGTGGCATCGAGCACGTCCCACATCTGCTCGGCATAGTCCTGCCAGTCGGTGGCCAGGTGCAAGCGCCCGTCCGGCGCCAGCTTGCGCACCAGCAACTCGGCGAAGGCCGGCTGCAGCAGCCGGCGCTTGTGGTGTCGCTTCTTGTGCCAGGGGTCGGGGAAGTAGATGCGGATTTCATCGAGCCCGCCGTCGACGATCTCGTGGGTCAGCACCTCCACCGCGTCGTGGCGGTAGACGCAGACGTGGTCGCTGCCGTCCTCGGCCAGCGCGTTCAACAGCCGTCCGACCCCCGGCGCATGGACTTCGATGCCGATGTAGTCGCGCCCGGGGTCGTGCGCGGCGGCGTAGCGCAGGGCTTCGCCGTTGCCGAAGCCGATCTCGACCACGCGCTTGGCTGTGCGGCCGAACACGGCATCGAAGTCGAGCGGTGTGCCGAGATAATCCAGGCCGAAGCGCGGCCATGAATCCGCGAATGCGCGCTGCTGCGCCGGGGTGAAGCGGCCCTGGCGGAGGACGAAGCTGCGGACGCGGCGTTGGTCGGGGTTGACGGTGAACGGTTGCCCGGGAGACGCGGGGTCGCTCATCAACCGATCAACCCGTCCACCGGCGAGGACGCGCTGGCGTAGCGCTTGCGTGGGATCCGTCCGGCGCGGAAGGCGTCGCGTCCGGCTTCCACGGCGCGTTTCATCGCCCGCGCCATCAGCACCGGATCGCGGGCGCCGGCAATCGCGGTGTTCATCAGCACCCCGTCGCAACCCAGTTCCATCGCGATGGCCGCGTCCGACGCGGTGCCGACGCCGGCATCGACGATGATCGGGACGCGGGCGTTCTCGACGATCTCCAGCAGGTTGTAGCGGTTCTGGATGCCGAGCCCGGAGCCGATCGGCGCCGCCAGCGGCATCACCGCCACGCAGCCGATCTCCTCCAGCCGCCGGGCGAGGATGGGATCGTCGCTGGTGTAGACCATCACCTGGAAGCCATCGGCGACCAGGATTTCGGCGGCCTTGAGCGTCTGCACCACGTCCGGGAACAGGGTCTTCTCGTCGCCCAGGACCTCGAGCTTGGTCAGCAAGTGGCCGTCGAGCAGCTCGCGCGCCAGCCGGCAGGTGCGCACCGCGTCCTCGGCGGTGTAGCAGCCGGCGGTGTTGGGCAGGAGGGTGTAGCGATCCGGCGGCAGCACATCGAGCAGGTTGGGTTCGCCGGGATCCTGTCCGACCGGCTTGTTGAACAATGGGGTGCGGCGGATGGCGACGGTGACGATTTCAGCACCGGCCGCCTCGGTCGCGGCGCGGGTTTCCTCGAGGTCCTTGAACTTGCCGGTCCCGGTCAGCAGGCGCGAGCGGTAGACCTTGCCGGCGATGACAAGTGGGTCTTCAGGGCCGGTGACCCGGCTGGCGGCAGCGGCGATGGGGGGGCGACTGGGGGGCATGCGGTCATGGTACCAGCGCCGCTGGTCGCCCCCAGCGGGCCGCTGGTCGGCTCGTGGCCGGAACCCTGGGCAATGGCCACGCGCCGTGGCCGGTGCGGATCCGCTTTCTGCGTCAGACGCAATGACTGCCTCCCGAGCTTCGGCCTACCAGACCGCGCCTCCCGATGGCCGTTACGCGCGCTGCCCGACTGCGCGGTCACGTCAAACGCACACCCGGCGCAAGCCGGGGTCGCAAAGCCACGGGTCCCGGCCTCCCCCGCCGCGGATCGCCGGGTTCCCGTCACCACCGGTCGGTCGCAGCGCGCGGTTGCAGCGCAATCGGTCTCGTCAAGAGCACACCCGGCGCAAGCCGGGGCCGCAAAGCCACGGATGCCGGGGAGGCATGGCCGGGCTGCCGAGCAATAAGGACACCGGCGCCAACGCGCCCGGCACTCGGAGATCACTCAAATGAACAAATGGCATACATGGATCGGCGTCGGGGCCTTGTCGGCGCTGCTGCTCGTGGGCGGAACCGCCCAGGCAGCGAGCGTCACCCCGATCGTTCGCGACGGCAACATCACTTCCTGTCCCTCGGGGTACCTGGGCATCAGCACAAACAGCGAACCTGTCAACGGCCGGCCCTATTCGCTGGGCGGCGGGCAGACGATCACCTTTACCTATCAAGCCAATCCGAAGTTCATCGACTTCAGCGCCACCATTCCGATCGACATCGTTTACGTGAAGGGCAGTTCCAACACCAACGAGTTCCGCTATATCCCCCCGGTCGCGTCCGACACTGGCCTGTTCTCGCCGGACAATTCCAGCGGCGGCCCGGCGGGCGTAAGCCATGTGGTGGCCTGTTTCCTGCCGCGGCCGGTTGCGTCCAAGACCGCCATCCCGGCGTGGGAGCGTGACACCCAGTGGGGGCTGAGCAAGTCGGCCAATCCCACCGCGATCAACATGTTCGTGGGCGACAGCCACGACGTGCAGTACACGGTGACCGCAACGCCGACCACCCGCAATACCTTCAAGGTCTCCGGGCAGATCACGGTCAGCAATCCCTTCGGCCTGAACGGCGTAACGGTGCAGAGCGTCGCGGACACGATGGTGTTCAATGGCAACGCGACCATGTTCCACGCGCGCTGGCCGACCGCACTGCCTGCCGACCAGGGCACGATGAGTTGCAGCGACGGCGCAGGCAGCGTGCTGAAGACCTGCAGCTACAGCTTCGAGCTCAACAAGGCGAATTACGCGTTCCTGGTGGGTGGCCTGGGCGGCCAGAACGCCGTGGCCGTGGTCAGCACTTATCAGGGCAACACGATCGTGTCCACGGGCACGGCCAGCTTGCAGTTGCCCGCCAGCCCGTCGCCAAGTCATGGCGACACGCTGACCGTGACCGATCCCAAGGCCCCCGGCCCGAAGGTGTTCAATTTCGACGACACCCTCGCGCAACGCACCTGGGTCTATGGCCAGACCTACTCGTGTGGCCAGTCCAGGACGGAGAACAACACCGCCACCGGTGTCTTCGGTACCAGCGCAGGTCCCACAGCCGGCAGCACCATGGCCAGCGCCTCGGTCGCCATTACCTGCCGCGCGGTCCAGCTCACCAAGACCGCATCGACGGGCTTCACCCGCGACTATGACTGGAGCGTCGACAAGAAGATCGTGGTCGACCAACTGGATGCGCGGTTCGAGAACGCCGCCAGCTGCCTGGCGGATCCGATCGTGGGCGGCCCGTACCACGGCGCGCACCTGTGCGAGGACGCGCAGCTGCGGCTGAACCCGGGCGGCGTGTATGACACGGTCTACCGCCTGCAGGCGACCCGCACGACCCAGAGTGAGTCCGGGTTCAACGTGTCCGGCACCATCACCGCGACCTGGCCGGCCAGCGCGCCTGCGCCCAAGTTCGCCGTGCCGCCGGTGCAGGATACGCTGCACTTCAGCGACGCGACGACGCAGGCCGTGGTTCCCGTCTGCGGTGCCCAGGGAGCGACTTCGCTGGCCTGCACGTACAGCGCAACCACGCCGAAGCTATCCGGTCACAACCTGGCCAGCATCACCCGCATCAAGCAGTGCTACACCGCGGCGGGCGTAGCCACCGACTGCGGCAGCCAGGTCATCGATTCCAACCAGGCCGCGTTCGCATTCGGCGCGCCTACGGTGGAGATCGACGCCTGCACCGATCTCGGTGATGCGTTCAATGGCGGCGGGCTCAACCTCGGCCCCGGCTTCGCCTGGGACGTGGCGCAGAGCGTCTGCCAGAGCGGCTTCACCCAGTTCGTGACCGGCGAGATCAAGTCCCCGCTCAATGTCCTGCTCGGCAATCTCGAGATCCGCGCCGACTGGATTCCGCCCAGCGCGGTCGAGGACGGGACCTGCACCTTCATGGTGCCGAACGTGCTGCATGCACTGTTCAATGGCCAGTCTCGCAGCGACGAGGCGGTGGTGAGCATCCGTGTCCCCGGTGCATGCGTCACGGGTGGTTGCAGCTACACCCAGGGTTACTGGAAGACCCACGTGAACTACGCGCCCAAGCCGCAGTTCTCGCGCAAGCGTGACGCCACCTGGGACTTGATCGACGGTGCGGCGAGTGCCAACGAGGATGCGAGCTTCTTCGGGTCCGGCGCGAGCTACATCAAGGTGATGTGGACAGCGCCCAAGGGCAACGCGTACTACAACCTGGCCCACCAGTACATCGCCGCCAAGCTCAACGTGCTCGCGGGCGCGAGCGACGCGGCGGTGGCGACGGACCTGGCGGCGGCAGAAGCCTTGTTCAGCGCGCACGCCCCCGGCAGCAATTACTGGAAGAACAAGAGCAACAGCCAGAACGTGATCGCGATGGCGGGACGCTTGGCAGCCTACAACGAAGGCAGCATCGGCCCCGGACATTGCTCGGTCTCGCCCGCAAACAGGGACTGACACGCGCGACGCATCACGCAAGGACGTGACCATGGACCCCGGCCGGAAACGGCCGGGGTTTTTTTTCGCGTGTAGCGCGCTGGCCGGGCAGGCGGCACGGCCGGTGTGGGTCTGCGGACGGCCGGCAAGGGGCCGCTGGCCCTCGGCGTATCACGGACGAGTGGCGAGGAAACGGCTGGCACATCGGTTCTCGCGCCGCGGGCACCGGCGAGAACTTAGTGCCGCCTGTCAGCCCCCGCCGAGCGCGTGGACGATCTCGACGCGATCGCCGGCGTGCAGGATCCGCGTGGCATGGCGCCCCCGGGGGACGATTTCGCCATTGACCTCGACCGCGACCCGGGATTCGCCCAGGCCTTCGGCCGCCAGCAGGGCGGCCAGGTTGGTCCCGGGCGGGAGGTCATGGTCCTGGCCATTGAGGTGGATCTGCATCCGGGCATTGTCACCGGACCGCTGCGAATCCGCATCCGCTGCCGCCATCCCCATCTTGAGCACGATCGGCATTCGTGAAACGATGCAGCCATCCGGGGGCGTACGGGGCCCGGGGCAGTACCCTCAACACCAACGCACAGGGGGGCATAGACTGTCCACCGCCGCGGGCGTAGCTCAATGGTAGAGCTGTAGCTTCCCAAGCTACTGACGAGGGTTCGATTCCCTTCGCCCGCTCCAGCCTCACGCCATCGGCGGCAGCGTCCCTGCGATGATGCCGCCGATGTTCTGTCCGGCCGCGGTGTTGCCGTGCTGCCATTGGAGCGGATGACGCGATGAAGCTTGCGATCCTGTCGCGCAACAGCAAGCTGTACTCGACCCGGCGGCTGGTCGAGGCGGCGCGCGTGCGCGGCCACAGCGTGCGCGTGCTCGACCCGCTGCGCTGCTACGTGCGGATCAGCGACGCCGGCTTCGCCATGCATTACAAGGGTCGGCCGATCGCCGGCTACCACGCGGTCATCCCGCGCATCGGCGCCTCGATCACCCGCTACGGCAACGCCGTGCTGCACCAGTTCGAGCTGATGGGCAGCTACACGCCCAACCCTTCCGCCGCCATCGCCAACGCGCGCGACAAGCTGCGCTGCCACCAGCTGCTGGCCGCGCAGGGCATCGGCCTGCCGGTGACGGTGTTCGGCGACAATCCCGACGACACCCACGACCTGCTGTCGATGCTGGGCCCGCCGCCGCACGTGATCAAGCTCAACGAGGGTACCCAGGGGGCCGGGGTGATGTTGACCGAGAAACCTTCGGCCTCGCGCAGCGTGGTCGAGGCCCTGCGCGGCCTGTACGCCAACTTCCTGGTCCAGGAGTACATTGGCGAGGCCCGCGGCGCGGACCTGCGCTGCTTCGTCGTCGGCGACCGGGTGGTGGCGGCGATCCGCCGTCAGGCCCAGCCCGGTGAATTCCGTTCCAACCTGCACCGCGGCGGCACCGCCGAAGCGGTCGAGCCGGACGCCGCGGAGGTGGCGATGGCGGTCCGTGCGGCGCGGGGACTCGGGCTGGGCCTTGCCGGGGTAGACCTGATCCGGGCCGCGCGCGGCCCGCTGGTGCTCGAAGTCAACGCCTCGCCGGGCCTGGAGGGCATAGAGCAGGCCACTGGGCAGGACATCGCGGGAGCCATTATCGAGTACGTCTCAACCCTGTCAGAGACGGCAGCGCCGTTACGGCGCAGGACGTCCCGCGTCCCTGCCTTTTAACGGAATCCATAGCACCGGTTTAACATCCCTTTAATCGACCCAGGCGTAATTTGCCCGGACCGAAATCCAGCGTTCTCGTCTGCGTCGTCTCCAAGGATCAGTCAGCGGATTACGGTAATCGGGGCAATACCTTTCAACCCGGGCGTCGACCTCGCCCGGGTCTTTTGTTTTGTGCCAAAATCGGCTGACCCGACTGTGGGTGCTGACACGATGGAGAGGAAAATGAGAACGACTTTATGTGCGGTGACGCTAGCGCTGCTGCTTGCGGCTGCTCCTGCTACTGCGAAAGATTCCATGAGGATAGAGGGCGACCGCGACTTCGCTGCGCAGCAGCAGCAGATCCTCGCCGACCTCAGCGAGGGCAAGCGCTATGCCAAGCTCAAGCCCGAGGACCTTCAAACGGTGAGGTCCGCGCTTGCGCGCATGGATAAAGTGCTGGGCGCAAGCGTTGACGTCCAAGGGCTTAACGAGCACACAAAGGTGGCGCTCTTCAATGACCAGGAGTTGGTCAATACCATCCTCACGAATGCCGGTGAGGACAGCCACCTGGTGTGCGAACGCACCAGAACGATAGGATCCAATCGCATGGCATCGACGTGCAAGACCGTCGGAGAGCGGCGCGGGGACACGGAGGCCTCGCAGGACACCCTTCGTTACCTTCCCGTATACCGCCCGCCGGCACAGTAGACGGCGATCGCTGAAACCACATGCGCATCCTCGTCATCGAAGACAACCAGGATATCGCCGCCAACCTCGGCGACTACCTCGAAGACCGCGGCCACACGGTGGATTTCGCCGCCGACGGCGTCACCGGCCTGCACCTGGCCGTGGTCCACGACTTCGATGCCGTGGTGCTCGACCTCAACCTGCCCGGGATGGACGGGCTGGAGGTCTGCCGCAAGCTGCGCAATGACGCCCGCAAGCAGACGCCGGTGCTGATGCTCACCGCGCGCGATTCGCTGGACAACAAGCTCGCCGGCTTCGACTCCGGCGCCGACGACTACCTGATCAAGCCGTTCGCGCTGCAGGAGGTTGAGGTCCGGCTCAACGCCCTGGCCCGTCGCGGCAAGGGCGTACAGACCCGGGTGCTGGAGGTCGGCGACCTCGAATACAACCTGGACACGCTGGAGGTCCGCCGCGCCGGCAAGCTGGTGCAGCTCAATCCGACCGCGCTCAAGATCCTGCAGGCGCTGATGGAGGCGTCGCCGGCGGTGGTCACCCGCCAGGAGCTGGAAACCCGGGTCTGGGGCGAGGAGCTGCCGGACTCGGATTCCTTGCGCGTGCACATCCACGGCCTGCGCGCGGTCATCGACAAACCATTTCCGACGCTGCTGATCCAGACCCGCCACGGTATCGGCTACCGCATCGCCGTTCCCGATGCCGGAAGCTGACGGCGCGACCCCGGCGCGGCGTCCCACGCGTTACCGGCGGCGGCTGCGCAGCCGCATCATCCTGTCGTTCCTGCTGCTCGGTTTCGGGCTGACCGCGCTGTTCGCCTTCGCGACCCAGTACGCGCGCAACCGGGTGGAGAACGACCTCGTCGAAGGGGTGATGAACGTCAACATCGACGAGTACGCGCGGCGTTACTACAACGACCCGCACAGCAACCCCTCCCTGCCGGTGCAGCAGATGCTTGGCCGGGTGGTGCGCAGGGACCGCTTCGAGTCGCTGCGCCTGGAGCAGCCCGACTGGTACGAGCTCAGCGACGGTATCCACAACCTCAGCGGGGTGGATGAGGACGGCGAACCGTTCGCCTACAAGCTGGCGGTGCGCAAGACCCCGGACGAGTGGTTCTTCCTGGCCTACGACATGAGCCAGTCGATCCGCGGCGAGTCGCAGTTCCAGCGTGCGATTCTGGCCTCGGTGGTGGCGTTCACGCTGTTCTCGCTTCTGGTGGGCTGGTGGGCGGCGTCGCGGGTGATGAGCCCGGTGTCGGAACTGGCGAAGCGGTTGCGCAGGTCCGGCGGCAGCACCCAGCCCGAGCCGCTGGCCGAGCATTTCGCCGATGACGAGGTTGGCCAGCTGGCCAGCGCCCTGGACGACTATGCAGCGCGCCTGACCGAGGTGGTACAGCGCGACCGCGAGTTCAACGCCGACGTCAGCCACGAGTTGCGCACGCCACTGGCGGTCATCCGTGGTGCGGTCGAGCTGCTGCTGTCCCGGCCCGATATCGACGACAAGACGCGTGCGCGGCTGGCGCGGGTGCAGCGCGCCGAGCAGCAGTGCACCGACCTGATCAGCGCCCTGCTGCTGCTGTCGCGCAGTGAGCGCGGGCACGGCAGCACCAACGTGGCCCGGGTGGCCGAGCAGCTGCTCGATGCCCACCGTGCCCAGGTCGGCAACAAGCCGCTGGCGCTGCGGCTGGAGGGTGAGTCTGGGCAGATGCTGGTCGACGCGCCGGAGTCGGCGGTGTCGGTGGCGCTGGGCAACTTGATCGGCAATGCGGTCAAGTACACGAGCCGGGGCGAGGTGATCGTGCGCCTGCTGCGCGGACACGCGGTCGAAGTCATCGACTCCGGCCCGGGACTGAGCGCGGAAGATGCGGCGAAGCTGTTCGAACGCGGATATCGCGGCACCCATGCCGAGCATTCGCAGGGCGGCGGCATCGGACTGTCGATCGTCCGCCGCCTGTGCGACCTCTATGACTGGCAGGTGCGGGTGCTGCCGGGTGAACAGGGCGTGGTGGCCACATTGTCGTTCTCACCGGACTTGCCGTAGCGCGCACCGGGTCGCGGGCAGCCGTTGTCGTGGTACCACGTTACGTGCCGATGGCCTGTTGCGGGCTCACAGCGGTTCAAGCCAGCCATGCGTGTCCGGCGTGCTGCCGTCGAACAGGCCGAAGAACAGCGCCTGCAACCGGCGCGTCACCGGCCCTGCCTGGCCGGCACCGACCTGGTGGCCGTCGACCGACCGGATCGGGGTGATTTCCGCGGCGGTGCCGCACATGAACACCTCGTCGCACAGGTACAGGTATTCACGCGGCAGCTCGCGCTCGACGACCTCGATGCCGGCGTCGCGCGCCAGCGCGATGATCGAATGCCGGGTGATGCCGTTGAGCAGCGCCGCACTCACCGGTGGAGTGTGCAGCGCGCCGTCGAAGACCAGGAACAGGTTTTCGCCCGCGCCCTCGCTGAGCAGGCCGGTCGAGGCCAGCGCGATGCCTTCGCCGAAACCCAGCCTGCGCGCCTCGCGCGCGACCAGCTGCCCGGAAAGATAATTGCCGCCGGCCTTGGCACCGGCGGGAATCGTGTTGGGTGCGAAGCGCTGCCAGCTCGAGACGCAGGCATCGATGCCATGGTCGAGCACGCCCTCGCCGAGGTAGGCACCCATCGGCCAGGCGGCGACGGCGACATCGGTCGGGGTCTCGGCCGACAGCCCGAACCCGCCCAGGCCGCGGAACGCGATTGGTCGCAGGTAGCCCTGCTTCAAGCCGTTGCGCTGCAGCACCTCTCGGCAGGCCGTGCCGAGGGTCTCGGGCGTGTATGGAATCTCGATGTCATAGATCCGCGCGGAGGCGTGCAGGCGGCGGAGATGGTCGCGCAGGCGGAAGATGGCGCTGCCCCGGTCCTGGCCGTCGGCCTGGGTGGCGTAGGCGCGGATGCCCTCGAACACCGACGAGCCGTAGTGCAGGGCGTGCGCCATGACATGGGTGGTGGCTTCGGCCCAGGGCTTGATCTGGCCGTTGTGCCAGATCCATTCGGGGTAGTGCATGTCGGCGGCTCACCTGGTGGAGCGTCATTGTGCCGGCATCTTGCGGCCCTACAAGCTCACCCACCAGCAGCCCATGTGCCGCCGCAGTCCGAACGTGGTGCGCGAGGGGGTGACGCCGTCGGACAGCGTCTGCTCCAGGCGCAGGCCCACCGGTGGCCGGAGGGAGGTGGTCTGGGGGTAGTAGTCACCGTCCTGCAGCGAGCCGCTCGCGCCGAGGCGCGGCTCCGCGGCCGGCTGCGCCGGCTGCAGTGCGCGGATGTCCACCAGCGGACGACGTGCGATCGCCTCCAGCCGCCCGACCACGGCATAGCCGGCCCGCGAGGACAGGCCCGGCCAGTGGTAGACACTGGCCAGGCGATTGGCGTCCTGCGCATCGATCGCGCTGCTGACTTCGAAGATCAGGTCGTGGAGCTGGCGGGTGCAGCCGCCACGGTAGGGAAGGCGCGATCCCTGGCGCGCATGGTCGCGGGGCAGGCGTTCGGTGGCGCCCAGGTCTTCGCAGCGTCGGTCGGTATACAGGGTGTGTCCGTCCACGGTGTTGCATCGGCGGACCTGCGCGTCGACCGGGCCCGACCAGGAAAGGCTGGCGACGGACGACAGGAGGCAGATCAGGAGGACGGGCAGGGGCAAGTGGCAGGAGAGCGCGGGCATGCCGGCAGCCTAACCACGGTGATGGCGCCCGGGAAGTGCGAACGGCCCGAAATCCTCAGAACCGGACGAAATAGCAGCCGGCGTAGCGCTCCACCGACAGATCCACGGCGCTGATCGAGGCCGTGCCCAGCTGCAGCTGCAGCGTGCCGGCATTGCCTGTCGTCGGCGCGCGCGC
>JALZMP010000040.1 GCA_030858145.1 Pseudomonadota bacterium
GCCATGCAGGGCGAACGCGCGCGCGGCGGCCCACGACGGCAATCCATCGCTCCAGTAGCCCACCCCGGCAATGCAGGCGTGCAAGGTGTTCATGCGCGACCGAACAGCAGCGAGCTGTTGTTGCCGCCGAAACCGAACGAATTGTTCATGGCGTAGCGCAGGTGGTCGGACATTGCGTTGTCGAAGCGGATCTGTTCACCGCAGGCCGGATCGGGTACTTGGCTGTTGAGCATGCCCGGCAGCAGCCCTTCCTCCAGCGCGATCAGTGCAAACACCGATTCGACGATCCCGGCGGCGCCCAGCGTGTGTCCGGTCCAGCCCTTGGTCGAACTGGCGTGCAGGCTGTCCGGAAACAGTGCGGCCACGGCCTGCGCCTCGATGATGTCGTTGGCCGGCGTCGCGGTGCCGTGCAGGTTGAGATAGCCGACCTGGTTGGCAGGGATGCCGGCGCGCGCGAGCGCATCGGCCATCGCCAGGCGCGCACCCATGCCTTCAGGATGCGGCGTCGACATGTGGTGGGCGTCGCTGGATTCACCGTAGCCACGCAGCTGCAGTCCCGTCTCGCCGGCAGGGGCGCGTTCCAGGACAGCAAAGCCGCCGGCCTCGCCCAGCGACAGGCCGTCGCGATCGCGGTCGAAAGGACGGCAGGGCGCGGCGGACACCAGGCCCAGCGAATTGAAGCCGTAGAGCACGCTGTTGCACAGGGTGTCGACCCCGCCGACCAGCGCCGCATCGACGATGCCCGAGTCGATCAGGCGTGCGGCCTGCGCGAACACCTTGGCGCTGGAAGAACAGGCGGTGGCCACCGTGATGCAGGGCCCGCGCAATCCCGTGGCCTGCTGCAGGAAGCCGCCGAGCGAGTGCGGGGTATGCACGATTGGGCGGTCGAGATCGGCAGGGAAGGCGGGTTCGCCGCCGTCGCCGTCTTCAAGCCGTGCGTAGGCCTCTTCGGTGGCGCCGATGCTGGAGGTCGAGGTGCCCACCACCAGCGCCACGCGTTCAGCGCCATGGCGCCGGCCGACTTCGCCAATCGCTTCTGGCAAGCCGTCCTGCTGCAGCGCAAGCCAAGCCAAGCGGTTGTTACGGCATTCCCAGTGCGCCCATTGCCCGGGCAGGGACGCCTGCTCCAGTCCATCCACGCGCCCGATCCAAGTCTGCAGGCGCTCGCCATCGCCGCTGTAGGGAAAATCGTTCTCGCGCAGGCCGCTGCGGCGCGTGCGCAAGGCTTCGGCCTGGGCCTCGCGGCCGCAGCCTAGCGCGGTGGTGGCGGTGAAGGCACGGATCGCCAGGGCCGGCATGGGGGGCAGCGACTGCAATGACGACAACCCAGCGCCCTCGTTAGTGAAACGGCGGAGTATAGCGATGCGGGAATCAAGGCCAGTTGTACGCCCTGAGCATCCGAGGCCTCTAGACTGGGCGCTATTCCCGCATGGACCTGTCAGATCCCGCCATGGTGCGCTCCCGGATCACCCACCAGCTAGGTTTCTTCGGCGACCGCGACGCGCTGCACACCCTGACCGTTGCCGGGGCGGCCTGTGTCCTCAGCCTCGGGCTGGTGTACGTCGGCTATTTCCTGCACGTGCTGCGGATCGCCCGCAAGGCGCCTTGCGATTCCATGCAAAGCGATTATCTGCTGCTGTTCGGCAAGCATGCGCCGGGCGGGCGGATGGATCCGGATTTCGACGCCCGCCTGCAGCGCGCCGCGCAGCTGTGGCGGCAGCGCCCTGCGCGCAGCATCGTCCTGCTCGGCGGCGGGCCTCCCGGGATGCCGACCGAAGCCGAACTGGCCCGCGAACGGCTGCTGGCGCTGGGTATCGCCGCCGATGCACCCCTGGTGCTGGAGTCCTCGTCCCGCGACACCATGCAGAACCTGCGTAATGCCCGCAGCCTGCTGCGCGAAGCTGCCCACCACGGCCGCGTGACCCTGCTCAGCAGCCGCTACCACCTGGCCCGCTGCGCGCTGTTCGCACGCCAGCTGGGCATTGACGCCGACGTCTGCGCCGCCGAGCCCGCACTGCGCTGGCGGCCGGCGACCCTGTGGCGGATCGCCGGCGAGGCGGCCTACGTCTGCTGGGCCGACCTTGGCACCCGCTGGGCGCGATTGATCGGCAACCAGCGGATGCTGGCGCGGGTGACCTGAGCGCTAGCCTTTCGCCTTCTGCGCCGGTATGAATTGCTCGCGTACCGCCTTGGCCAGCGGGTCCGGCGGCAGCAGGCCCTGGTCGAGCAGGAAGTTGTTGAAAGCGAGGCGATCGAACTTGTCGCCCAGCGCGAGCTCGGTTTCCATTCGCAGTTCGAGAATTCGGGTGTAGCCGTAGAAATAGGCGCCGGCCTAGCCCGGTGAGCGGAAGGTGTAGCGGTCCAGTTCCTGTCGCGCCATCGGCTCGCTGAGCACCACGTCCTCGCGCAGCACTTTTTCCGCGCGTTCGCGGTCGATCAGGCCGAGGCAGGGCGATCAGCCGCATGGCTCTGTTCGCGTTCGCGGACGGAGCGTGCGTCGCCGGTAAGTGCGTAGGCGCGGTCATGCGCGCCCACCCGTCCCAGCTTGCCCTGCGC
>JALZMP010000043.1 GCA_030858145.1 Pseudomonadota bacterium
GCACGGTGGTGCCGCGCGAGCGCCGGCGCACGATCACCACGATCAGCGCGACACCTGCGAGCAGCAGGGCGAGCGGTCCGAACCACAGCAGCCACGTGCTGGATTCCACCCGCGGCCGATAGAGCACGAAGTCGCCGTAGCGCGCCACCAGGAAGGCCTTGACCTCGCCGTCGTCCTTGCCCGCGCGCATCTGCCCCAGCACCTCGCGCCGCAGGTCGTGCGCGATCTGCGCATTGGAGTCGGCCAGTGACTGGTTCTGGCACATCACGCAGCGCAGTTCGGTGACCAGGGCGTGGAAGCGCTTCTGCTCGGCCGCGTCGACGAACTGCAGGGGTGCAGGATCCAGCACCGCCTGCGCCGCCGCCGGGGCCGCGGGCAGCATCACGAGGCAGAGCGCCAGCAGCAGCGCCTTCACCGCCCACCCTCGATCCGCGCGAGCGCGGCCAGCAGGCCGCCGCGGATGTCGTCGTCATCGACCGGGCCGACGTGCTTCCAGCGCACGATGCCGTCGCCGTCGACAAGGAAAGTTTCCGGAGCGCCGTAGACGCCCCAGTCGATCGCGGTGCGGCCCTCGATGTCGGCGACCACCGCCCAGTACGGGTCGCCGAACTGCTGCAGCCAGCGCAGCGCGTCGGCGCGTTCGTCCTTCCAGTTGTAGCCGACCAGGCGCACGCGCCCGCTTTCGGCAAGCCGCGTGAGCAGCGGGTGCTCGACCCGGCATTCCGGGCACCAGCTGCCCCAGACGTTGAGCACGTAGGGCGCGCCGCGCAGCGCCTCGGACGAGAGCGTGCGGCCCGGGTCATGCAGCAGCGGCAGCACGAACGCCGGCGCCGGCTTTCCGATCAGCGGCGACGGCAGCGCCTCGCGGTCGGGGTTGCGGCTCAGCCACACGCCCGCCGACAGCAGGGCGACCAAGGCCGCAAACGCGACCAGCGGCAGCCAGCGGGTGAACATCATGCGCTTGCTGCCGGTGCGCGTGGGGCGTCACCAGGCACGTCGTGCGCGGTTGCGACGCGGCGGAAGCGGCGGTCGCTCGCGCTGACGAAGCCGCCCAGCGCCATCAGCAAGGCGCCCGCCCAGATCCAGCGCACGAAGGGCTTGATATGCACGCGCACCGCCCATGCACCGTCACCGAGGGAGTCGCCGAGCGCAACATAAACGTCGCGAGTCACGCCGGGGCGGACGGCGACCTCGGTCATCACCTGGCCGCCGCTGGCGTAGGCGCGTTTCTCCGGGTGCAGTACCTGGGTCTCCCCGCCGCGGCGCAACAGTTGCACAGTGCCGCGGTCGGCGACATAGTTCGGTCCCTGGATCTGTTCCACGCCGTCGAAGCGGAAGCCGTCGCGGCCGATCTCCAGCGTCTGGCCCGGGCGCAGCGCGACCTCGCGCTGCACGTTGAGGCCTTCCACCAGCAGCGCGCCGGCCACGAACACCGCCACGCCGGCGTGGGCGAGCGTCATGCCCAGCATCTCGGCGGTGAAGCGGCTACCACTGTCGCGCAGCCGTGACCAGACGAAGCGCGCCGTTCCGGCGCCGACCCACACCGCACCGAGCACGCCCGCGCCCACCTTCCACGCGCCTTGCGGCGCGAGGAAGAAGGCGACCGCGCCGAGCACGAGGGCCACGCCCGCCCACGGCGCCAGCATCGCCACCGGTCTGGACACGTCCTCGCGTTGCCAGCGGGTCAGCGGACCGAACGGCAGCAGCAGCACCAGCGGCGCCATCAGCAGCAGGAACAGCAGCGAGAAGTAGGGCGGGCCGACCGAAATCTTGCCCAGCTCCAGGGCGTCGGCCAGCAGTGGATACAGGGTGCCCAGCAGCACCATCGCGCAGGCCGCGACCAGCAGCAGGTTGTTGCCCAGCAGCAGGGTCTCGCGCGAGGCGGCCGCGAACGGCTTGCCGTCGCCGTGGTCGGGCGAGCGCAAGGCATACAGCAGCAGCGAACCCCCGACCACGATGCCGAGGAACACCAGGATGAACAGGCCGCGGGTGGGATCGGCGGCGAAGGAGTGCACGCTGGTCACCACGCCGGAGCGCACCAGGAACGCGCCGAGCAGCGACAGTGAGAAGGTCGCGATCGCCAGCAGCAGGGTCCAGCCGCGGAAGCTGCCGCGCTTCTCGGTCACCGCCTGCGAGTGCAACAGCGCGGCGCCGGCCAGCCACGGCATGAAACTGGCATTCTCGACGGGATCCCAGAACCACCACCCGCCCCAGCCGAGTTCGTAATACGCCCACCACGAGCCCAGCGCGATGCCGAGGGTGAGGAAGCCCCATGCGACATTCGTCCATGGCCGCGTCCAGCGCAGCCAGCGCGCGTCGACGCGGCCGTCGAGCAGGGCGGCGATGGCGAAGGCGAACGGCACCACGAAACCGACATAGCCCATGTACAGCATCGGCGGATGGATCTTCAGCCCCGGGTCCTGCAGCAGCGGGTTGAGGTCGCGGCCTTCGATCGCGGCCGGCAGCAGGCGGTCGAACGGATTGCTGGTGAACACCAGGAACGCCAGGAAACCGAACGCCACCAGCCCCATCACCCCGAGCACGCGCGCGACCACCTGCTCGGGTAGCGACTTCGAGAACCACGCCACCGCCGCGCACCAGCCGGCGACGATCAGCGTCCACAGCAACAGTGAGCCCTCGTGCGCGCCCCAGACCGCGGAGTAGCGGTAATGCAGCGGCAGCAGCGAGTTGGAGTTCTCGGCCACGTAGCGCACCGAGAAGTCCTGGGTGACAAAGGCGGTGGTGAGCAGGGCGAACGCGACAGCGACCAAGGCCAGCTGCACGTAGGCGGCCGGCCGCGCCATCGCCATCCACGCCGCGTTGCGGCCCACGCCGGGGGTACGTGCGACCGGATGCGCGCCGGCAAGCGGCAACACCGCCTGCAGCAGCGCCGCCAGCAGCGCCAGGATCAGCGCGATTTGGCCGAGTTCAGGCAGCATTTACTGCGCGCTGCCCGTCGGTGGATCGGCAGAAGCGGCGACACCGTGCTTCTGGTGGGCAAGCCCCATCTTGTCGGCGACCTCCTTCGGCACGTAGGTCTCGTCGTGCTTGGCCAGCACCTGTTCGGCGACGAAGATGTCGCCCTGCATGCGTCCAGTGGCGACCACCGCCTGGTTCTCGCGGAACAGGTCGGGCAGGATGCCGGTGTAGACCACCGGCAGCTCGGCATCGCCGTCGTTGACCCGGAAGCCGGCCTGCATCGATCCGCTCGCGCGATGGAACGAATCCTCCGAGACCATGCCGCCGAGGCGGAAGCGCGCTTCGCCGCTGCGCACGGCGTCGCCAGCGCTGCCGCCGAGTACCTCGGCCGGCGTGTACAGGTAGGCGACGTTGCGCTGCAGCGCGACCGCGACCAGGGTCGCTGCGAGCGTGGCGGCCACGACCACCGCAAGGACCAGCCACAGGCGTCGGCGTCGGGTCGGGTTCATCGTTGCAGCTCGGCGCTGGACGGCGCGCCCGCAGCCGCGCGGCGCGCGGCCAGGCGACGGATCCTGCGCAGCAGCTGCGCGGTACGCAGGCGCGGCGCGGCGAAATCCCACAACAGCACGACGGCGAATACGAGGTAGGCGGCGATGACGTAGGGCTGGTAGCTCATGGCATCGCTCCCGCCACCGACCGCACCCAGTCCTTGCCGGACTCCCGCGCCAGGTTGTCGGCACGTGCACGCGCCAGCAGCGAGCCGACGAACCACAGCTTGGTGCCGATCAGTATCC
>JALZMP010000051.1 GCA_030858145.1 Pseudomonadota bacterium
GCGGCGGCCAACGGCCGCCGCTTTTTTTCCCTGCGCCGCAGGCCGGGCACGCCCGGTCACGTGAGGAAACCACTCCTACGGTGCTCACCCCTTAGGCACCGAAATCGCAGCCACCCGAGCTGCCATCGTTCAAGCCGTGCCGGAGAGTTCCGCCTCAGCCTGCAGTTCAAGTGCGTCCAGCCGATCGAGCAGGCGAAACAGCAGCGTACGCTCGTCGACCGACATCCCGTCCCGTAGACGCTGCTCGAAGGCCCGCGCCAACGGTACGATCTGGGCGTGCATCGCGTGCCCGGCCTCGCTCAGCGCAAGCACGGCCCGCCGGCGGTCGTCGTCGTGCGTCTCGCGCGCCAGCAGCCCGCGCTCGCCCATGCGCGACAAGGCGCGGCTGACGGCAACTTTGTCCATTGCGGTGCGCTCGGCGACTGCGCGGGCGGAGAGTCCCGGGTAGCGTCCCAGCACCGCCATCACCCTCCACTCGGTGACGCCGATCCCGAAGTGCTCGGAATAGGTGCTGGCGATGGTCTGGCTGATGCGGTTGGACAGCACGCTCAGTCGGTAGGGCAGGAAGTGCTCCAGTTCGAGCGTGGCGTGTTTGCCGGGAGCAGCCTTGGTGTTTTCCCTCGTTCGCCTCCCGGGCGGGGCCGCGCCTTCGCTGGCGGTAGTCACATGGCCCGCAAGTACGAGCAGGGAGCTAGCCGCGTGCTTGGGTCGCTTCTCCGTCGGGGACATTGCTGCGCTGCGCCTTGCAAATGGTTTCAGATGAAACTATAACCTTGATCCCGCGTACGCAAGCCGCGTTGCAGCATGTGCCAGCCAGCATCGCCGGGCACACAACGCTGCAGCCCGCGCGTCGCCCCATCCACTACGGCCGCCATGCCGCACGGCCGCCCGCTAGACAGGAGTCCCCCCATGAGCGCCCAGCCCAACCTCGGCATGACCGTGACCACTTTCGAAAACCCGATGGGCATCGATGGGTTCGAGTTCGTCGAGTTTGCCGCGCCGCAGGGACAGGCCGCCCAACTGCACGACTACTTCACCCGCATGGGCTTCAGCGCGGCGTTGCAGCACAAGTCGCGGCCGATCACGGTCTACCGCCAGGGCGGGGTGAACTTCCTGCTCAACCAGGATCCCGATTCCTTCGCCGCCGATTTTGCCAGCGCGCACGGGCCGAGCGCCTGCGGTTTCGCGATCCGCTTCCAGAAGCCGTCGGATGAAGTCTGCCAGGTCGTGCTGGGCAACGGCGGCGAGGCCATCGACCACAAGCCGGAGTCCAAGGCCGTGGACGCGCCGGTGGTCAAGGGCATCGGCGATTGCATGCTGTACCTGGTCGACCGCTACGGCGAGAAGGGCAGCATGTACGAGGACTACCTGCCGGTGCAGGGCGCCGACCCGGATCCCCGGGGGTTCGGCCTGACCTTCATCGACCACCTCACCCACAACCTGTTCTTCGGCAACATGCAGAAGTGGTCGGACTACTACGAGCGGCTGTTCAACTTCCGCGAGATCCGCTACTTCGACATCAAGGGTGCCAAGACCGGCCTGGTGTCCAAGGCGATGACCGCGCCCGACGGCGTCGTGCGCATCCCGCTCAACGAATCCAGCGACCCGAAGTCGCAGATCAACGAGTACCTCGACAGCTACAAGGGCGAGGGCATCCAGCACATCGCCTGCTTCACCGACGACATCTACGACACCGTGGAGAAAATGCGCGCGCAGGGCATCGAGTTCCTCGACACGCCGGACAGCTATTTCGAGGTAATCGACCAGCGCGTGCCCGACCACGGTGAGGATGTGGCGCGGCTGGCGCGCAACAAGATCCTGATCGACGCCGACGCCGAGACAAAGCAACGCAAGCTGCTGCAGATCTTCACCACCAACGCGATCGGCCCGATCTTCTTCGAGATCATCCAGCGCAAGGGCAACGAGGGTTTCGGCGAAGGCAATTTCCAGGCCCTGTTCGAAAGCATCGAGCGCGACCAGATCAAGCGCGGCGTGCTGTAGGTGGACATCCAGCCCTTCTCCCGTTTGCGGGAGACAAAACGGCAGGCTTGCCGTTTTGCACGGCGCAGCCGCCCGCAAGGGCGAGCGCCATGGATGGCGCGAGTGAACGTGCCCCGAGGGCGGATGAGGGCGCTCTTGATCGTCTGCAGCTGCGCCCCGGCCCTCACCCCAACCCCTGTCCCGCAAGTGGGGCAGGGGCTCGCAGGAGCACAACCATGAACGCCTCCACCGACGACAACGTCATCGCCCTGCCGCAGCGCGACGCCGCCGGCGAGCGCTCCGCCGGATACATGAGTGGGTTCGGCAACGAGTTCGCCACCGAGGCCGAAGCCGACACCCTGCCGGTCGGCCAGAACTCGCCGCAGCGGGTGGCGCACGGGCTGTACGCCGAGCAGCTGTCCGGCACCGCGTTTACCGCGCCGCGCGGGGAGAACCGGCGCAGCTGGCTGTACCGCATCCGGCCCGCGGCGATGCACGGCACGTTCTCGTCCTACCGCCAGGCGGCCTCGGGATCGACCTTTCACGAGGATTTCGCCGACACTGCGGTGTCGCCCGACCAGCTGCGCTGGAATCCGCTGCCGATCGCGGAGACGCCGGTGGACTTCGTCGACGGCCTCTACACGATCGCCGGCAACGGCGGCTCGGCGGCGCAGCACGGGGTCGGCATCCACCTGTACGCGGCGAATGACTCCATGGACGGGCGCTGGTTCTACAACGCCGACGGCGAGTTGCTGATCGTGCCGCAGCAGGGCCGCCTGACGCTGGCAACCGAACTTGGCGTGCTCGAGATCGAGCCGCAGGAGATCGCGATCATTCCGCGCGGCGTGCGCTTTGCCGTCGCGCTGCCCGATGGCCCTTCGCGCGGCTACGTCTGCGAGAACTATGGCGCGATGCTGCGGCTGCCCGACCTGGGCCCGATCGGCGCCAACGGCTTGGCCAATCCGCGCGACTTCCTCACCCCGCGGGCGACCTACGAGGATCGCGATGGGGACTTCGAGCTGGTCGCCAAGTTCCAGGGCCGGCTATGGCGCGCCGACATAAGCCATTCGCCGCTGGACGTGGTCGGCTGGCACGGCAACTACGCGCCGTGCAAGTACGACCTGCGCCGCTTCAACACCATCGGCTCGATCAGCTTCGATCATCCCGACCCCAGCATCTTCACCGTGCTGACCGCGCCCAGCGACAACCCCGGCACGGCCAACATGGACTTCGCCATCTTCCCGCCGCGCTGGCTGGTGGCGCAACACACCTTCCGCCCGCCGTGGTTCCACCGCAACGTCGCCAGCGAGTTCATGGGCCTGGTGCACGGCGCCTACGACGCCAAGGCCGAGGGTTTCGCGCCGGGTGGTTGCTCGCTGCACAACTGCATGAGCGGGCACGGCCCGGATGCGGCGACATTCGAGAAGGCGTCGAACGCGGATTTGTCGCAGCCCGGGGTGATCGCCGACACCATGGCCTTCATGTTCGAGACCCGCGCAGTGCTGCGCCCGACCGCGCAGGCGATGGACGCCGTGCACCGCCAGCGCGACTACCAGGCCTGCTGGGCCGGGCTGAAGAAGCACTTTGTGCCGCCGCGCTGAGCGCGCCGTCGTTCGCGAGCCGTTAACGCATCCACGCTAGGCTGGCGGCCCACTTTCGCCCGGAGCCTGTCCATGACACCTCGCCTGCCGCTGCTCGCGCTGCTCGTCCTCGCCCTGTCGGCCTGCACCGGCGAACGCGACGCCGCTGCCGACGGCGCGGCGATGCCGGCGCTCGACCAGCCCGCCGCGGACGTGCCATCGGCGACCGCGGACGACATCGCGGATGACCCGACCAAGCCCGTCCTCGCTCCCGGCGGCGGTACCGGGATGCCGGCGCCTGGCACGATCCGCCTGGACGGTTTCGGTCCCGCGGCCTTCGGCGCTGACGCCGAGTCGGTGCGCATGGCCTGGGGACGTGATCTCGGCAGCGCCGGGGCGGACAGCCCCGATGCCTGCTACCACTTGTCGCCACAGCCACAGCCGGAAGGACCGTCGCGCATCGCCTTCATGATCGAGGGCGGCCAGTTCGTGCGCCTCGACGTCCGCGCCGCGGACATCACCGCGCCGGGCGGCGGCAAGGTCGGCATGAGCGCCGAGGAAATCGGGCAGCTGTATCGAGGCCGCGTCGTCGTGCAACCGCACAAATACCTTTACGACGAGGGCGGCAAGTACCTGCGCATCGACTCCGGCGAGAGCGGAAACGGTGTGCTGCTGTTCGAGACAGACGGCAATGCAGTGACGTCCTGGCGCGTGGGCGTGCCGCCGCAGGTGGATTATGTGGAGGGGTGTGCGTAAAGCCGGGGATGGCAAATCTGCGTGCCGCTGCTGACCGACCTGCTGGTGGTCGCCATCGGCACCGCGCTGCCCGAGGTCGCCGCAGCGATCGCGGCGCCTACGACGCCAAGGCCGAGGGCTTGGCGCCGGGTGGTTGCTCGCTGCACAACTGCATGATCGGGCACGGCCCGGATGCGGCGACATTCGACAAGGCGTCGAACGCGGATCTTTCGCAGCCCGAGGTGATCGCCGACACCATGGCCTTCATGTTCGAGACCCGCGCGGTGCTGCTCCCGACCGCGCAGGCGATGGCAGCCGCGCACCGCCAGCACGACTACCAGGCCTGCTGGGCCGGTCTGAAGAAGCATTTCATGCCGCCGCGCTGAGCGGGCCGTCGCTGCTGTTCGCCACCGATGCCGCAGGCATCTCACGACGCCTTCGGCGCACTAGCGCCCGGCGTCCTCGTCGGCCTCGGGCGCCGGCACTGCCTTTGCGGCGTCCTCGCGGGGCTGTTCCGGGCGCAGGTCCGGGTCCAGTGCCAGCGCTGCGCGCGCCATCATGTGTGCGCTGATCGGCGCGGTGATGAACAGGAATAGGGTGATCAGCAGTTCGCGCAGGCCGAGGCCGTCGCCGTGCAGCGCGTGCCAGACGATCGAGGCCAGCAGGATGCAGCCCACGCCGAGCGTGGTCGCCTTGGTCGGCCCGTGCAGGCGCTTGAAGAACTCCGACAGCTTGACCAGTCCGAACGAGCCGACCAGCACGAAGAAGGTGCCGATGGCCAGCAGCGCAGCCAGCGCGATGTCGGAGGCGAGCAGCGGACCGGCGCTCATTCGACGATGTCCCGGCGCAGCACGTACTTGCTCAGCATCACCGTGCCGACGAAGCCGAGCATGGCGATGACCAGCGCCGCCTCGAAGTAGATCGACGAGCGCAGATACATGCCGAACAGGATCAGTGCGGCGATGGTGTTCACGTACAGGGTGTCGAGTGCGAGGATGCGGTCGGGCACGGTCGGGCCACGCAACAGCCGCCACAGGCTGAGCAACATGGCCAGGCCGACCGCGGACAGCGCCAGGACGATGGCGGTCTCGATCACGGGAAGATCTCCCTGAGCAGCGATTCGTAGCGCTGCTTGATGCGGGCGATGGTGTCGTCGGCATCGCGCAGGTTGAAGCTGTGGATGAGCAGGTGGCGGCGATCCTCGGCCAGCTCGGCCGACAGCGTGCCCGGGGTCAGGGTGATGATGCTGGCCAGGGCGGTGATGCCGTGCAGGTTGCTCACGTCCAGCGGCAGCCACAGGAAGCCCGGGGTGATGTGTTTCTCCGGCCCCAGGATCCGGCGTGCGACCTCGATGTTGGACAGCAACATGTCCCATAAGACCCGACGCGCCAGCCTGACGATCGCCCAGCCGCGGCCGAAGCGCGCGCGTTCCGGCTGCAGCGCGCCGGCCATCAGTGGCAGCGCGACCGCCAGCGCCGCCGCCAGCAGCAGTTGCCCGGTGCCGACGTCGGCGACCAGCAGCACCCAGAGCACGAACACCGTCACGCTCAGCGGCAGCGAGGGCAGGAAACGGTTCATGGTGATGGTGCCCGCAGCTGCGGCTGCGTGCCGCGCACGGCCTCGATGGTGGCCAGCGGCGACAGCACCTGCTCCGCGGCCGCCTGTGCATAGCGCTGGGCGGGTGCCGCGCCCAGTGTCAAGGCGACGCCGTAGCCCAGCAGCAGGAGTGTCGCGGCGAGCTGGGCCGGCGTATGCACCGGCAGCAGGACCTCGGCTGCGGGCGGCGGCTCCGCTTCGCCGGGCTGCAGCGGCGACGGGGTCGCGCCGTACTCGCCTTCCCAGAACACGCGACCCCCCGCGCGCGCCAGCGCGACCACGGTCAGCAGGCTGGTCACCAGGATCGCCGACCACACCCAGAACACCTGCGCCGGTGGCACCGCAGCGAGCAGCAGCAGCTTGCCGAGGAAGCCGGACAGCGGCGGCAGGCCGGAGACCGAGACCGCCGCGACCAGGAACAGCAACCCCGGCACCGACAGGCTCGCTAGCACGACCTGGCCGTCGCCGTGGCGCGCGCGCAGGTGCGCACGCCGCACCATGTCCGCGACCAGGAACAGCGCGGCGGTGACGAAGGTGCTGTGCACGAGGTAGTACAGGCCCGCGGCGACCGCGTCCGGGGTCGCCAGCGCCACCGCGATGAACAGGGTCGCGGCCGAGGCGACGACAAGGTAGGCGGCGAGCGCTCGCAGCGTCGGCGCGGCCAGCGCGCCCAGGGTCGCCAGCACCAGGGTGAGGATGCCGCCCCACAGCAGCCACGGCCAGGCCCAACCCGCCAGCACGCCAGCCTCGCTGCCGAACACCAGGGTGTAGACGCGCAGCGCCGCGTACACGCCGACCTTGGTCATCACCACGAACAGCGCGGCCACCGCCGCGGGTGCGCGCGAATAGGCCAGCGGCAGCCAGAGGTAGAGCGGGACCAGCGCGGCCTTGGTGCAGAACACCACCAGCAGCAGTCCGGCCCCGGCGCGGATCAGGGCGATGTCGGCCGGCGCGGCGGCGGCCACGCGCAGGGCCATCTCGGCCATGTTCAACGTGCCGGTGACACCGTAAAGCAGGCCCAATGCGAGCAGGAACACGGTGGATGCGGCAATGTTCACCGCGACATAGTGCAGCCCCGCGCGCATCCGCGGCCCGTGCCCCCCTGCCAGCAGCAGGCCGTAGGAAGCGATCAGCAGCACCTCGAAGAACACGAACAGGTTGAACAGGTCGCCGGTCAGGAAGGCGCCGTTGAGCCCCACCAGCTGCAGCTGGAACAGGGCGTGGAAATGCAGTGCGCGGCGGTCCCAGCCGCTGCAGGCGTGCAGCAGGCAGGCCGCGGCGAGCAGCGCCGTGGTCAGCACCAGCAGCGCGCTCAGGCGGTCGGCGACCAGGGCGATGCCCAGCCGTGCCGGCCAGTCGCCGAGCAGGTAGACCAGGGTGTCGCCGCGGTCGGCCTGGATCACCAGCAGCACCGACACCGCCAGCAGCGCCAGCAGGCCGAGCGTGGACACGGCGCGCTGCACCCCGATGCCGCGGCGCTCCAACAGCAGCAGCACCGCCGCAGTCAGCAGCGGCAGCAGCACCGGCAGCACCGGCAGGTGGTCGCTCCAGGTCATGGCAGCGGCTCGCCACTTCCGGCGTCGACATGGTCGTCGCCGTTGTCGCCGCGGCTGCGCATGGCGATCACGATGGCGACCGCGGTCATCGCGAACGCGATCACGATCGCGGTCAGCACCAGCGCCTGCGGCAGGGGGTCGGCGTGGTTGGCCAGTGTCGCCGCGACGCCCTCGCGCAGGACCGGCGGCCGGCCCAGTGTCAGCCGCCCGGCCGAGAAGATCAGCAGGTTGGTGGCATAGGACAGCAGGGTCAGGCCCAGGATCAGGTCGAAGCTGCGTGCGCGCAGCAGCAGGTAGACGCCGGCCGCGGTGAGCACGCCGATGGCGCTGGCCAGCGCAAATTCCATCAGTGCGCCTCCTGCGCGGCGCCGCGCGCGGCCTTGTCGGCGGAAGGCGGGCGGATCGTGCCCATCATCGACAGGATCAGCATCGCGCTGCCGAACACCACCAGGTAGACGCCGATGTCGAAGCCCAATGCACTGCTCAGCGACAGGGGACCGATGACCGGAACGTGCGGCGCGACATGGCCGCTGGTGAGCAGCGGCAGGCCGAACAGCATCGCGCCGACCCCGGTCAGCGCCGCGGCCAGCAGGCCCAGACCGATGCAGCGCGCGTAGTCGAAGCCCAGTCGCGACTCGACGTACTGTGAACCCTGGAGCACGTACTGCAGCAGCAGCGGGATGGCGAGCACCAGGCCGGCGATGAAGCCGCCGCCCGGATGGTTGTGGCCGCGCAGGAACAGGTAGACCGAAACCGCCAGCGCCAGCGGGAACAGCAGGTGGCTGAGCTGGGCCGGCATCGGCAGTCGTTCCGGGGGTCCGGGCATGACCTCCGCCGCCGCCAGTCGCGCGCGCCGCAGCAGGGCGTGCACCACCAGCCCGGCGATGCCGAAGACCGCGATCTCGCCGAGGGTGTCGAGGCCACGGAAGTCGACCAGGATCACGTTGACCACGTTGCTGCCATAGGCCTCTGGCAGTGCGCGCGCCAGCAGCTCGCCGCCGATGGTGTCGGCGGGACGGGTCATCATCAGGTAGGCGAGGCCTGCGATGCCGCCGCCGGCGAGCAGCGCAATGACTGCATCGCGCGCGCGTCGCAGGCGGTGGCGCAAGGCCGGGTCGGCAGGTGCGGACTGCGGCAGGTAGTTCAGTGCCAGCAGCATCATCGCGATGGTCACCAGCTCCACCAGCAGCTGGGTCAGCGCCAGGTCCGGCGCCGAGAACAGCACGAACAGCAGGCTCACCGCCAGACCAACGGCGCCGATCACCACCAGCGCCAGCAGGCGCTGGCGGTGCAGGGCGACGGTGCCCAGGGTGGCCGCCACCAGCACCGTCCACACGACCCAGCCGAAGGCCGGCATTGGCTGGCTCACCGCGGCTTGCAACTGGGCAAACGCCGCAAGGGTGGGCACCACGGCCACCAGCAGCGCCGCCAGCACCACCCACAGCAGCGAACGCTGCAGGCTGCCGTTGCTGATCGCCATGGTGAAGCGCCGCGCGACGCGGAACACCGCGTCGTCGTTGGCGCGGAACAGATGGCGCCCGAACGAGCGCCGCACGATGGCGTGCAGGTTGAACAGCCGGCGCAGGCCGAAGTACAGCGCGATACCGCCGAGCATGCCGCCGAAACTCATCAGAAGCGGCCAGTTGAGGCCATGCCAGATCGCCAGGCTGTAGTAAGGCACTGCGTCGCCGAGTACGCCACGCGCCGACAGCGCCAGCACCGGCGCGATGGTGAACGCCGGCAGCACCCCGACCGCCAGGCACAGCACCACCAGCACCTCCACCGGAATCTTCATGAACCGTGCCGGTTCGTGGATCTCGCGGTCCACCGCGCGCGGCCCCTGGCCGAAGAAGGTGTCGTGTACGAAGCGCAGGCTGTAGGTGACCGCGAATGCGCTGGCCAGGAAGGCGACCACGGTGATGGCGATGCGCATGAAGCCGGCGCCTTCGATCTCCAGCGCCTCGGCGAAGAACATTTCCTTGGACAGGAAGCCGTTGAGCAGCGGGATGCCGGCCATCGCCAGCGTCGCCACGATCGCCAGCGCACTGGTGAACGGCAGGTAGCGGCGCAGGTTGCCGAGCCGGCGCATGTCGCGGGTGCCGGTCTCGTGCTCGATGATCCCCGCGGCCATGAACAGCGAGGCCTTGAAGGTGGCGTGATTGAGGATGTGGAACAGGCCCGCGACCACCGCCAGCGGCTTCGACAGCCCGAACAGCAGCGTGATCAGGCCCAGGTGGGAGATGGTCGAGTACGCCAGCAGGCCCTTGAGGTCGTGCTGGAAGATCGCGTTCCAGGCGCCGATCAGCAGGGTCGCCGCGCCGACCGCGCAGACCACGTAGAAGAACAGATCAGTGCCGGCCAGCGCCGGGTGCAGCCGTGCGAGCAGGAACACCCCGGCCTTGACCATCGTCGCCGAGTGCAGGTAGGCCGACACCGGCGTCGGCGCCGCCATTGCTTGTGGCAGCCAGAAGTGGAACGGGAACTGTGCGCTCTTGGTGAAGACTCCCAGCAGCACCAGGCCCAGCACCCACGGATACAGCGCGTGCGCGCGGATCAGGTCGCCGGAGGCGAGCACCACGTCGAGCTCGTAACTGCCGGTGATGCGGCCGATGAGGATGACGCCACCGAGCAGGGCCAGGCCGCCGGCGGCGGTGATGGTCAGCGCCATGCGCGCGCCGTCGCGGGCGTCCTCGCGGTGCGACCAGTAGCCGATCAGCAGGAAGGAACTGATCGAGGTCAGCTCCCAGAACACCACCAGCAGCAGCAGGTTGCCGGCCAGCACCATGCCGAGCATCGCGCCCATGAACAGCAGCAGGTAGGAGAAGAAGCGGCGCGCGCTGTCTTCGCTGCTCAGGTAGTAGCGCGCGTACATCACGATCAGGCCGCCGATGGCCAGCACCATCAGCGCGAACATCCACGCCAGCCCGTCCAGGCGCAGCGAGAACGCCAGCCCGATCTGCGGCAGCCATGCGTGGCTGCTGCGCACGATGCCGCCGTCGAGCAGCGGTGGGGTCATCGATGCCAGCAGCAGCAGGCCGAGCAGGGGTGCGCTCCCGGCGAGCCAGGCGGTGGCCGTGCGCGAAACATTCCGCGACAGCGCCACCACCAGCGCCAGCGCGAAAGGCAGGGCCAGCAGGATGACGAGCATTGGACTCCTTGCGATCGCCTCGTCGCGCGCGATGCAGGCTGCGCGGGCTGCGGAATTCTAACCGATGGGCCGCGCCCGCCCGGCCGCCACCGCTATGCTGGCGACCATGGGACTGCCCTCCGCCACTGCGGCATCGACATGCGCCGTGCGTTGATCTTCGGCGCCAGCGGCCAGATCGGCCGCCCCCTGCTGGCACGCCTGCAGGCGCGCGGCTGGGAGCTGCTCGCGGTGTCGCGCTCGCCGCGCACTGACGGCAATGGGCTGCACTGGCTGCGTGGCGACTGCAGCGCGGTGGCAGGGTTGCCTGCCTCCGTCGATGCCATCCTCAGCTGCGGACCGCTCGACGCGTTCGCACGCTGGTGTGCCGACGCGCCGGTGGTCGCGCCGCGGGTGGTCGCGTTCGGCTCGACCAGCGTGCTGGTG
>JALZMP010000075.1 GCA_030858145.1 Pseudomonadota bacterium
CCTCCACCCCGACTGTGTGGCAGGCCGCCAGCGCGGCGAGGCCGTTGAGCACGTTGTGGTCGCCCAGCAGCGGCCAGGCCACGCGCGCCACTTGCTGTCCGCGGTGCAGCACCGCGAACGCGCTGCCGTCGGCGCGCTCCCGCCGTGCGCACCATTCGAACGAGGCGTCGAAGCCGAAGCGCTCCACCGGTGTCCAGCAGCCCATCGCCAGCACTTCCGCCAGCCGCGCGTCGTGGCCGTTGACCAGCAGACGCCCACGCGCGGGCACGGTCCGCACCAGGTGGTGGAACTGGCGCTGGATCGCGGCCACGTCGGGAAAGATGTCGGCGTGGTCGTACTCGAGGTTGTTGAGGATCGCGACCAGCGGCCGGTAGTGGACGAATTTGCTGCGCTTGTCGAAGAAGGCGGTGTCGTACTCGTCGGCCTCCACGACAAACAGCGGTCGGCGCGCAAGCGACGACTCCGGTTTTTTCCCTTCTCCCGCGACCGCGAGCAGGTGGCGAGAAGCGACGGAGGAGGGCGAGCCCGCATTCCCCAGCCGCGCCGACACCCCGAAATCCTCGGCCACCCCGCCGATCAGGAAGCCGGGCTCGCGCCCGGCCGCCTGCAGCAGGTAGGCGAGGATGGTGGTGGTGGTGGTCTTGCCGTGCGTGCCGGCGACGGCGAGCACGTCGCGGCCGGGCAGGACCTGCTCGGACAGCCACTGCGCGCCGGAGCTGTAGCGCAGATCGTGGTCGAGCACGTGCTCTACCGCCGGGTTGCCTCGCGACAGCGCGTTGCCGACCAGCACCAGGCCGCAGTCGTCGGAGATGTTGTCAGGCGCATAGCCCTGCTTGAGCGCGATGCCGAGGGTTTCGAGCTGGGTCGACATCGGCGGGTAGATCGCCTGGTCGCTGCCTTCCACCGTGTGCCCGAGTTCGCGCGCCAACGCAGCGACACCGCCCATGAAGGTGCCGGCGATACCCAATATATGAATCTTCAAGGTCATCAGTCTCTTGGAAAATCACCGCGATGCAAAACGAAGCGGCTCCCGCACGGCACCAACTCCCCCTCCCCCGCTTGCGGGGCGAGGACGCACAGCTTACGCGCCACTGGCGCGTGTGCGGCTGAGCGCCCGCGCCGCTGGCACGGGCCGGGGCGCGGAGCGGGCATGGGGTGAGGGAGAGCGCACGCAAATACGAACGAAGCGAATGCTCGCGCTGCAAGCTCGCTGCCCTCACCCCAACCCTCTCCCGTAAGCGGGAGAGGGAGTCTCCTCACCCCACTTCCCGCACCGGCGCGATCGCATCCAGGATGCGTTCGAACACCTGGTCCAGCGTGCCGACGCCGTCGACCACCACCAGCTGGCCGTGCTGGCGGTAGAAGTCGATCACCGGCGCGGTCTGCTCGTCGTAGATGGCCAGGCGCTTGCGCACCGACCCGGGGTTGTCGTCGGCGCGACCTTCCTCGCGGGCACGGCCGGCGAGGCGGTCGATCAGCAGTTCGTTGTCCACCTCCAGCTGCACCGCCACGTCCATCGGCTGGCCGATCCGCACCAGCAGCCCGTCCAGCGCCGCGGCCTGGGCCAGGTTGCGCGGATAGCCGTCGAGGATGAAGCCACCGCGGGTGTCGGGGCGGGAAAAGCGCGCCTCCAGCATGCCGAGCAGGATTTCGTCGGAGACCAGGTCGCCGCGCGCCATCACGGCCTTGGCCTCGCGACCGAGCGGGCTGCCGGCGGCGACCTCGGCGCGCAGCAGGTCGCCGGTGGAGATGTGCGGCACCTGCAGATGGGTTTTCAGCCGCCCCGCTTGCGTGCCCTTGCCGGACCCGGGTGGCCCCAGGAGTACCAGTCGCATGTGTTGCTCCAAAGCCTGATTTCCGAATCGCCGCGGGACGTTACACTGCCCCAGGCGCAACGAAGACCGCGCCAGCTTACCTTAACCGCGCCACTTCCCGAGACTGTCATGGCCGCCGGAACCCTGCTCTACGCCCAAAGCGGCGGCGTCACCGCCGTCATCAACGCCACCGCATCCGCGGTGATCGCCGAGGCCCGCGCGCGGAAGGTGCGCGTGCTGGCGGCGCGCAACGGCATCCTCGGCGCGTTGCGCGAGGACTTGATCGACACCGGCAAGGAAAGCGCCGCCTCCATCCGCGGCCTGGCCCACACCCCCGGCGGCGCCTTCGGTTCCTGCCGCTACAAGTTGAAGTCGCTGGACGCCGACCGCGCGAAATACGCGCGCCTGCTGGAGGTGTTCCAGGCGCACGAGGTGCGGTACTTCCTTTACAACGGCGGCAACGACTCTGCCGACACCGCCAACAAGGTGTCGCAGCTGGCGGCCGAGTTCGACTACCCGCTGACCTGCATCGGCGTGCCCAAGACCGTCGACAACGACCTCGCGGTGACCGACTGCTGTCCGGGCTTCGGCTCGGCGGCCAAGTACACCGCAGTGTCGGTGCGCGAGGCGGCGCTGGACGTCGCCGCCATGGCCGAGACTTCGACCAAGGTCTTCGTCTACGAGGCCATGGGCCGCCACGCCGGCTGGCTGGCCGCGGCCGCCGGGCTCGCCGGCAGGACGCCCGACGACGCGCCGCACCTGATCCTGTTCCCGGAACGTCCGTACGACGAGGCCGATTTCCTGGCCAACGTCAAACGCGTCGTCGCCAAGGTCGGCTATTGCGTAGTGGTCGCCAGCGAAGGCATCCAGACCGCGGACGGCCGCTTCGTCGCCGACGCCGGAGGTGGCAAGGATTCCTTCGGCCACACCCAGCTTGGCGGCGTCGCCTCGATCCTCGCCGGCCGGGTCAAGGACGCCCTCGGCATGAAGGTGCACTGGGCCCTGCCCGACTACCTGCAGCGCTCCGCACGACATATCGCTTCGAAGACCGACCTCGACCAGGCGATGGCCGTGGGCAAGGCCGCGGTGCAGTTCGCGATCAAGGGCCACAACGCCACCATGCCGGTGATCATGCGCACCTCCGACCAGCCCTACCGCTGGAAGACCGAGGCCGCGCCGCTGGACAAGATCGCCAACCACGAAAAGAAGATGCCGGCCGGCTTCATCCGCAAGGACGGCTACGGCATCACTGCCCGCGCGCGCCGCTATCTCGAACCGCTGATCCGCGGCGAGGCGCCGCCCCCATATGGGCGCGATGGTTTGCCGAAATACGTGGTGCTGAAGAACATCGGCGTGCGCAAGACACTTTCGCCATGGCGAGACTGAACAACAAGGGTCGGGCGTGCATGTGCGGCCGAATGCTTGCCATGTACCGTGCTGATCAGTGTTGCACTCCAGACAAACGGTCTCAAGGCGACCGACGCCACATTCTCTCGGCAATATGAATCGGGCGCGCGTTGCATAGGCAAATGGAATGGTGTATTGGTGCCGGCAGCCACGTTCCAGAACTCGTGGTAGCGAGTGGCTCACAGCGGTATTCGCAGGGGGAATTGATGCGCCAGATCCATATCGGAAACCGTGTACTGAAGACGTGGTGGCTCCTCGCGCTCACTGCCGTGCTGCCACAAGTCGCGCAATCGACGCAGCCGCCACAGCCTCTGTCCCTGCGGGCGGCGTCCGGCGTCGACCCCGACAGGTTCCGGAGCACCGTATTCGCTTCAGGGCTGCACTTTCCCTACGGCATGCAGCAACTCGAGGACGGATCGCTGCTGGTCGGTACCAGCCGGCCGCTGCCAAGCCGCGGCTATTTCCAGTCGATTGGCGAGTTGATTCGGCTGCGGGACAGGGACGGAGATGGACGTGCCGATGGCGTACCCGAAGTCCTCTACAGCGGACTACCAGGCATGGTCACCGCCGTGCGCAAGTCCGGTGCCTTGATCTTCGTCACCAGTGCCGAACCCGGTCGCGAGCGCATTTCCATATTCAGGCAAAGGTATCCATTGGGCCGTCCGTTCGAACTGGTCGGCGCCATGCACTTCGCTTTTCCCGCAGGCTGGGAACACACCAGTTATGCACTCGCTGTGCGGCGCCGTGGCAACGTACACGAGGTGTTCTTCAACGTTGGCTCCAGTGCCAACGATGGACAGACATCGCGGACGGTGCCTGTCAGCGGACTGACCCATGGCGCGTTGCAGGGCGCGTCGCTGTATCGAGTTGTCATCCAGGATCTGCGCAGTTCTCTCAGTGTGTCTGCGCCAGAGCGCATTGCCGGCGGACTTCGCAATGCCGCCGGCATCGCCCTTGATCCGGGTAACGGCGACCTGTTTTTTCAAGACAACGGCATCGACGATACGGTAAACCGTTCCGACCAACGCAGCGCGGACGAGCTTAACCGGCTTCCTCGCGAGGCAATAGGCGGCCCGGTTGAATTCTTTGGTTTTCCCGACAACTACGTTGAGTATCGCACCGGTGCTATCGTCGGTGGCATGGGCATGCAGCCGGTCTGCGCGTTCCAGCCATTGGGAAGCCCGCCGTCGGAAAGTGAGGGCGCGACGGACGTCGCATTCGCACCGAGGCTTTTTCCTGCAGCACTTCGTGGCGGGTTATTCATCAACTTTTTTGGTGAGTACGGCAAAGCGGGACTTGCCAATGCAGAGAATCCAGTGGTGTTTTGCGATCCGGCCACCGGTCGCTACATGCACTTGATCGGTAATGACGAGCCGGACGTCGGCCACATGTCCGGTTTACTGGGCACGCTCGACTCCTTGTTTCTTTCCGACCTTTCCCACACCGGCAAGCTCGGCCAAGATGGCGCCGTTACTGGCGTGATTTACCAGATCAAGGCGATGCGCTGACGTACTGAGTATCGAGACTCGCGCACCCTCGAGCGCCATGGCCGCGGGAACGGCGTGACCGCCGGCGTCTTGTTGGCCGCAGCCTGCCAAGATTCCTTCAGGTAAACCCGCGCCCGGTCCTGGCGGTCAAGATCGGGAGTGGACGCATCCACGGGCTTGCCCCACACCCCTGACGGTATGACGAGTAGCGCAGGTCCTGACCGCCTGTGGCCGCCGCTGTGGGCCCTGCGGCCCACCCCCGGTACCACCCCGCGTCGGGGCTGTGCCATAGTCGCCGGGGTTTTCATCCGCATTCACTCCGGGGAGGGATACATGCAGGCGTTGTTCAATCAGAACGGGTTGTGGTTCGCGCTGGCCTGCGCGGCCATCGCGATTGTCTATGGGATGGTCTCGGCAAGCTGGATCAACCGGCAGCCGGCCGGCAACGAGCGCATGCGCGAGATTGCCGGTGCGATCCAGGAAGGCGCCCGTGCCTACCTCAACCGCCAGTACAGCACCATCGGCATCGCCGGCGCGGTCCTGTTCGTGGTGGTCGGCATTTTCCTCGGCTGGCCGACGGCGATTGGCTTTGCGATCGGCGCGGTGCTGTCGGGGGCCGCGGGCTACATCGGCATGAACGTCTCGGTGCGCGCCAACGTGCGCACCGCCGAAGCGGCGCGACGCGGCATCGGCCCGGCGATGGACGTGGCGTTCCGCGGCGGCGCGATCACCGGCATGCTGGTAGTCGGCCTGGGCCTGCTCGGAGTGGCCGGCTACTGGATGGTGCTGGCCCGCATGGGCATCGATGGCGAGGAGGCGCTGCACGCCTTGCTCGGCCTGGCCTTCGGCTCGTCGCTGATCTCGATCTTCGCGCGCTTGGGCGGCGGCATCTTCACCAAGGGCGCCGACGTCGGCGCCGACCTGGTGGGCAAGGTCGAGGCCGGCATCCCCGAGGACGACCCGCGCAACCCGGCGGTGATCGCCGACAACGTCGGCGACAACGTCGGCGACTGCGCCGGCATGGCCGCCGACCTGTTCGAGACCTATGCGGTCACCGTGATCGCGACCATGCTGCTGGGCTTCCTGATGGCCCCGGAGGTCGGCGCCAATGGCGCGCTGTATCCGCTGGTGCTGGGCGGCGCCTCGATCATCGCCTCGATCTTCGGCGCGATGGTGGTGAAGGTGAAGGCCGGCGGCTCGATCATGGGTGCGCTGTACCGCGGCGTGATCGTGTCGGCGGCGATCGCGGCGGTCTTCTTCTATCCGATCACCACCACGTTGATGGCCGACAACAGCTTCGGCGCGATCAACCTGTATTTCTGCGCCCTGGTGGGGCTGGTGCTGACCGGCGTGATCGTGTGGATCACCGAGTACTACACCGGCACCCAGTTCAAGCCGGTGCGGCACGTCGCCCAGGCTTCCACCACCGGCCACGGCACCAACATCATCGCCGGCCTCGGCGTGTCGATGAAGTCGACCGCGCTGCCGGTGATCGCGGTGTGCGCGGCGATCTGGGGCTGCCATGCGCTCGGTGGGCTTTACGGCATCGCCACCGCCGCCACCGCGATGTTGTCGATGGCCGGCATGATCGTGGCGCTCGACGCCTACGGCCCGATCACCGACAACGCCGGCGGCATCGCCGAGATGGCCGAGCTGCCGCCCGAGGTGCGCGCGGTGACCGACCCGCTCGACGCGGTGGGCAACACCACCAAGGCGGTAACCAAGGGCTATGCGATCGGCTCGGCGGCGCTCGCAGCGCTGGTCCTGTTCGCCGACTACACTCACAACCTCGACACCGCGGGTGCCGCGCGGGCGCTGGTCGACAACACCGTCTACACCGCCGCGACCTTCGACCTGTCCGACCACATGGTGATCATCGGCCTGCTGATCGGCGGCCTGATCCCCTACCTGTTCGGCGCGATGGCGATGGAGGCCGTGGGCCGCGCCGCCGGCAGCGTGGTGGTGGAGGTGCGCCGCCAGTTCCGTGAGATCCCGGGAATCATGGAAGGCACCGCCAAGCCGGACTACTCACGCGCGGTGGACATGCTGACCAAGTCCGCGATCAAGGAGATGATCCTGCCCTCGCTGCTGCCGGTCGCGGTGCCGGTGGTGGTCGGCCTGGTGCTGGGGCCCAAGGCGCTGGGCGGGCTGCTGATTGGCACCATCGTCACCGGCCTGTTCGTGGCGATCTCGATGACCACCGGCGGCGGCGCATGGGACAACGCCAAGAAGTACATCGAGGATGGCAATTTCGGCGGAAAGGGCTCCGAGGCGCACAAGGCCGCGGTCACCGGCGACACCGTCGGCGACCCCTACAAGGACACCGCCGGCCCGGCGATCAATCCATTGATCAAGATCATCAACATCGTGGCGCTGCTGCTGGTGCCGCTTCTGTAAGGGCCTGAGACATCCATCCGTGGTCCACAAACGCCCCGTGCTGCGGGGCGTTTGCTTTGCAGGCCGTAAAAACCGCAGTTTGTGCCGAATCCTGCGAGCCGGCATCGCATTCAGGTTGCGGCCCCCACGGCCGACGACAACGTTTTGTTCACTCCGCGTACGCCATTGTGAATGTGTGGGCCGACCGGTGCGCAGCGATCTTCCTGGGCGCCCCGGACAAATAAATGCAAGCAACTTAATCTGTGCAGGTCATACGCCCTACTGGAGGAAATACGATGCAACCCGTCACCTGGCAATACTCGTTGCAGAACTCGCTGGGCGTGTACCTGCCCAACATCCTCGGTGCGATCGCCATCCTGCTGGTGGGCTGGATCGTGGCCCTGGTGGCCAGCGCGGCCACCCGCAAGGGGCTGGCCGCGCTACGGACGAATGAGCGGCTCGGCATGCAGACCGAATCCCGGCTCGACTTCGAGCGCATCGCCGGTCGCGTGGTGTTCTGGGCGATCCTGCTGCTGGCCGTGATCGGCATGTTCGGCGTGCTGCGCGTCGATGGCGTGTCCGGGCCGCTGTCCACCCTGGCCACGACGGTGATGCTGTACCTGCCGCGGCTGCTGCTGGCGGCCGGCCTGGGGCTGTTGGCATGGCTAGTGGCGACCGTGGTCCGCACCGTGGTCAACAAAGCGCTGGGCGCCACCCGGCTGGACGACAGGCTGTCGCAGACCGCCGACATGAAGCCGCTGTCGCACACCATGGGCAACGTCGCCTACTGGGTGGTGCTGCTGCTGTTCCTGCCGGCGATCGTAGGCGCGCTGCAGATCGACGGGCTGATGATCCCGTTGACCAACATGACCGGCACCTTCCTCGGCATCCTCCCCAACCTGTTCGCGGCGGTGGTGATCGGCCTGGTCGGCTACATCATCGCCAAGGTGGTGCGCGGGCTGGTGACTAACCTGCTGGCCGCCACCGGCGTCGACCGCTTCAGCCAGGAGCGCGAGGAAACCCGCGGCATGCGCCTGTCCGAGCTCGGCGGCACCCTGGCCTTCATCCTGGTCATCGTGCCGACCCTGATCGCGGCGCTGGACGCACTGCGCATCCAGGCGATCTCGGCACCGCTGACCGGCATGCTCGACGTGTTCCTGCAAGCGATCCCGAACGTGCTTGCCGCGGCGGCGATCCTGCTGATCGCCTGGTTCATCGGCCGCTTCGTCGCCGGGCTGGTCACGCGCCTGCTGGCCAACCTCGGCTTCGACCGCATCCCCGAGCGCATCGGCCTGGGCCACGCTTTCGCGGCCGAAACCGCACGGGACACGGCCATCGTGACCGACACGCGGCTGACCTCCGCCGCCGCGGAGTCCTATGCGCCGTCGGCCGGCAATGCCGCGCCACCGCCAGCGGGCACGTCGGTCCAGGCCGAGCGCGATCTCGTCGGCACCTCCATGTCGGCAGGCACCTCCCTGTCCGCACTGGCCGGCCACCTGGCGCTGTTCTTCATCATGCTGTTCGCGACCGTGGAAGCCGCGGCGCTGCTGGGCTTCAGCGGCGTGCGCGACCTGCTGGAGACCTTCATCGCCTTCGGCGCCGACATCCTGCTCGGCCTGGTGATCTTCGTGGTCGGCTACTGGCTGGCCAACGTGGCGGCCGAGGCCATCCAGCGCGCCAACCGCGACAATTCGGTCGGGCTGTCGCGGATCGCGCGGGTGGCGATCCTCGGCTTGGTGATCGCGATGGGCCTGCGCGCCATGGGCATCGCCGACGAGATCGTCAACCTCGCCTTCGGACTGGTGCTGGGCGCGGTGGCGGTAGCGGTGGCGCTGGCCTTCGGGCTCGGCGGCCGCGAGGCTGCCGGCAAGGTCGCCGACCGCTGGTCGCGCCGCTACCTGGACCGCGATAGCGGACCACCGCGGGTCTGATCGCAGGCGCTTCAAGGGCAACGGCGGCGAGCGATTCGCCGCCGTTGTCGTTTGCGGGGACGCATGTTCCTCGCTGCGGTTCAGTCCTGCAGAAAGCCGTGATCCTGACGTCCTGCCAGGAATGCTGCAACGCAGCAACCCCTTGCGTAGAATGCGCCCTTCCCGCGCGCAGGCGCGCCGCACCGGAGACACCGCGTCATGGGCCTCGACCTCGTCCCCACCGGCAGCCACCCGCCGGACGAAATCAACGTCGTCATCGAGATCCCCAAGGATGCCGAGCCGGTCAAGTACGAGGTCGACAAGGCCTCAGGGGCGATCTTCGTCGACCGCGTGCTCTCCACCCCGATGCGCTACCCCTGCAACTACGGCTACGTGCCGCACACGCTGTGCGGCGACGGCGACCCCGTCGACGTGCTGGTGGTGATGCCGCTGTCGCTGATTCCCGGCTCGGTGATCCGGGTGCGCCCGGTGGGCGTGCTGATGATGTCCGACGAAGCCGGCACCGACGAGAAACTGCTCGGCGTGCCGGTCGCCCAGGTCTTCCCCAGCTACGCCCACATGACCGACCTCGACCACGTACCGCAGCACTGGCGCGACCGCATCGCGTACTTCTTCGAGCACTACAAGGACCTGGAGGCCAACAAGTGGGTCAAGCTCGACGGCTGGCGCGACGCCGCCGAGGCCAGGCGCATCGTCATGGAATCGATCGCGCGCTACGAAGCGCTGCCGGAGAAGCCGAATTTCTAAAGGGCGGGGCCGCGCAGCGGCCGCCGCACCCGCAGATCAGCGCATGCCGGCTGCAGCCGCCGTCCCGGCACGGTACGGATAGCGCGCGAAGATCTCGGCGATGGTGGCGTCGATCCGCGCATCCCGGTTGGCCGGGCTGAGGTTGGCGACGCGGCCAACCGCGATGCCCTCCCAGACCAACGCATTGCGCCGGGCGTCGACGATGTCGACGTTCACCGTGCCTTCGGTGTAGCGGTAGACCTGGGTGCGATCGCGCCAGTACGGCACCGCGAAATAGCCGCCGGCGCGATAGCTGTAGTAGTAGGCATGGTCGACGTACGGCATCGAGGACACGTCGGTGCGCCGCTCCATGTAGGCATTCAGGTTGACCCACAGGTCCGGGTTTTCCGCAGCATAGGTGTAGCCGCGCGCCGCCATCTGCGCGCGCACAGCCTCGCGCATGCGGTTGCTGGTGAGCGTGGCATAGCCTTCACCCTCGATCGCCAGCGGGGAATGGAACGCCCAGCTGCGGTACTGCGAGAAATCCGCGCGGGGGTCGGCTTCGGCGCTGATGCGCGGGCCGGTGGCGCACGCCGCCAAAAAGACGAGCGCGATCAGGGCGGGCAACCAGCGCGCGGACTGGAAGAGTCGGAACCTGCTCATCGGACACCTCCTGTTGCGGCCACAGGGAACGCTAGCACCTCACCCGCGAAACCCCTGCGGTCGTTGTCTCAATATACGCCGCCACGGCCGCGTTCATGCCACCGGTCGCTGAACGGTTCACTGCGGCCGATAGACCTCGGCGACACCGGCCCTGAATTCCGCCGACTTCTCCGCCATGCCGGCCTCCAGCGCCGCCGTCTCGTCGACGCCGAGACCGGCGGCGTAGTCGCGCACGTCCTGGGTGATCTTCATCGAGCAGAAGTGCGGGCCGCACATGGAGCAGAAATGCGCCAGCTTGTGCGCATCCTTGGGCAGCGTCTCGTCGTGGAATTCCCGCGCCTTCTCCGGGTCCAGGCCGAGGTGGAACTGGTCCTGCCAGCGGAACTCGAAGCGTGCCTTGCTCAGCGCGTTGTCGCGCACCTGCGCGCCGGGGTGGCCCTTGGCGAGGTCGGCCGCATGCGCGGCGATCTTGTAGGCCATGATGCCGTCGCGCACGTCCTGGCGGTTCGGCAGGCCCAGGTGCTCCTTTGGCGTGACGTAGCAAAGCATCGCGGTGCCGTACCAGCCGATCATCGCAGCGCCAATGGCGCTGGTGATGTGGTCGTAGCCCGGGGCGATGTCGGTGGTCAGCGGACCCAGTGTGTAGAACGGCGCCTCGCCGCAGACCGCAAGCTGCTTGTCCATGTTCTCCTTGATCAGCTGCATCGGCACGTGGCCCGGGCCTTCGATCATGGTCTGGACCTCGTGCTTCCAGGCGATCTTGGTCAGTTCCCCGAGCGTTTCCAGCTCGCCGAACTGGGCGGCGTCGTTGGCGTCGGCGATGCAGCCCGGACGCAGGCCGTCGCCCAGCGAGAAGGCCACGTCGTAGGCCTTCATGATCTCGCAGATGTCCTCGAAGTGCTCGTAGAGGAAGCTTTCGCGATGGTGCGAGAGGCACCACTTGGCCATGATGCTGCCACCACGCGAGACGATGCCGGTCACCCGCTTCGCCGTCAGCGGCACATACCGCAACAGCACCCCGGCGTGGATGGTGAAGTAGTCCACGCCCTGCTCGGCCTGCTCGATCAAAGTGTCGCGGAAGATCTCCCAGGTCAGCTCCTCGGCGCGGCCGTCGACCTTCTCCAGTGCCTGATAGATTGGCACGGTCCCGATCGGCACCGGCGAATTGCGGATGATCCACTCGCGGGTCTCGTGGATGTGCTTGCCGGTGCTCAGGTCCATCACGTTGTCCGCGCCCCAGCGGGTCGCCCAGACCAGTTTCTCGACCTCCTCGGCGATGCCCGAGGACACCGCGCTGTTGCCGATATTGGCGTTGATCTTGGTCAGGAAGTTGCGGCCGATGATCATCGGCTCGCTCTCGGGATGGTTGATGTTGCAGGGCAGGATGGCGCGGCCGCGGGCGATCTCGTCGCGCACGAACTCCGGGGTGATGCGCGTCTGGATGCTGGCGCCGAAGGCCTCGCCGGGGTGCTGATTGAGCAGGCTTGCATCACGTACCGCGTCCAGGCGCTGGTGCTCGCGGATCGCGACGTATTCCATCTCCGGGGTGACGATGCCGCGGCGGGCGTAGTGCATCTGGGTGACGTTGGCCCCGGCCTTGGCGACCCGCGGCAGCGGGCGGTTCGGGAAACGGACCGCATCCAGCCGGGCATCGGTCTCGCGGCCGCGGCCGAACTCGGAAGTCAAACGGTGCAGCACCTCGGTATCGCCACGCTCGGCGATCCAGCGCGCACGCAGCGGCGCCAGGCCGACGGCGAGATCGATGGAGGCATCGGGATCGGTGTAGGGACCGGACGGGTCATAGACGGTGACCGGTGGATTGTCCTCGCCACCGAACAGTGTCGGGGTCTGCGTCTGCACGACCTCGCGCATCGCCACGCGCAGGTCGGGCCGCGAGCCTGCGACGAAAATCTTGCGCGAACCGGGGATTGGTCGGGTGACGGATTCGGAAAGCTGCTCGGTTTGCTGCAGCAGCGAGGATGGGACTGCGTTCATGGCATTCGTCCAAAGCGGGCGGGACGAAGCGGCGGCGCTTGGAGTGTGCATAAGGGAGGGACTCGCGCTCCGACACCTGGAACTGTCGAAGCGAAACGACTCTCATCTGCATTCCAGCGAAGCTTCCCTACGCCGGTCTCAACCGGATCAGGTTCGAAGGGTCTGTCTCAACCGGCGGCCATGTTCGGCAGCGGCGCCGGTACCCCCGCTTCGGGTGTCATTGAACCACGTGCTTCCCGGCGACGCCAACATGCCCGCCGGCAGGATGGCCTGGCCCACGCCCCGCATCCGGCTGCCGGCTTCAGCGCAGAGAGGCGTTGATCCTGGCCAGCACGTCGGCGCCGGGGTTCAACGCGTCCGCTCCGAGCGCATTGAGCGGCGCCTCCACCGTGTTCAGATGCCCGTGCAGGTCGCCAGCCTCCGGATCGACGTACAGCAGCCCGGTCACCACCTCGCCACGCGCCTGCCGCTGCTGGATCAGGTTCATGGCGACGATCCGGTCGCGCGGATCGTAGGCAGCGTCGAGCTTGCGCAGGCGCAGCCGCGAGCCATCGTGCTGCTCGACTTCAACCACCTCGCCCGGCGCGTACTCGACCGCGATTGCCGCACGCGGCAGTATCACGTCCAATTGGTTGACGGCATCGTTGTGCTCGCGCACGTAGTCGTAGCTCTTGGTGCTGCCGGGATGGTTGTTGAAGGCCACGCAGGGGCTGATCACGTCGAGGAAGGCGGCACCGCGATGGGTCAGCGCACCCTTGATCAGCGGCACGAGCTGCGGCTTGTCGCCGGAAAAGCTGCGAGCGACATAACTGGCGCCGAGCTGCAACGCCATCGTCACCAGGTCCAGCGGCGTATCGCTGTTGGTGACACCCTTCTTCGACACCGAACCCTGGTCGGCGGTCGCCGAGAACTGGCCCTTGGTCAGGCCGTAGACGCCGTTGTTTTCGACGATGTAGACCATGTCCACGCCGCGACGGATCGCATGCACGAACTGGCCGATGCCGATGGAGGCGGAATCGCCGTCGCCCGACACCCCGAGGTAGATCAACTCGCGGTTGGCGAGGCTGGCGCCGGTCAACACCGAGGGCATGCGCCCGTGCACGGTGTTGAAACCATGCGACTGGCCGAGGAAGTAGTCCGGGGTCTTGCTGCTGCAGCCAATGCCCGAGAGTTTGGCGAGCCGGTGCGGCTGGACATCCAGCTCCCAGCAGGCCTGGATGATCGCGGCCGAGATCGAGTCGTGCCCGCACCCCGCGCACAGCGTGCTGATCTTGCCCTCGTAGTCGCGGCGGGTGAAACCGATCGCGTTGCAGGCCAGCGTCGGGTGGTGGAGTTCTGGTTTGGCGAGGTAGGTCATGCCGGACTCGCCAGACGCAAGCCGTGAGACTTAAGACGAGGGATAGGACACAGTGCGCGATGGCGACGCCATCTCACGTCCAACGTCCCACTTCTCACAGCTTGATCACGCGACCTTTTCATCGACCCGTCCCAGTTCTGGCCACACAAGCGGCGCAATCGCATCGGCGATGAACCGCGCCGTGATCGGGGTGCCGTCGTAGTGCAGCACGGCAACCAGACGCGCGGGATCGATGTCGAATTCGTTGACCAGCAGGGTGCGCAGCTGGCCATCGCGGTTCTGCTCGACCACGAACACCGCATCATGCGCCTGGATGAAGTCGAGCACCGCCTCAGCGAACGGAAAGGCGCGCACGCGCAGGGTATCGATTGCGACGCCCTGGCCGAGCAGGAGTTCGACGGCCTCGTGCATCGCCGGGCTGGTCGAGCCGAAGAAGATCGCACCGTGCCGCGCCGGCAGGTCGGCCTGCGAGAGCACCGGCTGCGGCACCAGCGCACGCGCGGTATCGAATTTCTTCAGCAGCCGCTGCATGTTGTAGACGTAGTCGGGTCCGGCTTCCGAATACTGCGCCTGCGGGTTGCGCGAGGTGCCACGGGTGAAGTAGGCGCCCTTGTCCGGGTGCGTACCGGGCCAGGTGCGCCAGGGGATGCCGTCGCCGTCGACGTCCTTGTAGCGCGCGAACTCGCGGCCTTCTCCGAGCTGTGCGGCGGTCATCACCTTGCCGCGGTCGTAGCCGCGGGCGTCGTCCCAGGCGAACGGCGCGCACAGGCGCTGGTTCATGCCGATGTCGAGGTCGCTCATCACGAACACCGGCGTCTGCAGGCGGTCGGCGAGGTCGAGCGCATCGGCGGCGAAGGCGAAGCACTCGTGCGGGTCTTCGGGGAACAGCAACACATGCCGTGTGTCGCCATGGGAAGCATAGGCGCAGGCGAGGATGTCGGACTGCTGGGTGCGCGTGGGCATGCCGGTGGACGGCCCGCCACGCTGCACATTGATGATGGTGACCGGGATCTCGGCGAAGTACGCCAGTCCGATGAACTCGCCCATCAGCGACACACCCGGCCCCGAGGTGGTGGTGAAGGCGCGCGCGCCGTTCCAACCGGCGCCGACCACCATGCCGATCGAAGCGATCTCGTCCTCGGCCTGGAGGATGGCGTATTTCACCTTGCCCTCGGCATCCACCCGGTACTTCTGGCAATACGCCTGGAAGGCCTCGGCCAGCGACGACGAGGGCGTGATCGGATACCAGGCGCAGACCGTGGCACCGCCGTAGACGCAGCCCAGCGCGGTGGCGGCATTGCCTTCGACGAAGATCCGCTCGCCGACGGCTTCGGCGCGGCAAACCCGCAACCCGATCGGCTGCGGCAGGTGTTCGCGTACCCAGTCGCGGCCGATCTGCAGCGCCTCGATGTTGGGCGCCAGCAATTTCGGCTTGCTGCGATACTGCTCCCCGACCAGCGCCTCGATCACCTCCGTGTCGATGTCCAGCAGCGCGCCAAGCGCCCCGACGTACATGATGTTCTTGAACAGCTGGCGCTGGCGCGGATCGCTCCAGGTGGCGTTGCAGAGCTCGGTCAGCGGCACCCCGATCACGGTGACGTCGTCCCGGAACTTCGAGCGCGGCAGCGGCTTGCTGTTGTCGTGGAACAGATACCCGCCGGACCCCAGTTCGGCGACGTCGGCATCCCAGGTTTGCGGGTTCATCGCCACCATCAGGTCGACGCCGCCGCGGCGCCCCAGCCAGCCGCGCTCGCTGACCCGCACCTCGTACCAGGTGGGCAGGCCTTGGATGTTGGAGGGAAAGATGTTGCGCGGGGCGACCGGCACGCCCATGCGCAGGATGGCCTTGGCGAACAGCTCGTTGGCCGACGCCGAACCGGAGCCGTTGACGTTGGCGAACTTGACCACGAAGTCATTGACCGATTGCAAGGGGGCGTGGGTGGGGGTCACGCCGCCTCCTTCGTCTTGCTGCTGCGGCATCCCGAGCCGGCGTAGGTTTCCTGCAGCAGGAACTTCTGCATGTCCCAGGCCCCGGTCGGGCAGCGCTCGGCACACAGGCTGCAGTGCAGGCACACGTCCTCGTCCTTGACCATCACCCGCAGTGTTTTCAGCGGTGCCGAGACGTAGAGGTCCTGTTCGGTGTTCAGCGCAGGTGCTGTCAGCCGGGTGCGCAGTTCTGCTTCTTCGCCATTGACGGTAAAGGTGATGCAGTCGGTGGGACAGATGTCGACGCAGGCGTCGCACTCGATGCACTTGTCGCGGTCGAACACGGTCTGCACGTCGCAGTTGAGGCAGCGCTGGGTCTCCTTCCAGGCGGTGGCCAGGTCGAAGCCGAGCTCGACCTCGGTGCTGATGCTGTCGAGCTTCTTCGCCGCCTCCGACCATGGCACGAGGTAACGCTCGTCCGGCGAGACCGCGTTGTCGTAACTCCACTCGTGGATCCCCATCTTCTGCGAATGCAGCTGCACCAGCGGATCGGGACGCTCGCGCGTGTCCTCGCCGTTGAGGAGCTTGTCGATCGAGATCGCCGCGCCGTGGCCGTGGGCCACCGCCCAGATGATGTTCTTCGGCCCGAACGCGGCGTCGCCGCCGAACAGCACGTGCGGCAACGACGACTGGTAGGTCACCTCGTCGACCACGGGCATGTCCCATTTGCCGAACTCGATGCCGACGTCGCGCTCGATCCACGGGAAGGCGTTCTCCTGCCCGACCGCGATCAGCACTTCGTCGCAGGGATGGAATTCGTCCGGCTCGCCGGTGGGCACCAGCTTGCGCCGGCCGCTGTCGTCGTACTCGGCGCGCACGCGCTCGAAGGTCATGCCGGTCAGGCGGCCGCTGGCATGGACGAAGGTCTTGGGCACGCGATAGTCGAGGATCGGGATGCCCTCGTGCATGGCGTCCTCTTTCTCCCATGGACTCGCCTTCATCTCGTCGAAGCCGGAACGCACCAGCACCTTGACGTCGGTGCCTCCGATGCGGCGCGCGGAGCGGCAGCAGTCCATCGCGGTATTGCCGCCGCCGAGCACCAGCACGCGCTTGCCGATGGACTTCACGTGGTCGAAGTAGACATTGGCCAGCCAGTCGAGGCCGACGTGGATCTGGCCAGCCGCCTCCTGCCTCCCGGGTAGGTCCAGGTCACGGCCGCGCGGCGCGCCGCTACCGACAAACACCGCGTCATGGCCTTCGGCCAGCAGCGCGCGCATGGACTCGATCCGGCGGCCGCCGACGAACTCGACGCCGAGGTCAAGGATGTAGCCGCACTCCTCGTCGATGACGGCCTCCGGCAGGCGAAAGCGCGGCACCTGGGTGCGCATGAAGCCGCCGGCCTTGTGATCGGCTTCGAAGATCGTCACGTGGTAGCCCAGCGGCACCAGGTCGCGGGCCACCGTCAGTGATGCCGGGCCGGCACCGACGCAGGCGATGCGCCTGCCGTTGTGTTTCGCGGCAGGCTTCGGCATCCGCGCACGAACGTCGCCCTTGTGGTCAGCGGCGACGCGCTTGAGCCGGCAGATCGCCACCGGTTCTGGCTTCTCGCGCATCGAGGCCGGGCCGTTGTTCTCCTCGACACGCCCGCGCCGGCACGCCGGCTCGCAGGGGCGGTCACAGGTGCGCCCGAGGATGCCGGGGAAGACGTTGCTGTGCCAGTTGACCATGTAGGCGTCGGCGAAGCGGCCGCCCGCGATCAGGCGGATGTATTCCGGCACCGGGGTGTGTGCGGGGCAGGCCCACTGGCAGTCGACCATCTTGTGGAAGACATCGGGATTGCGGATATCGGTCGGCTCCACCCTTGTCCTCCGAGCTGAGGCCGTCGCCGGCCCCGACCGGACGCGCCGGCCGTCGCTTGCGGCCCGAGCATAGCGCCGTTGTTGGCGGCGGTCATGGCACTGCCCTCAACAAGGCGGTCTGCAGCGCCGTCTGTAAATATCGAACCCGTTAGTCTAGTATTGCGCCATGAACGGTAGTTCTTCCAGCACAGCCTCTGCTGCGTCCGCGCCGCGTGCCCCGGGTCCGGGCCGACCGAAGGACCTGGCCAAGCGCGCCGCCATCCTCGCGGCGGCGCAGAGGATGTTCACCGCGCATGGCTACGATGGCGCCAGCATGGACCAGATCGCGGCCGAGGCCGGAGTGTCCAAGCTCACCGTCTACAGCCATTTCGGCGACAAGGATGCGCTGTTCGCCGCCGCCGTGCGGGCGGTCTGCGAGTCGCAGATGCCGCCGAATCTGTTCGTTACCGAGGCCAGCGGGCCGCTGCACACCCAACTGACCGGCATCGCGCATGCCTTCTTCCGCCTGATCACCAGCGACGAGGCCTTGTCGATGCACCGGATGATGCTGACCCAGGCCAGCGACGCCCGGGTGCGCGAGATGTTCTGGGACGCCGGCCCGGCGCGGGTGCAGGAGGCCTTTGCCGGTTTCCTGGAGGCGCGCGTGGCCTGCGGCGAACTGCAGGTCCCCGAGATCCGCCGCGCCGCGTCGCAGTTCTTTTGCCTGCTCAAGGGCGAACTGCATACGCGCATGGCCTCCGGGCTGTGCGGCCGGCCGACGCAGGCCGAGGTGGACGCGCACGTCGAGGCCACCGTGGCGCTGTTCCTGCGCGCGCACGCGCCAGGTCCATGAGGCCTGTGCGGGCGCCGACGGTCCCGGTGACTTCCGGCACTGCGTGCCTTGCGGTCCCATGGCCATCCTGTGCCCCTGCCCCCTGCATCACATGCGCCGCCGCGCATCCTGGCTCCCCGTAAAATGGCCGCCCGCCTGCAACAGACCCCGAAGATGCCCGCCAATTACGCCGATCACGCCCAAGCCCGCGAAACCATGGTCGAACAGCAGGTCCGGCCCTGGGATGTGCTCGACCCGCGCGTGCTCGAGGTGCTGGTCGCCCTGCCACGGCATGCCTTCGTGCCCGCGGCGCATCGCGCGCTGGCCTATGCCGACATCGAGATCCCGCTGGGCTACGGCGAGCGGATGATGAAACCAGTGGTGGAGGGCCGCGCCCTGCAGGCGCTGGCGCTGGATGCCGGCGACGCGGTGCTGGAGATCGGCACCGGCAGCGGCTTCCTGGCCGCCTGCCTGGGACGTCTCTCCCGCGACGTACTCAGCCTCGAGCGCCACGCCGACTTCGCCGACGCCGCCCAGGCGCGTCTGCGCGAGCACGGCCTGCGCAACGTACGCGTCGAGCAGGGCGATGCCTTCGCCTGGGACACAGATCGCCGATTTGATGCGCTCTGCGTCACCGGTGCGGTCGACACCGTGCCGTCACGTTTCCTGCAGTGGCTGCGCCCGGGTGGGCGGATGTTCGTCGTCCGCGGCCGCGCGCCAGCGATGGAAGCGGTGCTGGTGCACGCCGAGGTCAACGGCAGTCGCGTCGAGTCGTTGTTCGAGACCGACCTGGGCTACCTCGCCGGTGCCGCGCCGCTGCCCGCGTTCCAGTTCTGACCTCATTTTCGGTTTTTGTTGCAAGGACCCGCCCCATGATCCGTCGCCCCCTCGTCCTCGCGCTCGCCCTTGCGGTGATGCCGTCCGCGGCCTTTGCCGAGGACCTGCTGCAGACCTACGAACTCGCGCGCAGCAACGATGCGCAATTCTCCGCTGCCGAGTCCACGCGGCTGGCGACCAAGGAAGGCGCGGTGCAGGCGCGCTCTGCGTTGCTGCCGCAAATCAATGGCAGCGCTTCCCTCAACCGTTCGCGCACCGACAACACAGGTACCCAGGCCTTTGGCAGCCAGTTGCTACCCAACGATACCGACAGCGAGCGCACGGTCCGCGATGCTGGCCTGAACCTGCGCCAGATGGTGTTCGACCGCAGCAATTTCACCCGCCTGCGCAGCCAGCGCGCGCTCAGCCAGGCGGCCGACTTCCAACTGCAGTCCACCGGCGACTCGCTGATCACCCGCACCTCGCAGGCCTACTTCAACGTGCTGGTGGCCATCGAGACGCTGGCCGCGGCGCAGGCCCAGGAAGCGGCGCTGAAGAAGCAGTTCGACTTCGCCGACAAGCGGCTGGAGGTCGGACTGGCGCCGATCACCGACGTGCACGAGGCACGCGCCCAGTACGACAGCGCGCGCGCCAACACCATCGTCGTGCGAAACGCCCTGGAGGACGCCTATCAGGCGCTGGTGGAACTGACCGACCAGCCGGTGCGCAACCTCAGGGCCCTGCCCGAGGACTTCCAGCCGACGCTGCCGCTGGAACGTGGCGCGACTGACTGGGTCGCGGTGGCGATCGACAATAACCCCGCGTTGCGCGCCAAGGCGTTCCAGGTGCAATCGGCTGCGGCGAACGTGGAAACAGCGCGTAGCGGCCATTGGCCGACGCTGTACCTCGGCGCCAACTACGGCGATACCCGGGTCGACGGCGACCAGACCAACAACCTCGACGGCAGGATGCAGCGGTTCGAGAACGAGAGCAGGGCGCGCAGCATCGGACTGACCCTCAATGTGCCGATCTTCTCCGGCGGCCTGGTGTCGTCGCAGGTCCGCCAGGCCATCGCCCAGCGCGATGTAACCAGTGACGAGCTCGAGCAGCAGAAGCGCGCGTTGGAACGCAGCACCCGTAACGCCTACCAAACACTGGTCGCGGGCATCAGCGAGGTCGAGGCGCGCAAGGCGGCGGTGTTTTCGGCGCGCAGCGCCTACGACGCCTCGCAGGTCGGCCTGGAAGTCGGCACCCGCACCGTGCTCGACGTGCTCAACAACCAGAACACGCTGTTCAACGCCGAGCGCGAATACGCACTTTCGCGCTACAACTTTCTGCAGAACCGGCTGCTGCTGGAACAGGCGGCGGGCATCATCGATATTTCCAGCGTCCGCGACGTCAACCGCCTGCTGACCGTCGACGCCGACCTGCGCCTGGCAGACCCGGCGCCGCGCTGATCCCGATCAGCCAAGGCGCCCCTGCCAACCACGGTCACGTGCGGGCAGGAAGATCCGTCTCGACCATCGCCAGCGTGCGCGCCAGCGCACCGCGGCCCTCCCGGAGCAGGCGACTGCCGGCGTCAACCATCGCCCCGCGAGTGGCGGCGTCGGCCAGCAGTGCTTCGATCGCATCGCCTACCGCCTGCGCATCGGCGCAGATCCGTAGCGCCGCGGCGGCCTCGAGCTGGCGGGCGATGTCGCTGAAGTTGTGCAGGTGCGGCCCGGTGACCATCGCCGTGCCCATCGCAGCCGGCTCGAGCAGGTTGTGGCCGCCGACCGGCTGCAGGCTGCCGCCGACGAAGGCAACCTCGACGCAGCCGTAGAACTGCATCAGTTCGCCGAGGGTGTCGACCACGAACACGGCGTCGTCGCCGTCGGGCCATTGCGTCAGCCGCCGGGTCGCCACCCGCCAGCCTTCGTGCACGGACTGCTGGGCGACGGCACGGAAGCGCTCCGGATGCCGCGGCGCCCACAACAGCAGCAGGTCGGGCCAACGCCTGCGCAGGCGCGCATGGATCGCAAGCACGGCAGCTTCCTCGTCTTCGTGGGTGCTGGCCGCGAGCCACGTCAGACGGCTGCCGCAACGTTGGCGGAAAGCGGCTGAGAACACGCGCGCGCTGCTATCCACGGGAATGTCGTACTTGAGGTTTCCCAGCACCGACACCTTGGCCGGATCGGCGCCCATGCGGACGAAACGGCGCGCGTCGTCCTCCGATTGCGCCGCGATCCTGCGCAGGCTGCGCAGCGCGCGCCCGATCAGTGGACGCAACACGCGGTAGCCGCGCAACGAGCGTGCCGACAGGCGCGCATTGATCAGGTAGACCGGCACGCCGTGTTCGCGGCAACCCAGCAGCAGGTTGGGCCACAGTTCGGTTTCCACCACCAGCCCCAGGCTGGGACGGAAATGTGCCAGGAAACGCCCGACCGCCCCCGGCAGATCGTAGGGCAGGTAGACGTGTGCCACCCGCGCCTGCCACAGCGCCTGCACCCGCGCCGAACCCGTCGGGGTGACGGTGGTCACCAGCAGGCGCAGGTCGGGCCGCAGCGACAGTAGCGCATTGACCAGCGGCGCCGCGGCATTGACCTCGCCCACGGAGACCGCATGCACCCACACCGTGGCCGCATGCGGTGCATCGTGGTAGACGGCGTAGCGTTCGCTCCAGCGCTCGAGATACGCGCCCTGACGAAAGCCGCGCCAGATCAGGTGGTAGACGGTCACCGGTACCAGGACATACAGCACGGCGGAATACAGCCCGCGCAGCAGTCGTTCGATGGGGTCGGCCGTCATGCGCACAGCATAGCGAAGCCGCGCGCGCGCCGGCGCCGGTAGAATCGCGCAATGCCGGCCGCCGACGACACGACACCGCCACCGCTGGGCCCTGAGCACTGGCCGGCGTGGCTGGGCATCGTCGCGATGGCCCTGCTGGCGCGGCTGCCTTGGTCCTGGCAGCGGGCGCTTGGCCGCGCGCTCGGCGCATTGCTGCGCATGGCCTTGCGCGACCGTCGCGCGGTGGCCGAGCGCAACCTCGCCCTTTGTTTTCCGGAGCTCGACCAGGACGCGCGACGTCGCCTGCTGCACGGCCACTTCGCGGCGATCGGCATCGGCGTGTTCGAGTTCGCGCGTGCCTGGTGGGGGTCGGTGCAGCCCTTGCGGCGTGGCCTCGTGGTCGAAGGCCTGGAACATCTCGAGGCCGCGCGCGCAGGCGGGCGTGGCGTGATCGTGGTCTCCGGGCACTTCACCACCCTGGAGGTCTGCGGCCGGCTGATGTGCGACCACGTTCCCTTGGCCGGCATGTATCGCCCACACGGGCAGGCGGCGATGGAATGGGCAGTGCGGCGCGGGCGCGCGCGCTACGCCGCGGCGATGTTCCGCAAGCAGGACGTGCGCGGCGCGGTACGCCATCTCAAGCGTGGCGGCCTGCTGTGGTACGCGCCCGACCAGGATCCCAGCCGCGGCGACAGCGTATACGTGCCGTTCTTCGGCCAGCCCGCGCACAGCCTGACCTCCACCCACCAGCTGTCGCGCATGTCCGGCGCCGCGGTGCTGCTGTTCCAGCACAGTCGCCGCGACGATGGCGGTTACACGCTGAGGCTGCAGCCTCCCCTGGAGGATTTTCCCTCCGCCGATGCCGCCGCGGACACCGCGCGGATCATGGCCGGCATCGAAGCCATGGCGCGCGCAGCGCCGGCGCAATACCTGTGGATCCATCGCCGCTTCAAGCGGCAACCTGACGGCTCCTCGGCCTATCCCTGATCTTGCTTCCGCTCCTGCTGCCGCGCCAGCAGGCTCCCTGCATACAACGCCGCCAGCAGCAGGGTCAGCCCGCCCCAGAAGGTCGAATAGAACGCAAGGTGGGTGTTGAACGGGAACACAGTCACCAACAGCGCCTGCATAGCGGGTCGGGCGCGATCGCGCGCGTCAACGTCCGCGTACCGCCAGGCCCGCCAGGCAAGGGCGGCGCCGGCAAGCCACAGCAGCAGTCCGATCACGCCGGTCTCGCTGAGCACCTCGAGCACGATCTGGTGCGCATGCAATGCCGGACCCTCGCCCCAGGCCGGCGCCTTGTCCGGGGATGGATCGCAAGCCGGAAACGCCTCGCGGAAGCCGCGTGCGCCGACGCCGTTGACCGGATTCTCTCGCGCCATGCACAGCGCCGCACCCCAGATGCGGGTGCGACCCGACAGTGCCGTGTCCACCCCGGCTCCGTCCGCGGCCAGCATCTGCGTGCTGCGGTCGATTCGCCCACGGATCTCGGGTGACGCCAGGGTCAGCACCAGCAGCGTCAGTGCGCCGAAGACAAAGACGCCGGCGAGCTTCTTCCACCCCAGCAGGCGCCACCCGGTCAGCAGGAGCACCAAGGCATACGTCAGCCAGGACGCCCGCGAGCCTGCGAACAGGATCACCAAACCGACCGCGGTGGCCGCCAGAATCCAGCCGCCGAGTTGCCAACGCCGACTGGTGGCATGCAGCACGAACGGCGACAGGCTGGCCAGCACCACCCCGAGCTTGAGGTTGCAGGGGCCGAGTACCCCGGACAGGCGATCGACGCTGGCGACCTCGGCCGTGGTGCACATCGAGCGTCCGCTCACCATCTGCTTGAGCGCATCGATTCCCCAGAACAGCGGGCTGGTGCCCAGCACGACTTCGACCAGCGCATCCAGCGTCCACACGCCTGCGATCACCGCCAGTCCGATGAAGGTGATCCGACGGCCACGGTCGTCGGCGACCGCGATCGCCACCAACCACAGGAACGGCAGGTAGCGCAGGTCGACCAGCGACTCGCGCAGGGCGCGGCCGGGATCAACCGAATCAATCGCCGAGATCAGCTGCGGCAGCCAGTAGGCGAAGAACAGCACGCTGGTCAGCGCCCAGGCCGGGCCGCTGAGCAGGGCGATGCCGCCCCGGAAGCGGGCGGTCAGCAGCTTGGCGATGGCGACGAGCGCGCCAAGCACCATCACGCCCTCGGCGTAACCGGGCGCCGGCCACAGCGCGACGAAGGCCAGGATCCAGTGCGGCGCCCAGCGCCAGCCGGCGGGCGCGGCGCTGCTACTGGTCGCTGGATTCTGCATTGGATTCATCGTCGAACTCGTCATAGACGGCGAGGGTGGCGTCCTGCATGGCTTGCAGCGTGTACCGACCGAGCGCAGCCCGCATCGTAGACGTTTGCCCTACGGGACGCGCAAGCATGGACTGGGCCGCTGCCTGCAAGGCCCCGGTATCGAACGGCGACACCGCGCCTGGCGGCTGCAACGCCTGCAGCAGCTCGCCGACGCCGCCGTGCGCCCATCCCAGCACTGGGCGCCCCGTCGCCAGCGCCTCGATCACGGTGCGCCCGAACGACTCCGGCTTGCGCGACAACTGCAGCACCAGGTCGGACGCCGCATACGCTTCGGCGATCGCGGCGGTCGGCGGTGTGATCGCGACCTGGGGCGCGACGCCCAACGCCCGCGCCTGCGCCTCGAGTTCGGCGACGTAGGCTGCGC
>JALZMP010000081.1 GCA_030858145.1 Pseudomonadota bacterium
GCACGGACGACCCCGGCCTGCCCTGGCACCGCGTGCTGCGCAGCGATGGCCGGATCGCGCTGCCGCGCGGTTCCCCCGCCTGGCACCAGCAGGTGCGGCGACTGCGCGCCGAGGGCGTGCAGGTGGACGATGGCCGGGTACGCATGCCGCGTGGGCAAGGCACGCTCGACGCGGCGCTATGGGGGCCGGACTGAGTGCGGCCGGGGCGGCCGCCAGGACGCCAGCCGGTATCATGGCGGGCACGCACAAGGATCCAGCATGCTCGCCAATCTCCCCCCCGTCACCAAGGCGCTGCTGGTCGCCAACGCCGGCATGTTCCTGCTGCAATCCCTGCTTGGCGTGGCCGCGTTCTACCCGCTGATGCTGTGGCCGCTGGACGTCGGCGTCGCCGCGCAGACCGCTGCCACCCCGTGGTCGTTCCAGCCCTGGCAACTGGTCACCTATGGCTTCCTGCACGGCGGCCTGTGGCACCTGCTGTTCAACATGCTGGCGCTGGTGATGTTCGGCGCCCAGCTCGAATACACCTGGGGCGACCGCCGCTTCCTGCTGTTCTACATGACCTGCGTGGTGGGCGCCGGGCTGGTGCAGTTGGTGGTGGCGACGTGGGCGGTCTCGCAGGGCGGCGGCGCCTATCCGACATTGGGCGCTTCCGGCGGCGTGTTCGGCCTGCTGCTGGCTTACGGCATGCTGTTTCCGAACCAGCGGGTGATGCTGCTGATCCCGCCGATCCCGATGAAGGCGCGTACCCTGGTTATCGTGTTCGGCGTGATGAGCCTGTTTCTCGGCGTGACCGGCACCGCAGCCGGTATCGCGCACTTCGCCCATCTGGGCGGCATGCTGTTCGGCTGGCTGCTGATCCGCTACTGGCGTGGGCAGCCGCCGTTTCGCAAGTCGCAGGGGCGGCGCTTTTAGCCGATCTGGAACATGCATACCCTGTCTGTCTTCAGACAGCGAGCTGAGCTCAGCGCCAGATCGACACCTGGTCCGCAACGTCGCGCTGCATCGGAGTGCCGGGCGTGCACTGGTAGGTCTCGCCAAAGGCCGGCAGGTTGGCCAAGGTGCCGTTGACCCGCCACATGCCGGGGGCATGCGCTGAGACCGCGGCATTGCGGGCGGCGACCTCGCTGGAGGCCTGCTGGCGCCAGAGCTGCGCCCAGGCGCCGAAGAAGGCCTGGCGCGCGTCGGCGTCGAGCGCGGGTTGCGCATTGGCGAGCGCGTTCCAGGCCAGTTCGAGGCCGGCGAGGTCGGCGGCGTTCTCGTCGCGGGTCAGCACGCCGTTGACCTTGAGGCCGTAGGCTCCGGGATAGTCATAGCTGCTGTATTGCGCAGACAATTGGCTGACGCGCTGGCCCCAGCCGGCCTCGTCCTGCGGCGTCCACCAGGTCCGCAGGGCCCCCGAGGCGTCGACGATGCGGCCTTTGATGTCCACCGCGCGGCCCAGTTCGTGGCCGACCAGGGCGCCGAAGGTGCCGTAGTGCGCGGGGCCTAGCTGGCTCATGTCCAGCAGCGGCGGCTGCAGCGCGGCCGCGGACACGATCAGGCGGTTGTGGGCGAGGTCGTAGGCGATCGCGGGCTCCTGCGGCAGCACCTCCCAGCGGCGGCTGGCGTTGCCGCGGCCGATGCGGCGCATCTCCTCGCGGTGATGCCAGGTCGAGGCGATCAGCATGTTGCTGCCGAAGCTGCCGCGCCCGGTCGGCTGCACGGTGAAGTCGAGGTCGCGCGCGGGCGCGCCGATCTCGATCCGCAGATTCGCTACCTTGGCGCGCGCCTCCGCGCGTGCGCTGCCGCTCATCCAGGTCGCGCTCTCGACCCCGCGCGCGAGCGCTGCGCGGACCTCACCGGCGATGGCCTCGGCACGGCTGCGGCTGGCTGGTGGCAGGTAGCGCGCAACATACTCTCGCGCCAGCATCGGGCCGGCGGCGCGGTTGATCGCGTCGAGCACCAACACCGGACGCTCGGGCTGGGCGCTGTCGCCACGCAAAACGCGACCGCGGAACTCGAACTCGGCATCGCGGAAAGGCTTCGACAGGTAGGGCGCCATGGCGTTGCCGACATGGAAGCGCAGGTAGGTCTTCCACTGCTCCGGCTTGAGGCTGCCGACCAGCGTGTCGAGCTGCGCGAACAGCGCCGGGTTGGCGAGCGACACGCTGTCGTCGTTGACGCCCTGGGCGTTGAGGAAGGCGTCGAGCTGCAGCCGGCGGTAGGTCTTGCCGAGCTCGGCAGTGGGCACCAGCGCGTAATTCTGCGGCGGGTCGCGCAGCGCCGGGATCGGGCGCGCGAACTGCGCGATCCGCGTCTCCAGGTCGACCACCTGCTGCGCCTGCAAGGCGGCCTTGTCCTGCGGGGTACCGGTGAGCACGAGGATCTTCTGCACGTAGTCGACGTAGCGCCCGAGCAGGGCGCGGGTGTCGTCATCGGCGCGGGTGTAGTAGGCCGGGTCGGGCAGGCCCATCCCGCCCTGGGTGAAGTAACCGACGTGGCGGTCGAGGTCGGCAAGGTCGACATCGGCATTGAAACCGAAAACCACCGGGATGCCGACCTGGTGCAGCGCGGCGATCGCCGGCGGGATGTCGCGGACGCGGCGGATGGCGTTGATGCGCTCAAGCAGGGGCGCAATCGGCTGCGCGCCGTCGGCTTCAACGGCCGCGACGTCCAGGCCGCTGGCCCAGAAGTCGCCGAGCAGTTTCTGCCCGCTACCTTGGGGCGAGCGCATGGCGCTGTCGAGCAGTTCGCGTTGCTGGCTGCGCGCGCCCGCCTGCAGCCCGCCGAGCGCGGAGACCATGCCAGTTCCCGCCCAGGTCGGGTTGGCTTCCAGCCAGTCCTTGTTGACGAAGGTGTAGAAATCGCTGCACGCGGTGACCGGCGGCGGGCCTGCGGCCGCAGCCGCGGCCCCCTGGCGCTGGGCATCGGCATCGGTGGCGAACGTGCCTAGCGCGAGGCTGGCGGCGAGGGCGAGGGCAAGCGGTTTTGCGTTTGGCATCAAGGAATCCGTGCGGGTGATCGCGAAAGTCTAGCAAGAGCGCAGTGCCGATCCATGAATGCAACGCTGCGCAGACACGAAGGCCCGGCGATGCCGGGCCTTGCTAAGTGGCTGACGCTTCGCGTTACCAGATCACGATCTGTTCGTCGCCCGCGCGGACCATCGCATCCTCGGGCTTGCACTCGAAGGCGGTGGCGAACGCGATCAGGTTGGACGGCGCGCCCATGGCGCGGAAGTTGGCCGGCGCGTGCGAGTCGGTCTTCAGGCGCACGTCCAGCTCCTGCGGGGTGAAGTTGCGCCGCCACACCGTGGCCCAGTTCATGAAGAAGCGCTGGTCGCGGCTGAGGTCGTCGGTCATCGGCTCGGGCTTGCCCTCGGTGGCTTTCTTCATCGCATCAAAGGCCACGGCCAGGCCGCCCAGATCGGCGATGTTCTCGCCCAGGGTGAGGTTGCCGTTGACCATCTTGCCTGGCGCGGCCTCGTAAGCATCGAACTGCGACACCAGGCGGTTGGTCAGCGCCTTGAATCCGCTGCTGTCGGTTTCCGTCCACCAGTTCTCGAACTTGCCGCTGGGCCCGAAGCGGCTGCCTTGGTCGTCGTAGCCGTGGATCATCTCGTGACCGATCACCGCGCCGATGCCGCCGTAGTTCATTTCATCCGTGGCGTTGGGATCGAAGAATGGCGGCTGCAGGATCGCCGCGGGGAACACGATCTCGTTCTGCAGCGGGTTGTAGTAGGCGTTGACCGTCTGCGGGCTCATGCCCCATTCGGTCTTGTCCACCGGCTTGCCGATCTTGGACAGGTTCCACTTGTAGTTGAACTCGTTGGCGGCGAGCACGTTGCCGATGTAGCTGTCGCGGCCGGTCCGCAGCCCGCTCCAGTCGCGCCACTTGTCCGGATAGCCGATCTTGGGGGTGAAGGACGCCCACTTCTCCATGGCCTTGGCCTTGGTTTCGTCGCCCATCCATGCGAGGTTTTCGAGCCGCACCTTGAGCGCATCGCGGAGGTTGCTGACCAACTGTTCCATGCGCGCCTTGGACTGGGCCGGGAAGGCGACGTCCACGTACAGCTGGCCGAAGGCCTCGCCGGCCTGGCTCTCGATGGTGTCGAGCACGCGCTTGCCGCGTTCCTTCAGCTCCTTCTGGCCGCGCAGGGTCCTGGCGTAGAAGTTGTAGTTCTCCTGCACGAACGGATCGGAGAGGTAGGGCGCGGCGCCGTCGACGGTGTGGAAGCGCAGGTAGCTCTGCCACTGCTCCACCGGCACGTCGGCGAGCATGGCGCTGACCTGCTTGTGGAACTCGGGCATGGCGAGCGAGAGCTTCTGCGGCACGGCGATCCCCTGCGACTCGATGAAGCCGGTCCAGGCGAAGTTGGGAGTGAGCTTGTCGGCCTCGGCCGGTGTCACGGGGTTGTAGTACAGCTTGACGTCGCGCGACAGCTCCTCGCGCGAGCGCGAGGCCTTGGCCAGCCGGGTCTCGAACGCCATCACGTCCTTGGCCTGTTGCGCGGCCGCCTCCGGCGCGACACCGGAGAGCTCCAGCACCTTGCCCACGTGCGCGACATAGGCCTCTCGCTGCGCCTGCTTGTCGGCGTCGAAATAAAAGGTCTTGTCCGGCAGCCCGAGGCCGCCCTGGGCGACGTAGGCGATGTTCATGTCGGGCTTCTCGAAGTCCGCTTCGGGCCCGAAGCCGAACAGCTGGCCCTCGCCGCGAGCGAAGGTCTTGCGCAGGTAGTCGACCACCGAGGCCTGGTCGGTCAGCGCTTCGATCTCGGCCAGGCGGCCCTGGATCGGTTCGATGCCCTGGGCGTTGATCTTCTCCGCGTCCATGCCCGTGGTCCACAGGTCGCCGACGATCTTGCTCACGCCGCTGGCGTCCGCGTCCGCGGCGACCTGTTCCGCCAACTGGCGCTGCACCGCCTTGGAACGCTCGTCGAGCATTTCGAACGCGCCCCAGGAGGTGCGGTCGCCCGGGATGGCGTTGGCTGCCAGCCACTTGCCGTTGACGTAGCCGCCGAAGTCGGTGCAGGCATTCTTGCTGCTGTCGAGGTCGCCGAACTGGAAGCGGTTGACCGGGGGCAGGGTGGATTCGTCGAGGGTCAGCGTGCTGGGTTCCGCTTCGACGGGCGCGGTGGCTGGCGCCGCGGCGTCGCCATCGCGCTTGCAGGCGGACAAGGCCGCGGCGACGGCGAGGGAAAGGAACAGGATCTGGGGTGTCTTGCGAAGGATCTGGGGACTCACGGCACGCTCCGCCCAGGGGGGCATGTGGATGGGGTGGCCCGATCGGCCAACCGACGACTCTACGCGGCCCAGGACCGACTTGAGGGTGTCGAAGGTCATGCAGGTGTCGTAACGATTTCTTACGCATCCGGCATTGACACCTTTACACCACAGTCTCACCGCGTCCGTGGCAGGGTGGCGGTTCCGACCGAACGAGAGGATCGCACCATGGCGAAGCTGGGATTGCTGGCCCACGTCGAGGCCAAGACCGGGAAGGAAGACGAAGTGCAGGCGATGCTGGTCGGCGCGCTGCCGCTGGCCCGCGACGAGGCGGGCACGCGTACCTGGTACGCGTTCAAGCTGGGGCCGTCGAGCTTCGGCATCTTCGACACCTTCGACGACGAGGCCGGTCGGGAGGCCCACCTCAACGGCGAAATCGCCAAGGCGCTAATGGGCAAAGCAGATGAGCTGCTGGCCAAGCCGCCGCAGCTCGACAAGGTGGACGTGCTGGCGGCGAAGTGACCCTGCTGACTGAATGGAGCAGGGCGGCGAGGCTGGCGTTCCCGCCCGCATTCACGTAGAGTCCGCCCGGTTCGCGCACGGCTGGTCCGTTTTCCAGACAAGCCCGCCGCAAGGTCGATCGCACAAGACGACCACCTGCGGCCACTTTTCCGCACGTCTTTCGTCGCGCAGACACGGTCCGGGGCCTTCCCGCACCGCCACCCCTTGCCCGCAACGCGGTTCCGGATGGTTCCGGGCATCAGTTCGAACGTTCCCATCGGGAGCCTGCGCCTTGGCGCGCGGGTGACTGCGTGCGGATGCGCGGATGCACCAGGAAGACATCGCATGACCATTCAAACCCAGACCTTCGAGGGCCTCGGCCTCTCGCCCGCGCTGTTGCGCGCGCTGCACGACAGCGACTACACCGTCCCCACGCCGATCCAGCTGCAAGCCATCCCGCTGGCGCTGGCCGGCCACGACCTGCTGGGTGGCGCCCAGACCGGCACCGGCAAGACCGCGGCTTTCGCCCTGCCACTGCTGCAGCGGTTGTCGAAGCAGACCCCGCCCAACGGTTCGCGCAAGCCGCGTGCGCTGATCCTCACCCCGACCCGCGAGCTCGCGGTGCAGGTCGCCGACAGCATCAAGACCTACGGCCGTCACCTGCGCCTCAACGTCACCACCGTCTATGGCGGCGCCGGCATGGGCCCGCAGGTCGACAACCTGCGCCGCGGCACCGACATTCTGGTCGCCACGCCGGGCCGGCTGATCGACCACCTCGAGCGCGGCAGCGCCAAGCTCGACGCGGTCGAGATCCTGGTCCTCGATGAGGCCGACCGCATGCTCGACATGGGCTTTTTGCCCGCGATCAAGCGCATTCTCGCCCGGGTGCCGAAGGAGCGGCAGACGCTGCTGTTCTCGGCCACCTTCGAGGATCGGATCAAGGCGCTGGCGATGGAGTTCATGCGCAATCCGCAGCAGGTGCAAGTGACCGCGCGCAACACCATCGCCGAGACCATCGTGCACCGCGCGCACCCGGTCGACGGCTCGCGCAAGCGCGACCTGTTGGTCGAGATCCTGAGCAAGCGGCACGGTGACCAGGTGCTGGTGTTCGGCAAGACCAAGCATGGCTGCAACCGCCTCGCGGAGCAGCTGGAAACCGCCGGCCTCAAGGCCGTTGCCATCCACGGCAACAAGAGCCAGGCGCAGCGGCTGAAGGCGCTGAACCAGTTCAAGGCCGGCAAGGCGCGGATCCTGGTGGCCACCGACGTCGCCGCGCGCGGGCTCGATATCCCCGACCTGCCGCTGGTGATCAACTTCGAGCTGCCGATGGTGGCCGAGGACTACATCCACCGCATCGGCCGCACCGGCCGTGCCGGCCTGACCGGCGAAGCACTGTCGCTGGTGTCGCCGGAGGAGGGTGGCCTGCTCAACCAGATCCAGCGCATGCTCAAGACCGAGATCGTCATGGACACGGTGGCGGGCTATGCGCCGAGCAAGCCGATCCGGCTGGACACGCCGATCCCGAAGAATGGTGGTCAGCGGCCTAGTGGTGGCCAGCGCCCGCCAAGCAAGCCCGCGCACCGCGCGCACGGTCGTCCGCAGTCGCGCGGCGCACAGGCGCATGCGGGCCCCAAGCAGCATCGCTCCGGGCAGCCGGCGCATGTCGGCGCGCGGCGCGGTTCGCGCGCCTGACCGGACGATTGCAGCGTTCGACAGAAAAGCCGGCCTCGCCGGCTTTTCTGTTGCCGGTCGCGCTAGGGAAGCTATGAACGAGTTCAGAGCTTCCGCAAACCAGGACGGTTTGCGCACGGAGCAAACACGCAAGTGTTTGATCCGTGGGAGCGAGTCCGGACATGTGCCGGACTCGCGATGTCTGATCAAGTCCATGGATGGACTTGATCAGACCTCCCCTGGCTGTACGCCGCAGCGTCGCCTCCTACTGAGGCTGCGCGGCGCTCAAGCGCCGTGCCGCAGCATCCAGTAAGTCGCACCCAGCACCGCGCTGGCCAGCAGTGTCCAGCCCAGTCCCAGCTTGAAGCGCAGCATCGCCACCATCGCGGCCAGCGCCAGCAGCGCCGCGCCGGGATCGAGCGTGCGCCAGACCGGGAGCGCCATGTCCACTGGCCCGGCGCGCCAGCGCAGCGTCTCGCCGAAGATCGTGTGCAGGGCGAACCAGATCGCCAGGTTGAGGATCACCCCGACCACCGCCGCGGTGATCGTCGACAGTGCCGCATGCAGGCCGCGATGCCGGCGCAGCGACTCGATCCACGGCGCGCCGGCAAAAATGAAGAGGAAGCTGGGGATGAAGATCACCCAGGCCGTCATTGCGGCCCCAAGCGTGGCCCCCAGCCAAGGGTCGAGCGGTGCGGCGTGCCGGTATGCAGCGAGGAAACCGACGAACTGCAGCACCAGCACCAGCGGCCCGGGCGTGGTCTCTGCCAGCGCCAGGCCGTCGACCATCTCGCCCGGCTGCAGCCAGTCGAAGTCCTCCACCGCGCGCTGGGCCACGAAGGCCAGCACCGCGTAGGCGCCGCCAAAGGTCACCACCGCGGTCTGGCTGAAGAACACGCCTTCGCGGGTGATCACGTGCTGCGGGCCGAGCCAAAGCGCGGCCAGCGCCACCGGCACCAGCCACAGCGCGATCCATGCCGCCGACACGCGCAGCGCCCGCGGCAACGACGGCAGCGTATGCGCGGCCTCGCCGCGGGCGAGCATGCCGTCGACCACCGAATTGGCGCTGTCCTTGTCGTCCGCGGTGGACAGCGGCGGCATCCACCCGGGCTGCAGGCGTCGCACCGCCAGGCCCGCAAGCGCAGCACCGAGCACGATCCACGGGAAAGCGACGTCGAATACGAAGATCGCGACGAAGGCGGCCGCGGCCGCCGCCAGCAGGAAGCGGGTCTGCAAGGCGCGCCGCCCAATCCGCAGCACCGCTTCCACCACCACCGCCAGGATCGCCGCCTTGAGTCCGAAGAACAGCGCATTGACGATCGGCACCGTACCGAAGCTGACGTACAGCCAGCTCAGCAGCCCCAGCACCAGCGCCCCGGGCAGCACGAACAGGGCGCCGGCGACGGTCCCGCCCCAGGTGCGGTGCAGCAGCCAGCCGATGTAGACCGCGAGTTGCTGCGCCTCCGGGCCGGGCAGCAGCATGCAGTAGTTGAGCGCGTGCAGGAATCGCGGCTCGCTGATCCAGCGCCGCCGCTCGACCAGCTCGCGATGCATCAATGCGATCTGGCCCGCGGGCCCGCCGAAACTCAGCCAGCCGATCCGCCACCACAGCCGCACCGCCTCGGCGAACGCGACCCGGTCCGGAGGCCCGGCCGGCTGTGCTGGCACGTTGTCGACCCCTGCCCCCATCCGTCCTGGTCCGCTGGATGCTTGCGACGCCTCGCAGACTAGCAGGCCACCGCGTGGTCCCGCCGCAGCGCGCCGCTGTCGTGTCCTGTCAGCGCCAATCGCAGGGAAGCGACCCGGACGTGGCCAATGCCGACCATCCGCCAAGAGGGCGATGTCATCGGTGCCCTGCGCGACGCACCATCGGACGGGGAGCGGTGACGCAGCGAGTCTGGGTCGGGTCCACTTTCCCCTGGCGGCGGAAAAATGCAGGGCCGGCGATGCCGGCCCTACATCGTCATCGTTCGATGCCCGCAGCAGGCGGCCTCAGCCCTTCTGCGCCGAGATCCAGCGCTCGATCTTGGCTTCCAGCACGTCCAGTGGCACCGAGCCATCTTTCAGCACTTCGGCGTGGAATTCGCGGATGTCGAAGCGCGGGCCGAGCTGGGTCTCGGCGCGGGCACGCAATTCCTGGATCTTGAGTTCGCCGATCTTGTAGGCCAGCGCCTGGCCGGGGATGGCCATGTAGCGCTCGGCCTCGGCGATGGCCTGGGTCTCGCTTTCCGCCGAGTTGTCGAGCATGTACTTGATCACCTGTTCGCGGGTCCAGCCCTTGCTGTGCAGGCCGGTGTCGACCACCAGCCGGATCGCGCGCCACAGTTCGTTCTGCAGGTAGCCAAAGTAGTTGTACGGGTCGGTGTACAGGCCCAGGTCCTTGCCCAGCGACTCGGCGTACAGCCCCCAGCCCTCGATGTAGGCGGTCTCGCCGCCGAAGCGGCGGAACGCGGGCAGGCCGGTGATCTCCTGCTGCAGGGCGATCTGGTAGTGGTGCCCGGGAACCGCCTCGTGCAGGTAGAGGTCCTCGGCGTCCCAGGTCTTGCGGGTCGGCAGGTCGTAGGTGTTGACGTAGAAGATGCCGGGGCGGGTGCCGTCCTCGCTGGGGCGCATGTAGGAGCCGCCGGCGGCGGACTGGGCGCGGAAGGCCTCGACCGGGCGGATCTCGAAGCCGGCCCTGGGCGTGAGCGAGAACAGCTTGTCGACGTGGCGGTCGACCACGGCCTCCAGGCCGCGGTAGTAGGCGAGCAGGGCCTCCTCGCTTTCGAAGGTGAAACGCGGGTCGTCCTGCATGAAACGGAAGAACTCCTGCAGCGTGCCCTTGAAGCCGACCTCGGCCATCACCTTGCGGATCTCGCCGTGCAGGCGCGCGACCTCGTCCAGCCCGATCTGGTGGATCTGTGCCGGGCTCAGGTCGGTGGTGGTGGAATTGCGCGCGTTGAAGGCATACCAGGCTTCGCCGCCGGGTAGCGCGGACAGGCCGGCGCTGGTGCGGGTGGCGGGCATGTACTCGTCGGCGACGAAACTGCGCAGGCGACGGTAGGCCGGTATCAGTTCGGCTTCGACCATGGTGCGGTATTCGCGGGTGATGCGTTCCCGCTCGGCCGCCGGGAAGCTGGCTGGCAGGGTCTTGACCGGCACCCAGAACAGGCTCTCCTCGGCGCGGTCCTTGATCAGCGCGTCGAGCTGCGGCAGCACCTTGACCATCAACGCTCGCGGCTGCACCACGCCGTTTTGCATGCCAACGCGACTGTTGGCGATGGCCTGGTCGAAAATCGCCGGCAGGTTGGCCGCGCGCTTGCGCCAGTTGTCGTAATCCTGCACGGTCTTGAATGGCTGCGCGCCGCTGCCGGTGCCCAGCTGTACCGCGGTCGCGGCGATGTTGTAGAACTGGTTGACCGGCTGCTGCCAGCCGGGGAACTGTTCGGCCTCCAGCGACTTCTCGGCGTTGCGCACGAAGATCTGGTAGCTGAGCAGGTCCTGGCCCTGCAGGCCATCGGCGCCGACCGCCTGCACCGTGTCCAGCCAGCGCCGGGTGAACGCGCGGCTGCGCTCGCGGTACTCCGGAGCCAGGAAGTTCGGAAGCTGGTCGTTGTAGCGCGGGTCGCCCTGGAACGTCGCCTGCAACGGATTCAGCGCCAGCACCTCCTCCCAGTACCGCGCGTAGAGGGCATCCAGGCGCTCGGCCCTGGGGCTGGCCGACGCCGTGGCGGGGACGGCAGCGGCCTGCTCTGGTGCCATCGACGGGGGCGTGCTGGCGCAGCCGGCGACGGCGAGCGCGAGGGAAATGGCGACGCCGAGTGTGGCAAGCGGGCGCGGTGCTGCGGTCATGGATGGTCTCCGGGGGGATCGGGCAGGGTGGACTGCCGAGGCTGGACGATGCGGGGGCCGCTGGCATGGGCCAGAGGTCATTGGCTGCGCCGCGCTGCCGGCGGGTGCGCCACGGGTCTGATTCAGGGTTCGCGCACCACGCGGAAGCCGACGTCGTCGTAGCCACGCGCGGCGTCCAGCGGCCGTGCGCCCTGCACGCCGCGCCAGCTGGAACCCGAGGCGAGGCGCTTGTCGCAGCTGCCGCTGCAGTCGCGGTTCCACTCCGCCACCGGCTTGGCGCCGCCGCTGGTAGGCAGCTGGCGCGCCTCGCCTGCGTTGGGCAGCCGGTAACGCTGGCCATGGCGCTGGCTCAGCCAGTCGGCATAGGCGGCGGCATCCTGCCACGAGACGCAGACCACGGGGTCACCGGCGCCCTGCTCGAAGCCGGGCGTCTTCCAACTGCGGCGGCCGACGATGCGAAGCGGCGAGGCGCGCTCGCGGCAAAGCGTTTCAGGGCGGCGGGTGGCGTTGGCGAAGGCGCTGTAGTCGCCGCGGCTGACCGCTTGTTGCGCCGCCGCCAGCAGATCGCTTCCCACCTGCACCAGGACCATGCTCCCGGCCGGGTCGCGCACCTGGTCGCCGGGCTGCGGAATGCGTTCGGCGCGCGCCTGCAGCGTCTTCAGGTCGGAAGCGCGCAGGCCCAGCTTGCGCGCATCGGCGATGCCGCGCAGCGCTTCAGCGCGATCGTAACTGGCTGCCGCGCGATCCACCCGCGCACCCAGGACCTTGAGGTTCGCCGCGCGCAGTGCCTGCATGGCCTTGCCATCCGCGCGCTCGGTGCGCGCGGCCAGGCCGGTGGCCTGGGAAACCAGTTCGCGCGCGCGCGCATCCTGCCCATCCGCCAGGCGGCGAGTCGCCTGCTCGGCGATCGCAGCGATGAGCGAGTCAATGGTGGGCGACAGCCGCAGGTGGCTGCGGTCGCCCTGCCAGGCCGCCAGCAGGCTGTCGTGGGCATTGTCACCCTTGGGTGTCGTGAGCTTGCCGGCGCGCAACTGCTGCTCGGCCTGGGAGACCAGCAGCTCGGCGGAGGAGGTCGGGGCCGCGCGCAGCATGGCGTCCTCGGGATTGGCGATGATCGGCTGGTTGGGGCGCGCACCCGGGACCGGCAGGCCGCGCGCTTCGCGCGCGCTGGCTTCATCACCCGTGGCGGTGGCGACTGCGTCCTGCGATTGGGGCCGGAAGAAACCGCTGTCCTCGCCGCTGCGCGTGGCGATGCCGATGCCGGCGGCCAGCACCAAAGTAGCGGCGATCCAGGCCGTGGGCGGCAGCTTGCGCGCCCGCGTCCAGGCGCCGCCCACGCGGGCGCCGAGCGGTGGACCGGTGCGACCATCCTTGTGCGGCACGCGGTCGAGCGCGGCCTGCATCTGCTGCGCGTCGGGGAAGCGCCGACCGGGCGATTTCGCCATCGAGCGGTCGATAAACCCCTGCCAATGGCGCAGGTTGGGCTTGAGCCGCGGAATCGAGTCTTGTGCGTGCATCACCGCCATCGACAGCGCGTCGCCGGCCTTGAACGGCAGTTCGCCGGTGAGCATTTCCCAGGTCAGCACGCCGAGGCTGTAGAGGTCGGCGCGGAAGTCGACCTCCTCGCCGCGCGCCTGTTCCGGCGCCATGTACGCGGTGCTGCCGACCGCCATTCCGGCCGAAGTCACCCGGCTGCCGTAACCGCGGCGCAGGGCGATGCCGAAGTCGGCCAGCAGCGGCCGCTCGGCCTCGTCGAACAGCACGTTCTCGGCCTTGACGTCGCGATGGATCACGCCGCGGGCGTGCGCATAGGCCAGCGCGGAGAGCAGTGCGTGCAGGGTGGCGCGGATGCGGGCGTGGTCCCCGGTCAGGTCGCGCTGGCCGAGATGGCCACGGGCGAGATAAGGCATGACGTAGAAAGGCAGGCCGTCGCGGGTGCGGCCGACCTCGTGGATCCCGACGATGTGGGGATGCTCGAGGCGGGCGATGGTGCGGGCCTCGTTTTCGAAGCGCTTTCGACTTGTCTCGTCGGTCAGCGCCTCGGGAAGCATGACCTTGATCGCCACCTGGCGGCGTAGCGAGCGCTGCTCGCCGAGGTAGATCGTGGACATGCCACCACTGCCGAGCGCGCGCAGGACGCGGTAGCCCGGGATCTCGGGAAATGTCTCCCCAGGCATCGCCTGCTGTCCGTCGTGGTTGTCTGATCCCGTCATCGACCGTCGGGCCCCCGTGCCCGCCCAACGAGCATAGCGGCAGGCGGCACAGAGTTAATGAACGATGTCACGGATCGCACCCCGGCCATGGCCCCCGCCGGCCGGCAATGGTCCGCCCCGGGCGGGCGATCCTGCCCGCTCAGCGCCCACGCTTGCGGCGCACGTAGAGTTGCTTGCGCACGCGGGCGACGACTCCTCCGGCGGCATCGACCACATCCACCGGGCACCAGCGCAGGTGCTTGTCGCCGCCTGCCGTAGCCGATCGGATTTCGTCGAGCATGGCGGGGTCGATGCGGAACTCGGCGCTGACCGTACCGCGGCCGGGCTTGACGAACGCGATCTCGCCGGCCTGGTCCCAGACGATGTAATCCGATCCCAGGGCATGGAGTGCCAGCAGCATCCAGAACGGGTCGGTCATCGCGAACAGGCTGCCACCGAAGTGGCTGCCGACGTAGTTGCGGTTCCACGGTCGCATCCGCAGATCGACCCGCGCGTGTCGCCAGTCTTCGCCGATCGCGGCCACGTGGATGCCGGTGAACAGGAACGGCGGCCACAGGTTGAGCACGCGGCGCAGCGTGCCCGGCGACAGCTCATGGCGCACGCGTCAGACCAGCAGCAGCGAGGACATCTGCCTGCGGTAGCGGCCGACGAGTTCGGCGTCCTCGACCACGCGGAAGGCATCGATCAGGGCCTTGCGCGGCAGGCCGCCCTCGAAGTCGCGGTCGCGGCGCAGCATTTCGATGAACTGCGCCAGGCCGGCCTCGGCATCACCGTCGACGATGCGGTGGGCGCCGAGCAGGTGGCGGGCGCGCAGGTCGGTGGGGTCCGCCGCGATCGCGGCCTCCAGCGTCTGCGGTGGCGGCGCGTCCTGCAGCAGGGCGGCGAATCCGAGCCGCGCCCGGGCATTGACCGCGCGGTCGTCGGTGGACAGGTTGGCGGGCAGGGCATCGAGCAGCTGCTGCGCCTCGCGGGCACCACCGGTGCGTAGCAGGGCCAGCGCCAGGTCCAGCTTGAGTTCGTCCTTGCCGGGCTCGGCTTCCATTGCCTTGCGCAGGCGCATGACCTCGGCATGGGGATCGACCGCTGCGGCGGGCGCGGCGTCGGCAGGGACATCGTCGGCCGCGGGTTCACCGGGCTCGATGCCGTGCTGCTTGAGGAACTCGCGCAGCTGGCCCTCGGGCAGCGCCCCGGAGAAGCCGTCGACCGGCTGCCCGTCCTTGACCAGCACCACGGTCGGGATCGAGCGCACCTGGAAGGCCGCGGCCAGCTGTTGCTCCTTGTCGACGTCGACCTTGGCCAGGCGGAAGGCTCCGTGGTAATCGGCCGCGAGCTTTTCCAGGATCGGGCCCAGGGTCTTGCACGGTCCACACCACTCGGCCCAGAAGTCGACCAGCACCGGCGTCGTCAGGGAGCCTTCCAGCACCTCGGCCTCGAAGGCGTCGGTGGTGGCGTCGAAGACATGGCCGGGGCTGCCGGGCTGGGGGTCGAGTGGCATCAGGCAAGCATCCGTGATGGGAGATGACAGGGTAGATTGTGCCAGCTGTGGCGGTTTCAACCACGCGGCCCGCCCAGGGAGGCACCTGCATGCGGTGGCGGCACACACATGGATGGATCCGGGCCGCCGCACCGACCGCAGGGCTGTGGTTTGCTGCGGTCGTGGCCGGGTTCGGGTGGCGCCTAGAAGGATATGCCCAGGCACTGCATCCGGTCGGCCTGCTGGGGGCGCAGGGCGTGCCGGGTGCGTTGGCCTTCAATGTCCTGGCGTTCGTCATCCCCGGTGCGATCGCCGCGGCGCTGGCCTGGCGATTACGTGACCTCGCCACGTCGTCACCGCGCCTGTCGGCAGGGCTTGGCTGGCAGCTGGTGTTCCTGTCCGCGCTGGCGTTTGCGGCGCAGGGCCTGCTCCCGCTCGACCCGACCGATCTCGATGCCCCGCCGTCGCGGCTGCATGCGCTGGCGTGGACGCTGTGGTGGCTGGCCTTCGTGCCGGGCGCGCTGTTGCTGGCATGGACGGCGTGGCAGGGGCAGCCCCGGCGCTACGCAGGTTTCGCCGTGCATGCCGCGGCGGCTGGATGGCTGCTGGCGCTGACTGGTCCGCTCGCAGCAAAACTCGATGCCGCGCTGGCGCAACGCCTGGCCTATGGCGTCTGGTTCGTGTGGCTGGCGTGGGCAGGCTGGGCGCGCGCGCGCGCGGCCGGGGTCAGCCGTGGCGCAGCTTCAGGCCCAGGATCGTCGCCGCCAGTACGAAGGTGATGGCGTTGGAGATGATCATCGGCCACGAGTCCAGCGCGATGCCATAGCCGAACCAGAACATGATGCCGATCGTGAACACGAGATACATTCCCAGCGAAATGCTGGCAGTATCGCGGCTGCGGATGATCTTGACCGCCTGCGGCAGGAACGCCAGCGTGGTCATGGTGGCGGCCACGTAGCCCATCCATTCCAGGTTCATGGCGCGCCAGCCGGGCCCTTGTGGACCACGCCGTCCTTCATCACGAACTCCACCTGCAGTACGTTCTGGATGTCGGCGACCGGATCGCCCGCCATGGCGATGATGTCGGCGCGCTTGCCCGCCTCGATCACGCCCTGGTCGTCGACGCCGAGCACCTCGGCGGCGCGGATCGTGGCGGCCTGCAGGGCATAGGCCGCAGGCATGCCGGCCTCGACCATGTACACGAACTCGCGCGCGTTGTCACCGTGCGGGCCGACGCCCATGTCGGTGCCGAAGCCGATCTTCACCCCGGCGCGGTACGCGCGCGCGGCCGTGTCCTGGATCAGCGCGCCGATGCGCGCGGCCTTGGGACGGACCACGTCCGGGAAATAGCCGTCGATCCTGGCCTTGTCGGCGACGAAGCGGCCGGCGTGGATGGTGGGTACGTACCAGGTGCCGTGCTTCTTCATCAGCGCGAAGATTTCGTCGTCCATGTAAGTGCCGTGCTCGATGCTGTCGACGCCGGCCAGGATCGCGCGGCGCATGCCCTCCTTGCCGTGGGCGTGCGCGGCGACCTTGTAGCCGTAGTCGCGCGCGGTGTCGACCACGGCGCGGATCTCGTCGACGGTGAACTGCGGGCCGTCGCCGGAGCGGGCGTAGGACAGCACCCCGCCAGTGGCGGTGATCTTGATCACGTCGCTGCCGTCCTTGTAGCGCTGGCGCACGGCCTGGCGTCGTCGACCGAGTTGATCACGCCCTCGGTCGGGCCCGGCGGTCCCATCAGGTGCGAGAGCATGGTGTTGTAGCCGTTGCTGGGATCAGCGTGGCCGCCGGTGGTGGCGATCGACTTGCCGGCGGCGAAGATCCGCGGCCCTTCCACCAGGCCCTGGCTGATCGCGTCGCGCAGGTGGGGGACGACCTCGCCGCCAAGGTCGCGCACGCTGGTGAAGCCGGCTTGCAAAGTCTTGCGGGCGTAGCCGACGCTGCGGAAGGCGTAGTCGGGCGGGTCCAGGCGGAAGCCTTCGGAATAGCTTTGCGGGCTGGACTGCGAGCCCATGTGCACGTGCAGGTCGGTGAACCCTGGCAAGCAGGTGCGCCCGCGCAGGTCGATGAGGCGCGCCCCCTCGGTGGCGGGCGCATGGCCCGCGGCGACGCTGGTGATGCGCCCGTCGTCCACCGCAATGGTGTGCGGGCCGAGCACGCGGCCGGCGCGGCTGTCGAACAACTGCCCGCAGTGCAGCAGGGTGCGCTCGGCGGCGACCGCGGGGAGCACAGCCGCGAGCGCCGCAAGCAGGGCGGCAGGGACAATCAGGCGGGCTGGCGACATGGTGGTGTCCGGCGCTGGTGAGGACGCGATTGAAGCACACCCGCCCGTGGCGTCGCTGGCCGGTACCGCCTCAGGCAGTGGCGGCGGCGTGCACCACCCGGTCGCGGCCCTCGGCCTTGGCGCGGGAGAGCGAAGCGTCGGCGAGTTCGGACAGGACCTCCGGGGTGGTGCCGTCGTTCGGGAAGGCGGATCGGGACGATCATGGCACGGCGGCGGAAGGACTTTTGCAGGCCTGTGCCCCTTTGGGGGAAGCTTGCGCAGGTTCCACGTCCCGTGGCCACTGCCATACGCCGCCCGCAGGCGCAGGGATGCAGCGCCATGGCAGCGGATGCTGCACTGCGGTAGGCTGCCAGGTCCGCCGCCTGTCTCTGTTCCGTGCCCGCCCAGCCCGCCGCCGCCGAACCCGTCGCCTATCAGCCCGCCGCCGTCGAGGCGGCCGCCCAGCACTGCTGGGACACGCGTCGCGCCTACGAGGTGGACGAGGACGACCTGCGGCCGAAGTTCTACTGCCTGTCGATGCTGCCGTACCCGTCCGGTGCCCTGCACATGGGGCACGTGCGCAACTACACCATCGGCGATGTCATCAGCCGCTACCAGCGGATGACCGGCAAGAACGTGCTGCAGCCGATCGGCTGGGATGCCTTCGGTCTGCCGGCGGAAAACGCCGCGATCAAGCATCGCACCGCACCGGCGAAGTGGACGTACGCGAACATCGAACAGATGCGCGCGCAGTTCAGGATGATGGGGTACGCGTACGATTGGTCGCGCGAATTCGCCACCTGCCAGCCGTCGTATTACGTGCACGAGCAGCGGATGTTCGTGCGGCTGATGAAGAAGGGGCTGGCCTACCGCAAGAACTCGGTGGTCAACTGGGATCCGGTCGACCAGACCGTGCTCGCCAACGAGCAGGTCATCGACGGCCGCGGCTGGCGCTCCGGCGCGGTGGTCGAGAAGCGCGAGATCCCGCAGTGGTTCCTGAGGATCACCGACTACGCGCAGGAGCTGCTGGACTGCCTCGACCACCTGCCCGGCTGGCCGGAACCGGTCAAGACCATGCAGCGCAACTGGATCGGGCGCTCCGAAGGTTTGGAGATCGCCTTCGACGTTGAAGGACTCGACGCGCAAGTGACGGTGTTCACCACGCGCCCGGACACGTTGATGGGCGCCACCTTCCTGGTCGTCGCTGGCGAGCACCCGCTGGCGCTGCAGGCGGCGCAAGACAATGCCGAGCTGGCAGCTTTCATCGCCGAGCTGAAGCAGGGCGGTGTCTCCGCGCTGGAGCTGGAAACCCAGGACAAGCGCGGCATGGCCACCGGCCTGTGGGCGGTGCATCCGATCAGCGGCGAGGCGCTGCCGATCTACGCCGCCAATTTCGTGCTGATGGGCTACGGCACCGGCGCGGTGATGGCGGTGCCTGGGCACGACCAGCGCGACTGGGAGTTCGCCCATGCATGTGGCCTGCCGATCCGGATGGTGGTCGTGCCCGATGCGGTGCGAGATGCAATGGCGGAGGTTGCCGGCGATGTCGCGCGGCATGCCGACACGATGGACGCCGCGCTGGGCGGCGGCGCGATCGATGCCTACGACACTGCGGCGGCGGTGCAGGTGGTGCAGGATTTCGAGCGCCGGGTGATCGACGATGGCGCCTACACCGAGCGCGGCTGGCTGGTGAACTCCGGCGAATTCGACGGCATGGACTTCGACGAAGCATTCGCGGCGATCGCCGCGCGCTTCGAAGCCGACGGGAGTGGTCGCCGCCGGGTCAACTTCCGCCTCCGCGACTGGGGCGTGAGCCGCCAGCGCTACTGGGGCTGCCCGATCCCGGTGATCCATTGCGCCGCCTGCGGCGCGGTGCCGGTACCGGAGGACCAGCTGCCGGTGCTGCTGCCGGAGGACGTCGAGGATGCCTTCGCCCAGGGCGTGGTGCAATCACCGATCAAGGCCGATCCCGCCTGGCGCCAGACGTCTTGCCCGCAGTGTGGTGGTCCGGCCGAGCGCGAGACCGACACCTTCGACACCTTCATGGAGTCGAGCTGGTACTACGCCCGCTATACCTCGCCGGGCGCCGCCGAGATGGTCGACGCGCGTGCCGACTACTGGACGCCGGTGGACCAGTACATCGGCGGCATCGAGCACGCCATCCTGCACCTGCTGTACTTCCGCTTCTTCCACAAGCTGATGCGTGACCAGGGTCTGGTGCACAGCGACGAGCCAGCCACCCGCCTGCTCACCCAGGGCATGGTGGTGGCGGACACCTTCTACCGCGAGGGCGCGGAGGGCGCGAAGGACTGGGTCCACCCGGACGAGGTCGAGATCGAGCGCGACGCCCGCGGGCGCGTCATCGGCGCGCGCGCGAAGGCGAACGGGCAAGCGGTGCGGGTCGGCGGCATCGAAAAGATGTCGAAGTCGAAGAACAACGGCGTCGACCCTCAGGCGATGGTCGACAAGTACGGCGCCGATACCGTGCGCCTGTTCTCGATGTTCGCCGCGCCGCCAGAGCAGTCGCTGGAGTGGAACGAGGCGGGGGTCGAGGGCATGTCGCGGTTCCTGCGCCGGTTCTGGCGCGAGGTGCAGCAGCACGTCGCGCAGCCCGACCATCCGGAGGTCGACGCGGTCGCGCTCGATGCCGGGCAGCGGACCCTGCGCCGCCGGCTGCACGAGACCATGCAGAAGGTCGGCGACGACTACGGCCGCCGCCACAGCTTCAACACCGCGATTGCCGCGCTGATGGAACTGCTCAACCACGTGGCGAAGTTCGACGACACCAGCGACGCCGGCCGCGCCGTCCGCCACGAGGCGCTGGAAGCCATGGTGCTGCTGCTCAATCCGGTCACCCCGCACGTCTCCCATGTCCTGTGGCAGGCACTGGGGCATGCGGAGACGGTACTGGAGGACGTGCCCTTCCCGCAGCACGACCCGGCCGCTCTGGCGCGCGAGGCGGTGACCCTCGCGGTCCAGGTCAACGGCAAGCTGCGCGCCACCATCGAGGCGGCGGTCGACGCGCCGCGCGAGGTGCTGGAAGCGCAGGCGCTGGCCGAGCCCCAGGTCGCACGCTGTCTCGAAGGCCAGACCGTGCGCAAGGTGATCGTGGTCCCGGGCAGGGTCGTCAACATCGTCGCCTCCTGAACCGCCAGGTCTTGCCGCGCGCTGCCGGCTCGTCCAGACTGCGCGCATGAGCAGACCAATGAATCGCGCCCGCCCCAGTTCCCGCTTCCAGTTCGGCTTGGCCGCCTGCCTGGCGCTGCTGCTCGCCGGCTGCGGCTTCCAGCTGCGCGACGCGCTGGTCCTTCCGCCGGATCTCGGGCCGGTGCGGCTGCAGGCGGCCGATCCGTACAGCGCCCTGCTGCAGTCGCTGACCCAGTCGCTGGAACGCGCCGGCGCGGTGATCGTGCGCGATGCCGACCAGGATGCGGCGGTGCTGCGCATCCTCTCCGAGCACTGGGCCACCACGCCGATCAGCGTCGACCAGTTCGGCCGTGCCCAGGAGTTTTCGCTGCGCTATGCGGTGGTGTTCCGGCTCGACCGCGCTGACGAAAGTGTGCTGGTGCCGCAGCAGGTCATCGAGCTGTCGCGCGACTATGTAGCACCGCCGGTGGATTCCATCGGCCGCAGCAGCGAGGCCGAACTGCTCGCCCGCGAGCTGCGGCGCGAGATGGCGGCGGCGGTGCTGCGGCGCATCGACGCGGTGTCGCGGGAACCCGGCGCCTGAGGGTGGCCGGGATACCGGCGCCGGCGGGATCCGGGTCGTGGAACTGACGCCCGAACGCCTCGCCGTGCAGCTTGCCGACGAACCGCTGCGCCCGGCCTACCTCGTCGCGGGCCCCGAGCCCTTGCGCGTGCTCGAGGCCGCCGATGCGCTGCGCCAGCATGCACGCGCGCAGGGCATCGCCGAGCGCGAGGCCTTCGATGCCGAAGGCAATCCGCGCGAGCCGGACTGGGATGCATTCTCGGCAAGCCTGCGAGCGCCGGGACTGTTCAGCGCGCGGCGGCTGCTGGAACTGCGCCTGCCCACGGGCAAGCCGGGCAAGCGCGGCGCCGAGGAGATCGTGGCCTACTGCGAGGAGCCGCCGGCGGATGTCTGCCTGCTGGTCACCTGCGACGACTGGAGCCGGCAGCACGGCGGCAAGTGGAGCGACGCGGTGGCCCGCATCGGCCGCGTCGCCGTGGCCTGGACGGTGAAGCCTCACGAACTGCCCGGCTGGATCGAGGCCCGGTTGCGTAGCCGCGGTATCAGGGCCGAGCACGACGCGGTACAGCGGCTGGCCGAGCGGGTCGAGGGCAACCTGCTGGCGGCGGCGCAGGAGATCGACAAGCTGGCGCTGTTGTTTGCGCATGATCGGGCTTCCAGCCGCGACTTGCGCGAACCCGGCCTTGGCCAGGCCGGGGCTCGGGTTCCCGGCGAAGGCGTTCCGCCATCGCCGGCGCGGAGATTCATGTCCGCAGATTTCGTGCTGACTGCCGAGATGATGGAGTCCTGCGTCGCCGACGCCGCCCGTTTCGATGTCTTCCGCCTGCTCGATGCCGCGCTGAACGGGCAAGGCGCACAGGCCGCGCGCATGCTCGCCGGCCTGCGCGCCGAAGGCGCGGTCGTGCCGGCACTGATGGGCATGGTGGTGATGGAACTGCAGCGGGCCGCGGCGCTGGCCCGGATCGCCGGGCGTGGCGGCAACCTCGCCGCCGCGTTCAAGGCGCAGCGGGTGTGGGACGCCAAGCAGGCGGTCTACCGTCGCGCGCTGCAGCGCCACGACGCCGCGCGCTGGGAGCGCTTCGTGGCCGAGGCCGGGCGCGTAGACCGCATCGGCAAGGGGCGCGGCCGCCCCGGCGAGGATCCGGACGATGCCTGGCAGGTGCTTGAGAGGCTGCTGCTCGCGATCGCCGAGCCGCGCGCCCGGGCACTGCTGGCCTCGTGAGCCTGCACGTCTATTACGGCGGCACCTTCGACCCGGTGCACAACGGCCATCTCGCCATCGCCCGCGCCGCGCGCGATGCGCTCAAGGCCCCGGTCGCGATGATGCCGGCGGCCGATCCGCCGCATCGTCCTGCGCCGGGTGCCAGCGGCGTACAGCGCGCGGAGATGCTGGAACTGGCCGTGCGTGACGAGCCCGGGCTGTGGGTGGACCGGCGCGAATTGCGCTGCGGCGCACCGAGCTACAGCGTCGAGACCTTGCGCGAGTTGCGCGCCGAATGGGGCCTGGACGCACCGATCGTGCTGGTGCTCGGCGCCGACAGCTTCCACGGCCTGCCGACATGGCGTGAATGGCGGACACTGTTCACCCTGACCCATTTCGTGGTGGCCGAGCGCGCCGAGAGCCCCCTGGATGACGGATTGCCGACGCTGCTGGCGGACGACCTCGCCGGCCGCTGGACGGACAAGCGTGATGTCCTGCTGCAATCGCCGGCCGGACGCGTGCTGCGCCTGCGGCAGCCGCTGCACCAGGCCTCGGCTACCGCGATCCGGCGCCAGATCGCCGCCGGCGCGCCGTGGCGGCACACCGTGCCGGAAGCGGTCGCCGACTACATCCAGCAGCGAAGGCTTTACCGTGACGGGGCGGTGCAGGCGCCTTCGCTATAATCCAGCCATGACCACCCGAGCCCAGCGCCCTTGACCAGCCCCGCGCAAGTCATCAAGACCCGCCTCCCCAATCCCCCGCCGCCAGCAGATGTCCTGCTCAGGGCCGTCCACGACGCCGCCATCGAGCTCAAGGCCCAAGACATCGTCGAGATCGACCTCCGCGGCAAGACCAGCATCTGCGATTACATGGTGGTTGCCTCCGGCACCTCCACCCGGCACGTGAAGTCGATCGCCGATGAGGTGATGAAGTTCGCCAAGCGCCTGGATTGCCAGCCGCTCGGCGTCGAAGGCGAGCGCGAAGCCGAATGGGTGCTGGTCGACCTCGGGGACGTGGTGGTGCACGTCATGCTGCCGCGGGTGCGCGAGTTTTACGCACTGGAACGGCTGTGGACCGTCGGCGACCAGCCGCCGGAAGCGCTCGAGGCTGAGGCGCAGGCGCAGGGCTAGGCTCGCCTCACCCCGGAGCCGCCATGCGCTCGTCCGCCCGCCCATGAAAGCCCGTCTCATCGCCGTCGGCGAGCGCCCGCCCGCGTGGGTCGCGGACGGTTTCGGCGAATACCAGAAGCGGCTGTCGCACTGGCTACCGCTGGAGCTGGTCGAGATCGCGCCGGGTGTGCGCGGCGAGGGTCGCGACGCGGTGCGTGCCGTGCAGGACGAAGGTGCGCGCGTTCTTGCCGCACTGTCACGGCAGGTCCAAGTGGTCGCCCTCGACGGCCGCGGCACGGCGTGGTCTTCACCACAGCTCGCGCAGCGGTTGGAACACTGGCGAGGCCGGGGTCGCGATCTCGCGGTGCTGGTGGGCGGCCCCGAGGGCCATGCGCCGGAAGTCCTGGCGCGCGCCGAGGAGACCTGGTCGCTGGGCCCGCTCACCCTGCCGCACATGCTGGTGCGCCTGGTCTGCGCCGAGCAGCTCTACCGCGCCGCGGCCCTGCTGGCGAACCATCCCTACCATCGGGCTTGAGGCGGCTGCCCAGCGTTGCAATCTACTGCACTGGCAGCCCGTGACGAACGCTAAAGCTGGTCACCCGTCAGAATTCTGAATACGGCCGTGAGCACCTGAATCATTCAGCACATTTGCACAATGACGGTTTGAAGCGCGCGAATGGCGCGCTCGCTATCGCTCTTTCACTTTGATTTGATCAAGAAAGATATAAAAACATCGTGTCTGCAGTTCGCAGTCGTCATTTTTCAGGAGATTCCAGATGGACAAGAACCGCACCGAAGGCGCAAAGAACCAGGTCAAGGGGAAAGCCAAGGAGGTCACTGGCAAGGTCACTGGTAATACGAGCAAGGAAGTCGCCGGCAGCGCGCAGAAAAATGTCGGCAAAGTACAGTCCGAGGTCGGCAAAGCGAAAGATGACGCTCGCAGATGAGTGTGAATCGGCGCACGCGACCCTGTTCCGCCCGCAACCGGCAGAGCTGATCACTGATCGCAGGTGACTGTCACCGATTGCATGAAAATGACGGAATCGCCTCTGGCGATTCCGTTTTCATGTGCCCGATGTTTTGATACTTCGCCACGATGGTGCCTGCTTCGCTGCGGATAAGCCCCGGCCTGCACGCCTCATCGCCCCAGCCTGAACTCCACCGGCAGGCGTAGCACCTGCCGGCGTGCGGCGTCGTCGAGCACGCGGTGGCCGCTGCCCTGTTGGATGCGGACCTCCAGCGCGCGACCGTCGCTGCCGACCAGCACCTGCAGGACCACGGTGCCCTCCATGCCCGCCAGCAACGCATCGCGTGGGTAGCGGGGTTCGGGGGCGTGGAGATACTCCAGCCGAGCGCCGGCACCCGGGAGGCCGGCGTCCACAGGGGCGGTGAGCTCGGTGGCGGTGGTGTTGGCCTGCGGCGCGATGGTCGGATCCGCCGGCAGGCTGCCGATGTCCACCGTGGGTCGCGATGTTGCCGCCGACACCGAGGTCGGCCGGAACGCGGCAGTCGAGCGCGGCTGCGGCCGCACGATCTCGACCTCGACCGGTGGCGGGTCGGGTGGGACCGGCTTCGGCGTGATCCAGTCGAACACGAGCTGCGGATCCGGCAGCGGTGGACGCTGTGGTTGGCTCAGCGGCACCAGCAGGACCAGCAACATCACCAGGTTGAACGCCAGCGTGCCGCTGATGCCCAGGATGCGCGAGGGATCGGGATGCGACGGCGGACGGTTGGCGGCCGGGCGGTCGCGTTGGCAAAGCGGGCTTGTCGCGTGTCGTGACAGCATGATCCACCTCCACGGTTTGCTTGCGTGGGTGTGAACGCGCAGGGGTCCTCTGCGGGGTTTCGAGGGGATACCGATGCGTGACCGAACTGCACCTGCGACCGTCTACCTTCGGCTGTAGAAGCGGTGTGATTGATATGGCGCAACTGATGGGTGGAGCGGGGCGTGCGATGGACGGCGCATCATCGGCATCGGCCGCACGAAGCCACGTCACCGAGCCAACATTGCGGATCAGCAAACCGCTGACATCGCGCTTGCACGGAGTTCGGCTGCGTCAGGACAGCCCGCGGCGCACTGCTGTGCGGCGGCAAGCGCAGGTGCTGGCAGTTGACACAGAGAGCCCTAGTCCTTGGCGGGGTCGGGACTACCTTCCGGCGCGCGGTCCAGCCCGCCCTCGTCGGGATCCGGCTTGTGCTTGGGCGCGTCGCGCTGGGCGTCCTCGCGGTTGCGCGGCTGGCGTTCGGCGTAGCCCGGATTCTCCTCGACGCGGGGATCCGGCGGATTGGTTCGAGGCTTGTCGGGGGGGGTCATCTCGGTGCTCCGCGCGGGTGACAGTGGGATCCGGGCGCCACTTACCGCCCGAGTTCGAACACCACATCGAGACTGGCCGACAACGTGGTCTGGCCGGGCGAGACCGGCGATGACTCCTGGCTGTCCATGGCCATCGCCTTCATCATCGGCATTGGCCGCATGAATCCGCCGCCCTCGCTGATGCTGACGATACGGCGCACGCGCATGCCCAGCGACTTGGCGTACATCTCGGCGCGGCGCTGGGCCTTGTCGAGCGCGGCGCGGCGGGCCTCGTCGTAGACCGCCTCAGGCTGGTCGATCTCGAAGCTGGGGCCGTGGACCTGGTTGGCGCCGCTGGCGACCAGGGCGTCGAGCACTTGGCCCAGCTTGCCCACGTCGCGGACCTTGATGCTGACGGTGTTGCTGGCCTGGTAGCCGGTGATCGTCGGTGGCTGGTTTTCGGCATAGCGATACTGCGGGTTGACGTTGATGCCGCTGGTCTGCACGTCCTTCTCGGCGATGCCGGCGGCACGGATCGCGGCCATCACCCGGGCCATCTGCGCGGCATTGGCGCGCAGCGCGGCATTGGCGTCGGCGGCCTGGGTGACCACGCCGGTGGACAGCCCGGCGACATCGGGCACGCGGCTGGCCTCGGCCTGGGCCGAGACCGAGAGCAGGGTGCCATCGCTTGGCATGGCGAGGCTGGCAGGGTTCTTTGCGGAAGCGTTCATCGGGACAAGGGCAAGGGCGCTGGCGAGCAGCATGGGGCGGATCGCGTTAGCGAACATGGGCAACTCCTGTGCACGGGGTGAAGCGTGGTGAGGTTGGAGTGAACGGGCCGTGAGCCGGAACGGGGTTACCGACGCGGAACGATGGCGACCATGGGGCTGCGGGTTATTCTTGCGCGATGCTCCATCTCGCCTCCCGCTCCCCGCGCCGTCACGCACTGCTGGCCCGACTGGGACTGCCGTTCGGGGTCATCGATCTCGACCTTCCCGAACGGCGCGCGTCGGGCGAGCCGGCGGCCGACTACGTGCGCCGGGTCGCGCGCGAAAAGGCCGGCGCTGGCCTGCTCCGGATGGTCGCGGTGCCTGATGCACTGGTGATCGGCGCCGACACCGAGGTAGTGCTCGACGACGAGGTCTTCGGCAAGCCGCGCGATGCCGCCGAGGCCGCGGCCATGCTGCGGCGCCTGTCCAACCGCACGCACCAGGTCATGACCGCGGTGGCACTGGTGAGCGCGGGGCGCGAGGCTCAGGCGTTGTCGGTTTCCGAGGTCAGGTTCGCGGCGCTGGACGAGGCCGATATCGCCGCCTACGTCGCCGGCGGCGAGCCTATGGGCAAGGCCGGCGGTTACGCAATCCAGGGCGGTGCCGAGCGTTTCGTGGCGCATCTGTCGGGCAGTTACTCCAGCGTGATGGGGCTGCCGCTGTACGAGACTGCCGAGCTGTTGCGCGGGTTCGGAATCGTTGCCCGCTCCGACGCTTCATCGCCCGATTCCTGTGCCGTCAACGGAAGCGGTGAGGTCGATGCGATGCGTGAACCGCGGCCGGCATTGGCGCTGGCCTCCGCATCTGCGGCCACCTGCGATGACTGAGGAAATCCTGGTCAACGTCACCCCGCGCGAGACCCGTGTGGCGGTGGTCGAGAACGGCATGCTGCAGGAGCTGCACATAGAGCGCGGCTGGCGCCGCGGTGTGGTCGGCAACATCTACAAGGGCCGGGTGCAACGGGTGATGCCGGGGATGCAGGCGGCCTTCATCGAGATCGGTCTGGGGCGTGCGGCATTCCTGCACGCGAACGAGGTGGTGCGCTCGCTGCCGGTGCCCGAGCTGGTTGATGACGGCGATGTCATGGCGCCGCCGCCGATCACCGACCTCCTGCGCGAGGGCCAGGACATCGTGGTGCAGGTGGTCAAGGATCCGATCGGCGGCAAGGGCGCGCGCCTGACCACCCAGATCAGCATCCCCTCACGCTACCTGGTGCTGCTGCCGCAGACAAAGGTGATTGGCGTGTCGTCGCGGATCGAGGACGAGGCCGAGCGAACACGCCTGAAGTCGCTGGTCGCGGGCTTTGCGCCGGAAGGCGCAGGTCACGGCTACATCGTGCGCACCAACGCCGAGGGCCAACCCGCCGAGGCGCTGGCCGAGGACATCGCCTACCTCGGCCGCGCCTGGGCGCTGATCGGACAGCGCGTGGCCGCCGCGCAGGCCTGCACGCGGATCTACGAGGACCTGACGCTGCCGATGCGCGCGGTGCGCGACCTGATGCGGCGTGACGTGGAGAAGGACAAGGTCGATTCGCGCGAGACCTGCGACCGCCTGCGCGCCTTCGCCGCGCAATACATGCCTGGGCTTGCCGAGAAGATCGAACACTACGCCGGCGAGCGCCCGGTGTTCGACCTCTACGGCGTCGAGGACGAGATCCAGCGCGCGCTGGAAAAGGAAGTGCCGCTCAAGTCTGGGGGTACGCTCGTAATCGACCAGACCGAGGCGATGACCACGGTCGACGTCAACACCGGCTCCTTTCTCGGCCAGCGCAACCTCGAGGAGACCGTCTACCGCACCAACCTCGAAGCGGCGCAGGCGGTGGCGCGGCAGCTGCGACTGCGCAATCTCGGCGGCATCATCATCATCGACTTCATCGACATGGGCGATGTCGAGCACCGCCGCCAGGTGCTGCGCACGCTGGAGAAGTCGCTGGCCAAGGATCACGCCAAGACCACGGTGTACGACTTCTCCCCGCTGGGTCTGGTGGAGATGACCCGCAAGCGCACGGTGGAGAGCCTTGAGCGCCAGCTCAGCGAACGCTGCCATGAATGCGGCGGCCGCGGCATGGTCAAGACTACGGAAACAGTGACCTACGAAATCTTCCGCGAGATCGTGCGCGCGGTGCGCCAGTTCGAGTCCGCGCGCCTGCTGGTGATCGCCTCGCCGAAAGTCGTCGCGCGGATCACCGACGAGGAGTCGACCGCGGTCGCCGAACTGGAAGAGTTCCTCGGCAAGGGCATCCGCTTTCAGGGCGACGAGCAGTACCTGCAGGAGCAGTTCGATGTCGTGCTGCTGTAGGACCGGGAAGCGGGAAAGTGGATGGCGCTGATGACGACCCCGGTGCGCAGGCGACTGCGCCTGGCGTGGCGTGGCGCCTGGTATGCGCTTGCAGGCCTGCTGGTGCTGATGGCGCTGGTCTCGGGCATCGCCAGCCAGTTGCTGCCGCTGGTCGAGCGACACCCCGAGCGCATCGCCGCGTGGTTGAGCGCACGCGCGCAGCGACCGGTGACGTTCGACCATGTCGAGACCGCCTGGACGCGGCGCGGACCACTGCTGCGCGTCGACGGCCTGCGCATCGGTACCGGCGCCGCCGCGGTGCCGATCGGCGGGGCCGAGATCCTGGTGTCGCAGTATGCGGGGCTGCTGCCCGGCCGATCATTCACCGAATTGCGCCTGCGCGGACTGGAACTGGTGTTAGAGCGCGATTCCGATGGTCGCTGGCAGGTGCGCGGGCTGCCCGGGCAGGCGCAGTCAGACGCTGATCCGATTGATGCGCTGCAGCGACTGGGCGAACTCCAGGTCATCGATGGCCGGCTGACCGTGATTGCACCCGCATTGGGCCTCGACGCCACCCTGCCGCGGGTCAACCTGCGCCTGCGTGTGCACGGCGACCGCGTGCGTGCCGCCGCGCGCGCATGGATCCGCGATGGCGCCGCGCCGCTGCACGGCGTGCTCGATCTGGACCGCAGCGGAGGCGATGGTCGCGCCCATCTCGCGCTGGCACGGGCCGACCTTGCGGCTTGGGGGCCGCTGCTTCGCGCCGGCGGGCTCGGTATCGAGGCCGGCACCGGCCGCGCCGCGGCGTGGGCGGACCTGCGCGGGCATCGGATCGTGCAAGTCACGGTGGATGCCGATCTGCAGGCCATGCGTTTGCGCGCCGCGGCGCCAGATGCGCCCGGAGCAATCCTGCCAGATGCGCAGGACATGCTGCTGGCAGGCATCCAGGCGCGCGCGCGCTGGCAGGTGGTCGCCAATGGCTGGCGACTGGATGCGCCGCTGCTGCGGGTGCAGGAGGCTTCCGGGCAGAACCCTGCGCGGCTGGACGGCCTGGTGGTCGCCGGTGGCGCGCAACGTGCCCTGCTGGCAAAGGAGATCGCAGCCGCACCCTTGCTGGCACTGGCTGCGCTCAGCGACCGCGTGCCGCCGGACCTGCGCGCTTGGCTGCGCGCCGCGCAGCCCGGAGGGCGCCTGCAGGATGTGGTCGTGGTCGGGCGTAGCGACGGGCCTCTGCGTGCGAGTGCGCGGATCAGCGATCTCCATTTCGCCGCCAGCGGCGATGCGCCGGGGGTGTCCGGGCTGTCCGGAACCCTGCAAGGCGACAGCGACGGCGTGGTGTTCGCCTTCGATCCCCGGCAGGTGCTGCGTTTCGACTGGCCGCGCGGCTTCGGGGTGCCCCACGAGGTGGTTGCGCGTGGTCGCCTTGTTGGCTGGCGTGCCGGCCGCGGCTGGCAGCTGCAGACGCCGGGGCTGCGTATCGACGGCAAGGGCTATGGCGCGGCGGCGCGCGGGGGAATGGACTTTCAGGGCGACGGCACGCGGCCGCGGGTCGACCTGGCCGTCGCGCTGGACGATGCGGCGATCGCCGTCTCCAGACGTTTCTGGGTACGCCACAAGATGTCCGCGGCCACGGTGGAGCGGCTGGACGGTGCCCTGCTGGGCGGCCGCGTGCACAACGGCCGGGCGCTGGTGAGCGGCGACCTGGACGATTGGCCGTTCGCCGGCGGCAATGGCCTGTTCCGCGCGGAGGCGGACTTGGTCGATGCCGCAGTCAGGTTCCATCCGCAATGGCCGGCCGCCGCGCAGTTGCACGGCCAGCTTGTGTTCGAGGGCGACGGCGTGCAGGTGGCCGGACGCGCCGCGCTGGCCGGCATCCCGGTCACGGGCCTCGAGGCCCGCATTCCGCATTTCGGCAAGGCCGAGCTGGAAGTGCGCGCCGAGGCCTCGACCGATGCCGCGCAGCTGCTCGCGTTGCTGCGCCAGAGCCCGCCGCGCGAGGCCCATGGCGAGACCCTGCAGGCCCTGCGCGCCAGCGGCCCGGTCAACGCGAGGTTCGCGCTCGACCTGCCGCTGCATACCCCCGGCGGCCGCGCGCAGCTCCGGGGCGACATCGACCTGCGCGGTGCCCGGCTCGCTGACAGCCGCTGGGACCTGACGCTGGCCGATGTCCGTGGGCAGGCACGCTACGACCAGGCAGGATTCACTGCGGAACGTCTGGTGGTAGTGCGCGACGGACAGCGCGGGGTCTTGAGCCTGCGCGCCGGCGTGCCGCACGTGCGCGACCGCGGCCAGGCCTTCGAGGCCGAGCTCGTGGCCAGCCTGTCGGCGGCAGACCTGCTGCAGCGCGCGCCGCAGCTGGCCTGGCTGCAACCCCACGTCAGCGGCCGGTCCACGTGGACCACGCAGGTCTCGATCCCGGCCAGTGCACGCGTGAACACGGCGCCCGGCAGCGGACGCCTGCAGTTGCGTTCGGACCTGGTAGGCACGCGCCTGGGCCTGCCGGCACCGATGGACAAGCCTGCGTCCGCGGCGCTGCCGACCACGGTCGAGACCCGGTTGCCGCTGGGCGAGGGCGAGATCACCGTCGCCCTCGGCAACCGCCTGGCCTTGCGCGCGAGCAGCCGCCAGGGACGCACCGGCGTGCGCGTGGTCCTGGGG
>JALZMP010000131.1 GCA_030858145.1 Pseudomonadota bacterium
CGGTGGTGATGATCGAGAACACCCACAAGCACATCGAGGCGTGGCGGCTCGCGCACGACGACCGCGAACCGGCCCCAAGCGAACGCTGGGGACTGGTCGGCACTGCAGTCGTTGAAGTCGGGCCGGCGCTGTTCGCCAGCCTGCTGGTGATCACGCTGTCATTCCTACCCGTGTTCGCACTGGGCGCGCAGGAGGGGCGCCTGTTCAAGCCACTGGCGTATACCAAGACCTACGCCATGGCCGCGGCGGCCGGCTTGTCGATCACCCTGATTCCGGTGCTGATGGGCTATCTGGTCCGCGGCCGCATCCGGCCCGAGCATGCCAACCCGCTCAACCGGGCATTGACCGCCGCCTACCGGCCGTTGCTGGCCTGGGTGCTGCGCGCACCCAAGTCCGTATTGCTGGTGTCGGCACTGGTACTGGTTTCGGCGCTGCTGCCGTGGAGCCGGCTCGGCAGCGAATTCATGCCGCCGTTGGACGAAGGCACCTTGCTCTACATGCCGACCGCCTTGCCCGGTTTGTCCGCCGGCAAGGCCTCGAAGCTACTGCAGCAGACCGACCGCATGCTCAAGACGGTGCCTGAAGTCCAGCATGTCTTCGGCAAGGCCGGGCGCGCGGACTCCGCGACCGACCCGGCACCGCTGACCATGTTCGAGACCACGATCACCTTCAAGCCAAAGGACCAGTGGCGCGCCGGCATGACCATGGACAAGCTGCGCGCCGAACTGGACGCCGCGGTCAAGGTGCCGGGGCTGAGCAACCTGTTCGTGTATCCGATCCGCAACCGCATCGACATGCTCGCCACCGGCATCAAGAGTCCGATCGGGATCAAGGTGCTGGGGTCCGACATCGTCCAGCTCGAGCGCCTGGCGGCGCGCATCGAAACGGTCGCCAAGGGCGTGTCGGGGGTGACGTCGGCCATTTCCGACCGTGCCGCCGGTGGGCGCTACGTCGATATCCGCATCCATCGCGAGGCGGCGGCACGCTACGGCTTCACCCAGAGACGCCTGCAGAGCTTGATCGGGACCGCGGTCGGCGGCGCGCCGATCGACCAGACGGTCGAGGGCCTGGAACGCTATCCGATCGTGCTGCGCTATCCGCGTACCCAGCGCGACTCGCTGGCGGCGCTGCGCACCATGCCGATCGTGGCCGACGACGGCAGCCAGCTGACGCTGGGCCAGGTAGCCGACATCGGCCTCGCGGTTGGCCCGCCGATGCTCAAGAGCGAAAACGGGCAGCTGGCCACCTATGTCTACGTCGATACCGACAGCCAGGACCTGGTGGGCCAGGTCGAGGCCCTGCAGGCTGCCATGGCCGATCAGGTCGAGTTGCCGGTCGGCTACACGCTGGCGTGGTCGGGGCAGTTCGAGTACCTGCAGAACGCGCTGGAGCGCCTGCGGCTGGTCGTGCCGGCGACCCTGGGCATCGTGTTCCTGCTGATCTACCTGGTGTTCCGGCGCGTCGACGACGCCCTGGTGATCATGCTCAGCCTGCCGCTGGCCCTGGTCGGCGGCCTCTGGCTGGTATGGCTACTGGGGCACGCCATCTCGGTGGCCACGATGATCGGCTTCATCGCGCTGGCAGGCGTAGCCGCGGAGTTCGGCATCATCATGATGCTGTACCTGCGGCAGGCCTGGGAGCGCCGGCTTGCAGCGGATCCCGCCGCGGGCCAGGAAGCGCTCGACGACGCGATCCGCGAAGGCGCGTTGCTGCGGGTGCGGCCCAAGGCCATGACCGTGGCCGTCATCCTGGCCGGCTTGTTGCCGATCATGATCGGCACGGGAGCCGGCTCCGAGGTCATGCAGCGCATCGCCGCGCCGATGGTCGGCGGTATGCTGACCGCGCCCTTGTTGTCGATGCTCGTGATCCCGGCGGCGTTCCGGTTGCTGCGCCGTCGTGAGCTGCGAAGGAGGAAGCCCCCGCAGCGACCAGCAGCAGCTGGCGCTCGAACTGCCTCGCGCCTAACTCGAACTGCTTTATATTACATAATATGCATTATGCGAAGTAAAGCAAAACGAGGGTAGCCGGCTCCGGACTAAACCACTCAGGCCTGACGTCGACGACCCTCTGTGTCCTGCGACCCGGTGGACAACCCGCCCCGGCCATCGGCATCACCATGACCATCATCACCAGCCACGCACCCGAGTCGAGCAAACAGCATTCCCTATGCCAGTGCACTGCAGCCAGGGATGACGTTGTAGGCACGCGCAAACAGCAGGCCCCATATCGCGCCGATCATGAAGTGCACGACCCAAGCCATGGCGGTGGATACGCCCATCATCATGGACAGCAACTGGATGACATCCAGTTGCGGCATGACGCTCATTGTGTCCTTCATCAACATCAACGCCGACATGACCGCGGTCGCGACGATGGCGCCCAGAATTTCCTTGCCAATATTTTGCATTGATGGACGATCGGTGCCCGCCAGCGTTCGTCGAAGTCCATGCTGAAAACCACATGGGTGCCGGCGGTACGCCCCACGCCCAACTCACCCGTATTCGTGAGCGGATGCCGCTGTCGCTGCATGGCGTCGGCTTGTCGATCGGCGCGGAGTCGCGCCCGACCCCAAGCACCTGGATCGATTGGAGACGCTGATCGCGCATCACCGCCCGGCCGCCTTTTCCGAGTACCTGGCGTGGTCGACGCACGAGGGTCGATTCTTCAACCACGTGCTGTCACTGTGTTACGACGACGCCACGCTGCGTCGACCAAATCAATCGTATACAGGAGCGCCTGGGACTTCGCTTGCTGCTGGAGAATCCCAGCAGCGATCGCGAGTTCTCAGCCAGAACCTACAGCGAGCCAGAGTTCATCGCGGCGATTGCGCGCGCCACCGGTTGCGGCCTGCTGCTGCACGTGAACAACGTCTACGCGTCGTGCCAGACAATAGTCACGATTGCCTGTCCTACTTCGATCAGCTGCCACGGGCTGCGGTCGAACAGATCCATTTGGCCGGCCGTGCCGAAGATCAGGCCGAGGACGGCCACCCGGTCGAATAATAATATTCTTGCCGCTGATGCCGTTCCACTGCCGAATTTCGTCGCGCCAGCCCTCGGGGTGCTTGCCGATCAACTGATCGCCGCGAAGAATAACCCGCCCGAGCTGCAGTTTAAACGACTAAGGAAAAATCATGACTGGATCAACAAAAAAACCCGATTATTCGGGGCTGTCCGCCGTATTTCTGAATTGCACGCTGACGCCGAGCCCCAAGGAAAGCCACACCCACACGCTAATGGATGTGGTCCGGGAAATTATGACTGGTGCTGGAGTGTCCGTGCAATCCTTTCGCGTGGTTGATCACGACATTGCGCCGGGTGTCTATCCCGACATGACCGAGCACGGCTTCAAGACCGACGCATGGCCTGACATCGGCAAAGCTGTTCTGGATGCAGACATCCTCGTTATCGGCACGCCGATCTGGCTCGGGGAGGTCTCGTCCGAATGCCGCAAGGTCATCGAGCGTCTTTATGCGCATTCGGGCGAGATGAACGAGAAGGGCCAATATGTTTTCTACAACAAGGCCGCAGGCGCGGTCATCACGGGCAATGAAGACGGGGTAAAACATTGCGCAATGGGGATGCTCTACGCGCTCGCTCATATTGGCTATTCAATCCCACCGCAGCCTGATGCAGGATGGATCGGGGAAATCGGTCCAGGGCCTTCCTATGGCGATAAGAAGGATGATGGTTCGCGGGTCGGGTTCGACAGCGAGTTCACCGCCCGGAATTCGACGTTCCTTGCATGGAACCTGATGCACACGGCGAACATGCTGAAACAGGCCGGAGGGCTCCCGGCCTATGGCAACAGTCGCCGTGATTGGGATGACGGGGCGCGGTTCGACCATCCCAATCGCGAATATCGCTAAGCTAAACTTTCCGAAGAAATTACAACATGTCAGACACCGAAAAATTGTCTGCCAATCCAGGCTGCGGACGAAGCCAACAAGCGGCTCGAGTGCTATCGGGGCGGCCGTCCCCGCAAGTGCCCGTCTGAGGTCAAGTAGCCGGTCTGGCAGCTGTTCAACGAAAGCTGGTCATGCCGGCGTGCAGCGCGTTCAAGACCGATCATGGCGGTGTGCGGCACTTTGGGCTCGGGGTCTGCTGGACTGCATGGCCTGCAACCCAGTCCCCGTGCAGATGCAGGAACGAGCGCAGCGGCGAAGGATCCTGGCGGTGTGAAGGCGGCTCGAACGACCGAATCCCATCGGACCACGCAGGACGGTTGCACCGGCGAGATGATGCTCACGCGCCTTCAAGACGATCGCTTCAAACAGCGGGCCTTCGCCGAGGCGGTCGCTCTCGCCGAGGAAGATGCTGAGCAGCGTGACCTCTTGTGGACTGTCCATCATCCAGGCTTCTGTGAGTGAGAATGGCGGTTGCTCAGCCGCGTGCCCGCAGCATGGCCGGCCCAGATGCCCAGCAGCCAGGCCACCACCGAGGTGGCCAGGATCAGTGCAGCCCACCCGGGTTGTCCGAGCTGCAGCGCGCCGAGCAATTCTGCTGTGAACAGCGAAAAGGTGGTGAAGCCGCCACAGAAGCCGGCCATGACGAACTGCCGCTGCGCCGGGGGTGCTTGCAGTCGGCCCTGGGGGCCGGTCACGGCGGCATATAGGCCGATCAGTCCCGAACCGGCCACATTCGCCGCCAGCGTGCCCCAGGGCAGGCCGATGATCGTGACCCCGCCCTGCAGCCAGAGGCCGAGTCCCCAGCGCGCACAGGCACCCAAGGCGCTGCCTGCCGCCACCCAGAGGGCCGCGGGAATGCGAAGACGGCGCCTCATCTCGGGGCTGCAGAGAGCATCAGGCCCAGGCCTGCTGCTGCGATCCCCGTGAGCAGCGACAACAGGATCCAGGCGCCGGCCATACGGTATTGACGGCTTTGGGCCAACAGCAGCGTCTGCAGGCTCAGGGACGACACCGTGGTATAGCTGCCCAGCACACCCACCCCGAGCAGCAGCCAGCCCTGGCCTGGGACCGCGCCGCCGGTGGTCGAGGCGCCGAGCAGGTATCCGAGCGCGAAGGCGCCGCTGGTATTCACCACCCATGTGCCCCAGGGAAAGTTCTCGCCGTACCGTCGCCCGATCCAGCCCGACACCCCGTGCCGAAGCAGCCCACCGAACGCACCGCCAGCTGCCACCAGCAGCAGCGACTGCCACCAGGGGCTCATGCGTCGCCACCGTCCGGCTTCGCCGACAAGGCATTCCTGCGCTCGCGCCGCAACCGTTCGAGTTTTTCCTTGAGCCGGATCTCCATCCCCCGCTCCACCGGCTGGTAATACACGCGCTCGCCCATGGCATCGGGGAAACCGCTCTGGTCCAGCGCCACCCCACCCTCGGCATCATGGTCGTACTGGTAGCCCTTCGAGTAGCCCAATTCCTTCATCAGTTTCGTCGGCGCGTTGCGCAGGTGCATCGGCACCTCCTGGGTGCCGTATTCGCGCACGTCGCTCTTCGCCGCGCCGAAGGCGCGATAGGCGGCATTGGACTTGGCGGTGCTGGCAAGGTAAAGCACCAGCTGCGCCAGCGCGAGCTCGCCCTCTGGGCTGCCGAGGCGGTCGTAGGCCTCCCAGGCTTCGATCGCCATCGCCAGCGCGCGCGGGTCGGCCAGGCCGACGTCCTCGACCGCCATCCGCGTCATCCGCCGCGCCAGGTAGATCGGATCGCAGCCGCCATCGAGCATTCGCGCCAGCCAATACAACGCCGCATCCGGGTTGGAACTGCGCACCGACTTGTGCAGCGCCGAAATCTGGTCGTAGAACTGCTCGCCACCCTTGTCGAAGCGGCGGGTGCGGTCGGCCAGCACCTGCTCCAGGATGGCGTCGGTGATCGCACCGCCGTCCCCCGCCCCACTTTCGCCTGCGATTTCCGTGGCGATCTCGAGCAGGGTCAACGCGCGGCGCACGTCGCCGTCAGCCGCGATCGCGATCATGCGCAGCTGCTCCGGTCCGACCTGCAGACCACGGCCGCCGAGACCGCGCTCGCGATCTTCGAGCGCATGCTGCAGGGCGCGGACGATGTCGTCCACCGACACCGCCTCCATCACGTGCACGCGGCAGCGCGACAGCAGTGCCGAGTTCAACTCGAACGATGGATTCTCGGTGGTGGCGCCGACGAACAGGATGGTGCCGCGTTCGATGTGCGGGAGGAAGGCGTCCTGCTGGGCCTTGTTGAAGCGGTGCACCTCGTCGACGAACAGCACCGTACGCCGGCCCTCGGCGAAGCGGTGGCCGGCCTCGGCCAGTACCTGGCGCACCTCGGGCAGACCGCACAGGACGGCCGAGACCGCACGGAATTCGGCATCGGCATAGTGCGCCAGCAGCAGCGCCAGCGTGGTCTTGCCGCAGCCCGGCGGGCCCCATAACACCATGGAATGCACGTGGCCGGACTCGATCGACAGCCGCAACGCCGAGCCCGGCGCAAGCAGGCGGCGCTGGCCGACCATTTCATCGAGCGTGCGCGGGCGGATGCGCTCGGCCAGCGGCCGCAGCGCATCACGGTCGACGCTGAGCAGGTCGTGGGCGGGTTCGGAGGGGGAAGGTCGGGGCCGGGCCACGCGGCAACTGATGTTCGGGGGATGCGCACACCTTAGCAAGCCGCAAGTGCGCCGGCTGCGAATTCACCCGATGGCAGGGCTACCGTGGCTAGTGCACGGCCAGCACGGGCTCGTGGACGAGGCCGAACGCCGGTCCAAGCTCGTAATCGACCCGCAGCCAGGTGTTGTCACGACGGTCATACAGCGCGTCCACCTGTGCCGGCGTGCTGCCCTCGCGCCCGAAGTCGGCAACGCCCTGCGCTTCGATCCGCAGGTAGCGTGCGCTTGTCTCGTGGGTGCTCACCTCGCCCAGTTTCAGGCGCACCGGCTGGTTTGCGAACTCCTTGCGCAGTTCGGCGGCAAGCCGGATGTCGAGCGACTGCACGAGGGCAGCGTCATTGGGTACCAGGCGCTCGTCGCCGGACCCGCCGCCCAGGGTCACGCGCGGATAGCTGGCGCTTCCTTCGAGGGTGTCGTAAAGGGTGCGGTAGCGGAACCCGATCCAGTCCTCGCCAGCCCCGATCTGCATCCTGCCGTGGCCGCTGACCACGCGGTCGCGAATGCTGGCGATCTGGATCTCGGTGCTGTCGATCTTGACCGTGATCGTGCGCTTGTCGCCGAACTGTCCGCTCAAGGCCGCGACCACGGCCGCGGCGGCAGCGTTCTGAAGGGCTTCCCTCCCCTCCGCCCGGCTCTCGGGACGGCCGTCGGCGGCTGCGGGCTGCGTCTGGATGTGGCTGGGTGCGCCGGTTTGCTGGACCGCCGCCACCGTCCCCATGGCGCAGGCCACGGCAGCCAAGATAAGAACAGAGGCGTCAGCGGAGCGGTTGCGTGGCATCGGACTGAGCTCCTGGACGACGATCCTGCGGCGATCTGCCAATCTCAACGCGTGGGGCGTGTAGAGACGGTCACGACGAGCACGGCCGTTGCCCGGGGTTCAGCCCTCGCCCACCACGTCCACGCCCTTGGGCGGCACATAGCGGAAGGTGGTCCTAGGGAAGGTGGGGTTCTTCTTCCAGCCGCTGAAGACGATCGCGGTGCGCTGGCCGAGAGCGTCGACGACCTCCATCCGCGCCAGGCCAGCCTTGTCGAAGCCGAGCCGCGCGCTCTGGAAGCTGGCGTCGGCCGGCTGTTTCGGTGTCAACAGCAGCCACGACAGGCCGCCTTGGTCGGCAGCTTCGCGAACGTTGAAATCCCGATCCAGCCGCGACGGATCGATCAGCGCAGCGAGCGGGCTGTTCTGCTCCTCGACCCCTTGCGGGCGCACGGTGACCTGTTCGAGGTCGGGATCGTAAACCCAGACCTTGCTGCCGTCGGCTACGATCAGCTGTGGATACGGCTTGACGTATTCCCAGCGGAACAGGCGTGGCGCCGACAGCGCGACCCGGCCGCTCGATGTCTCCTTCAGCTTGCCGTTGCTGTCGTACACCTGCTGGGTGAAACGCCCATCGAGGCCCTTCAGGCCCTTCGCAAAGGCATCAAGGTCGCTGCGCGCGCCGGCGGAGGCGGCGCCGGCGAGGAAGGCGGCGGCAAGTACGAGCCAGCGGGCGTTGCGGATCATCACGATGCTCCCGTCAGTGCGGAGGTGGTTGCTGAAGAGTGTGCGAAGCGGATGCTGAATGCGCGATCACGACGCGGCCGAACGACGTCTGTGCGCTGAGTTGTGTTCAGCCGGCAAGCCGCGCTGCCGGCAGCCTTACCTGGGTGGTGGCGGCGCCAGCACGCTGCGGTCGCCGTTGTGCTCGGCAGGCGACACCACCCCGGCGGCCTCCATGGCCTCGACCAGACGCGCGGCGCGGTTGTAGCCGATCTTCAGCCGGCGCTGGACGCCGGAGATCGAGGCGCGGCGGGTCTCGGTGACGATGCGCACCGCCTCGTCGTAAAGCGGGTCGCCCTCATCCCCGGCACCTCCGCTCTCGGGAAGGCCGGTGGCGCCGATGACCACGCCATCGCCGACCGACTGCAACTCGTCGAGCACGCCTTCGATGTAATCCGGCCCGCCGCCGCTCTGTTTGAGGTGTTCGACCACCCGGTGCACCTCCTCGTCGCTGACGAAGGCGCCGTGCACGCGTTCGGGCAGCGCCGTGCCCGGCGGCAGGTAGAGCATGTCGCCGTGACCGAGCAGGGTCTCCGCGCCCGATTGGTCAAGGATCGTGCGCGAGTCGATCTTGCTGGAGACCTGGAACGCGATGCGGGTCGGGATGTTGGCCTTGATCAGCCCGGTGATCACGTCCACCGAAGGCCGCTGCGTGGCCAGGATCAGGTGGATGCCGGCAGCGCGCGACTTCTGCGCCAGCCGCGCGATCAGCTCCTCGACCTTCTTGCCGACGATCATCATCATGTCGGCGAACTCGTCGATGATGATGACGATGTTGGGCAGCGCCTCCAGCGCCCGCGGCACTTCCTCCAGCCCCGGATCGGGCCGGAACATCGGGTCCATCAGCGGCTGGCGCGCGTCCTGGGCGTCCTTGACCTTCTTGTTGAAGCCGGCGAGGTTGCGCACGCCCACAGCGCTCATCAGCTTGTAGCGCCGCTCCATCTCCGCCACGCACCAGCGCAATGCGTTCGCGGCCTCCTTCATGTCGGTGACCACCGGTGCCAGCAGGTGCGGGATGCCCTGGTAGACGCTGAGCTCCAGCATCTTCGGGTCGATCATCAGCATCCGCACGTCGCGCGCCGAAGCCTTGTACAGCAGGCTGAGCACCATGGCGTTGACCGCCACCGACTTGCCGGAGCCCGTGGTGCCGGCGACCAGCAGATGCGGCATGCGCTGCAGGTCGGCCACGGTCGGACGTCCGGCGATGTCCTTGCCCAGCGCCAGGGTCAGCGGGCTCGGCGACTTGTCGTACTCGCGCGAGCGAAGCAGCTCGCTGAGGTAGATCATCTCGCGGTGGGTGTTCGGCGTTTCCAGCCCAACCACCGACTTGCCGGGGATCACGTCGACCACGCGCACCGACTTCACCGACAAGCCGCGGGCGATGTCCTTGTCCAGCGAACTGATCTGGCTGACCTTGACGCCCGGCGCCGGCTCCAGCTCGAAGCGGGTGATCACCGGCCCCGGGTAGGCGCCCACCACCTGGGCATCGATGCGGAAATCCTTGAGCTTAAACTCGATCTGCCGCGACAGCGTCTCCAGGGTGTCCTCGCTGTAGCCCTTGGGCTGCGGCTTGGGGTCGTCGAGCAGGGCCAATGGCGGGATGCCGCTACCGTCGCCGACATGGAACAGCGGGATCTGCTGCTCGCGCTTGGCGCGGTCGCTCTTTTCCACCTGTGCCGGCGCCGGCGGCTCTATCCGCACCGGCGCGCGCTTGGCGCGCAACTCGGAGTCGATTTTTCGGACCTCGGTGCGCTCCTCACGATAAGCGCGCGCCTGCTGCCACTCATTGGCCTGCTGGCTGCCACGCCGCAGCAGTGCCGGCAAGGCCAGCACCCATTGCCCGATCCTGTCCATCACCGCCGGCCACGACAGGCCCGTGGCCAGGGTGACCGAGACCAGCCACAGGGCGAGCAGGAACAGATTGCCGCCGAGCGCGCCGAAGCCGGCGTTGAGCGAGTTGCCCACCAGGCGTCCTAGGATGCCGCCACCGCCAGCCGAGAAATCGGCCACGCTGGGCAGGCGCAGCGCCAGCAGTCCGGTTGCCGCCACCAGGAAGCCGACGATCCCGACCAGCCGCAACGCCGGCCCGAGGTCGGCCTCGCCGTCGCCATCGCTGTCCATGCCGAACAGCGCGATCCAGGCCACCCCACCCAGCATCAGCGGCAGCAGGTAGGCAACGTAGCCGAACAGGTACAGCAGCACGTCCGCGGTCCAGGCGCCGACGCGGCCGCCAGCGTTGGCCAGAGGCGCCGTTAGGCTGCCGGAGTGCGACCAGCCCGGATCCTGCGGCGAGAACGTCGCCAGGCAGACGAACAGGTACAGCAGCAGCGGCGCGATGGCGATCAGCGCGATGTCGCGCAACAGACGCTGGCGCCGCGGACTGGGCGCCGCACGGGAGGCGGTCGGGGCCCCGCGGGTGCGTCTGCTGCGTTCCTGGATCGGGCGTGCCACCGTGCGTGATTACCTTAAGAAAACACCTTAGGTGACTGATGCTACGTCAAAGTTTCATGTCCTGCAGCGCCGGATGTACCAACTTTCCGGCCTCGACATTGATTCCCTTGAGCATTGCGGCGTTGTTTCGCCAGTCGCTGCCGGACGCCAGCTGGTTGACCCAGGGCAGGATCGCCGCGCAAATCGCCTGCGAAGAAGTCTGTGGCACCGCGCCAGGCATGTTGGTGACGCAGAAGTGGGTGACCCCCTCCTCGACGTAGGTCGGCTCCTTCCAGTTGGTCGGGCGCGAGGTCTCGAAGCAGCCACCCTGGTCGATCGAGATGTCGACCACCACGCTGCCGTCCTCCATGCCCTTGAGCATCTCGCGGCTCAGCACGTGCGGCGCGCGCGCGCCGGTGACCAGCACCGCGCCGATGACCAGATCGGCGCTGGCGACTTCACGGGTGACGACGTTGTCGTAGGGATACAACGCGGTGACGTTGTTGCCCAAGCGCATCATCTCGTCCATCCGGTCGGCACGCATCTCGAACACGACCACGTTGGAGCCACCGGCCGCGGCCAGCGCCGCCGAGGCGCCGCCGGCCATGCCGGCGCCGAACACCACCACCTTGCCGCGCTCGGTGGCCGGCAGGCCGCCGAGCAGCTTGCCCTTGCCACCCTCGGGCTGGTGCAGCAGGTGGGTGCCGACCTGGACCCCGATCTTGCCGGCGATGACCGACATCGGCGCCAGCAGCGGCAAGTCGCCGTTAGGCAGCTCGACGGTCTCGAAGGCGATGCCGGTCAGACCGATGTCGAGCAGGCGGCGGGTCAGTACCGGTTCCGCGGCCAGGTGCAGGTAGCAGAACAGCAGGTGGTCGCTGCGCAGCAGCGCCAGGTCGCCCGCGATCGGCTCCTTGACCTTGACGATCAGCTCGCCCTTCTCGTACAGCGCCGCGGCATCCGGCGCGAGCTTGACTCCGAGCGCGGAGTACTGCTCGTCGCGGAATCCTGATTTCAAACCTGCGCCTTTCTCCAGCCAGACCTCGTGGCCACGATTGACCAGGTCACCAGCCGCGGCGGGCACCAGGGCCACGCGGCCTTCGAGGGTCTTGGTTTCCTTGGGTACGCCGATCCGCATCAGGGTTGCTCCTGCACAAAAAACGCCGCGGGTGCGGCGCGAGTCGAATTAGTATTGCCAGGCGCAGGCCATGCCCGCCTTGTGTTGCCGCTGCCGCGCCGCCAAGCTATGGGTCTCGAAACGCAGCCAATTCATCCTCCACGAGTATACATGAGCCCCTCCCCTCCCAGCCTCGCAAACCCCCCCAACC
>JALZMP010000179.1 GCA_030858145.1 Pseudomonadota bacterium
TCCAGGCTGGCGCCGAGCTGGTCGAAATCGCCGGGCAGGTTGGCCAGCGGATCGACGAACACCGGCACCCGCGCCGCGGCGAGTTCGGAGGCGAGCTTCCAGGCCTCGGCGCCGCCACTGATTGCGATCCGCACGCCGTGGCGCTGCGACCAGCGCAACAGCTGGCGGATGTCGGCGGCGCGGTGCACCCGCACGACCACGCGGCCGCCACCATCGATGTAGCGCGCCAGCGTCGCGCGGCCTGCGGGGGTCAGCAGCGCCATGGCCGAACCCTGCGGGATCCGCCCGCGGATCTCGTCAATCAACTGGTCGAGCAGCATCCACTGCGCCGCGCGCGAGTTGCCGGTGAGGTTGGCCGCGCCGCCGCCGCCGAGTTGCACGAACAACACCTTCGGGCCGATCGGGTCGAAACTGCCGTCCAGCCGCATCAGCGCGCCCTGGCCGCCGATGATCGATCCGCCCGGCGTCGAGCCGGCGGTGAGCAGGGTGAAGCCGATGCCCTCGACGCGCGCCACCGGCACCAGCACCGAGTCGGGGTTGTAGGCCAGGGTCACGTCGAACTCCGGCCGCACCACCATGTCCTTGGCGTTCTGGCCGAGCGCCAGCGCGCCGTCGGTGGTCGCCGCCTCGCCCGAGACCTCCTCGACCCCGATCTGGGTGATGCCGCCGAACAGCGCCGGGGTCAGCGGCCGGCCCCCGGCATCGATCACCTGTGCATCGCCCGCGGACAAGCCGCTGCCGACGGCGGCGATCCGGCCGCCGCGCACCAGCACGTCGCTGTTGGGCAGGGTGCCGCGCGCGGTGGCGGTATGCACGGTGGCGTTGCGGATGAGCATGTCTTGTGCCACGCACGTGAACGACGCGCAAAGCACCAACGCGCCAATCGCTGTTTTGATCGTCATTCCCGCGTAGCCGGGAATCCTCATCGCACACCTCCCGTCGCCATGCCCTGGCCGAGCATGAAGTCCGACTTCGGGTGCCGCGACGGATCGTTGCGGTCGTAGACGCGCGCGCCGTCAACGTAGACCTGTTCGGCCTGTGCATACACGCTGAAGGGATTGCCACTCCACACCACCACGTCGGCCATCTTGCCCGGTTCCAGGGTGCCGGTCTGCGCCAGGATGCCCATCGACTTCGCCGGGTTGGCAGTGATCCAGCGGATCGCGCGCTCCGGCGGGATGTCCATGCCGGCGCGGCGCGCATTGGCGATCACCTTGGCGGCCTCCTGGTTGAGCCGCTGGATGCCCTCCGATGAATCCGAGTGCACGATGGCGCAGCCGCCCGCCGGGCGGTCGACCAGGGCGATGTTCTCCTGGATGCCGTCGAAGGCCTCCATCTTGAAGCCCCACCAGTCGGCCCACAGTGCGCCGCACACGCCCTCGGCCGCGAGCCGGTCGGCGAGCTTGTAGGCCTCGATGCCGTGGTGGAAGGCGGCGACCTTGAAGCCGAACTCGCGAGCGAGATCGAGCATCACCGCCATCTCGTCGGCGCGATAGCAGTGGATGTGGACCAGGATGTCGCCGTCCATCGCCGCAGCCAGCGTGTCGAGCTTGAGGTCGCGCTTGCCGCTGGCGTCGCCGTCGCTGTCGGTCTTGTTGCGCTTGCCGCGGTAGTCGGCGGCGTCGATGAAGGCGGCGCGGTAGCCGGCGACATTGCCCATCCGCGTCGACGGACCACCCTTCTGCCCATACACGCGCTTGGGGTTCTCGCCGCAGGCCATCTTCAGGCCCCAGGGCGCGCCGGGGAACTTCATCGCCTGCATCGTGGTGGCCGAGACATTCTTCAGCGTCACCCCGCGACCACCGACCAGGTTGGCCGAACCGGGCAGCACCATCAGCGAGGTGACGCCGCCGGCCAGCGCTGCGTGGAAGCCGGCGTCCTGCGGCCACACCGAGTGCTCGGCCCAGACGTTGGCGGTGACCGGCGCGGTGGCCTCGTTGCCATCGCTGTGCGCGCTCATCCCGGGGCTGGGATACACGCCCAGGTGCGAGTGCACGTCGATCAGGCCCGGGGTCACCCACTTGCCGCGGCCGTCGACGCGGGTGGCGTCGATGGTGGCATCGAGCCCGACCCCGACCGCCGCCACCTTGCCGTCGCGCAGCAACACGTCGGCATTGTCCAGGCGCTCGCCGCTGCCGGTGAGCACCGTGGCGCCGGTGATCAGCACCGGCGCCGCGGCGATCGCGCGGTAGGTACTGGGATACGGGTCGTCGGTGAAGCGCGCCGCGCCGAGGGAGGCGACGGTCGTGGAGGACGCGCCGGTGCTGGCGCAGCCGCCGAGCAGGGCGGTGGCAAGTGCGGCGGCAAGTGCGGCGGTGGTGGCGCGATGCATGCAGGTCTCCCCGGAGGCGAGCGCCCACCCTAGCCGCGGCGGGCCGCGCTGCCAAGTGCGCGAGGGAGCGTGGCGCGCGCCCGCGGACCTGCCTGCGAGGCATGAGGCCGGTATTCGCCCGACGATCGATCCTGGGACGCAAGCCCCTTGCGCGAGTGCATGACAGAATGTGCGCAACCGGAGACGCGCGATGAAGGACAAGGACCAGATCGTAGGCAACTGGCTGCCGCGATATACGGGCGTGCCGCTCGATGGCTTCGGCGAGCACGTGCTGCTGACCAATTTCGGCGGTTACCTCGGCCACTTCAGCCGCCTCACCGGCGCCGAAGTCGTCGGCATCGATCGGCCGATGCCCAGCGCGACGGTGGACGGCATCACCATGATCAACTTCGGTATGGGCAGCCCCAATGCCGCGACCATGATGGACCTGCTGTCGGCGGTGGGCCCGAAGTCGGTGCTGTTCCTGGGCAAGTGCGGCGGGCTCAAGCGCAAGAACCAACTCGGTGACCTGGTGCTGCCGATCGCCGCGATCCGCGGCGAGGGCACCAGCAACGACTATCTGCCGCCGGAGGTGCCGGCGCTGCCGGCGTTCGCGCTGCAGCGCGCGGTGTCGACGATGATCCGCGACCTTGGCCATGACTACTGGACCGGCACCGTCTACACCACCAACCGCCGGGTCTGGGAGCACGACGCCGCCTTCAAGGAGCGCCTGCGCGAGATGCGCTGCATGGCCATCGACATGGAGACCGCGACCATCTTCGCCGCCGGCTTCGCCAACCGCATTCCCTGCGGCGCGCTGCTGCTGGTCTCCGACCAGCCGATGATCCCGGAGGGCGTCAAGACCGAACTGTCTGACGCCAGGGTCAGCTCGGAGTTCGTCGAGCGCCATATACAGGTCGGCATCGAGGCGCTGCGCCTGATCCGCCGCCACGGCAAGTCCGTGCGCCACCTGCGGTTCGACGAGTGAGGCTGGAGTTTCGGTGGGTGACTGGTATGAGCGGCTGATAGCCGCGAGCCCTTGCCCGCCATGCCTTCGGAAGTGTCGCCGGCAAGCCTTCGCCAGGGAGCTGTGACTTGCATCGCTGCAAGAGGAACTCCAAGGGATCGCGGCTATCAGCCGCTCTTACAGCAGCAGGTTTGTCGATCAATAGCGCGGGATCTTTGCATCGACCTCGCACGCCCAGGCCTCGATGCCACCGACGACGTTGTAGACCTCGACGAATCCCTGCGCGCGGAAGTATTCGGCGGCCTGGGCGCTGCGCACGCCGTGGTGGCAGAGGAAAGCCAGCGGCCGGTCCTTCGGCAGCGCCAGCAGGCGCTCCAGTCCGCCGTGCTCCAGTCCTTCGAACGGGACCGCGACCGAAGCCAGTGCGCGTTCCGGCGGCGGACGGACATCGACCAACACCAACTCTCCCGCGCGCGCGCGCGTGTCGACAGCGGCGGGTGGGAGCGGTCGGGTGTGGGCAGACATGCGACCAGTCTAGCGGCGCATGGCATGATGGGACGATGCCCGCCCGACACCGTCCGCTGCACCGCGTTCCGAAGCACCCGCACGTCTGGCTGTGGTGGCTGGGGCTGTCGCAACTCGCGGTCGCCGTGCTATGGTTGCGGTACGGCTGGCGCATCGGCCTGCCGACCTTGCTGGTCTCGCATGCGCCGGTACTGTGGGCGACGCTATGGCCGGGCGCGTGGCTGTTCGGCCCGGTGTTGACGCGCATTCCAGTCGCCGACAGGCAGGTCTGGCTGACCATCGACGACGGCCCGTCCGCGCAGACCGGCGCGGTGCTCGACCTGCTCGATGCGCACGACGCCAAGGCCACCTTTTTCCTCGTCGGCGAGCGCGCGGCGGCCCGGCCCGAGGCGGTGCAGGCGATCGTCGCACGCGGCCACGGAATCGGAAACCACAGCGCGACCCATCCGACGAAGTGGTTCTGGGCGCTGCCGCCATGGCGGATGCGCAGGGAGATCGCGTGCACGCAGGAGATCCTGCGCGAGCTCACCGGCGTCGCACCGCGCTGGTTCCGCGCGGTGGTCGGCATGGCCAATCCGTTCGTGCCGGCTGCATTGCAGCGCGAGGGGCTGGCCTGCGTAGCGTGGAGCGCACGTGGCTTCGACGGCGCGGTCGGCGACCCGGCACGGGTGGTGGCCCGGGTGAGGCGCAAGCTGGCACCGGGGGCAATCGTGCTGGCCCATGAAGGCGCGGCGCACGGGCGCAATCTCGAGACGCTGGCCGCGTTGCTGCAGCTACTGGACGACGAAGGCTACCGTACGGTGCTGCCCGAGCAGATCGAAGCGGCGCAGGCGTAAGCAGACGCGGCGACCGCAGACGCGCGCTGATCGCGGCAACACGACGTGCGGCGATACGGTCGAAGTGCTGTTGCCGTTGAAGAAGAAGATGTCGCGAGCGTCGGCCACGCAATCATGCCTTCGTCGCCACCACCAGCCAGTTGTTGAACGGAGTGGCGGCATACAGCGGCTCGAACGTCGTCGTCAAGCCGGCCGCGGACAGCTGAGCGCAGAGGCTCTCCCGGGTTGGATAGTGCTTCGGCACTGCCTGCATCCAGCCCAGCACGTGGGCAAGCCGGTCGCTGATGCGGGTGGTGCGGCCGCGGCCGCTGCCGTCCGCCAGGCTGGTGCGGATGACCAGGCGCGCGCCGGGCGTGAGCATCGACACCACCCCCTCGAGCAGTCCGCGCTGCGCGTCCGCCGACAGGTACTGCAGGACGTCGAGCAGGGTGACGCTACCGTTGTGTGACGGCAGTCTATGCGCCAGGTCGACGATCTCGAAGCCAGTGTCGCAAAGCCCTGTTTTTGCGGCGATCCTGCCCGCGCGTGCGATCTTGCGCGCATCGATATCGACACCGCGATACGCCATCGCCTGCCCGTCCAGCCGCAGCGCATGTGCCAGCAGGCCGAGCCCGCAGCCGAGGTCCAGTAGCGGTGCCCGGCTGCCGCGCAATGCTGCCAGGACGCCCGGATAGAGCGGATCGCTGCGCAGCTTGGCCAAGGTGTAGTAATAGTCGTAGCGATTGCCCAGCGGGAACGCAGGCAGGAAGGCCCGAGCGATGTGTTTTGCGGTGGCGCCGTCGAACGGTCGCGTCGCGGCGTCGTCGCTCACGGTGCCACGGGCAGCAGGCGTCGGGCTACCGGCAAGGCCAGCCACGCCCACTGCGCGTACATCGCCGACGACGGGTGCAGGCCATCCTCGGCGAGCATCGCATGCTCGGCGCCACGTGCACGGCTGACCGGGGTGATGTCGACAAAGGCGACCCCGCGTCTTCCGGCGATTTCGCGTGCGGCGGCGTTGTAGGCGTCGAGTTGGCGCGACACCTGCGCCAGGTCACGCCCGGACCCGGCGCCGAAGCGGGTCGCGCCCCAGTCGGGGATCGACAGCACCAGCACCCGGTCGGCACGCCCGCCCGCGAAGCCGATCGCGCGCTCCAGCAGCGCGGCGAACTCCACCCGGTAGTCGTCGACGCTGCGGCCGCGATACTGGTTGTTGACCCCGATCAGCAGGCTGACGAAATCGAAGCCGCCCAGCGGTTCGGCGGCGTCGATCGCAGTCGACAGTTCGTCGGTGGTCCAGCCGGTGGTGGCGATGATGCGCGGGTCGGCCAGCGCGATGCCTTCAGCGCGCAACGCGTCAGCCAGCTGGCGCGGCCAGCGGCCCGCTTCCGCGACGCCCTCACCGATGGTGTAACTGTCGCCGAGCGCGAGATAGGTCAGCGGGCGCGCAGGATCGGGGCGGTCGGCCATGTCGGCAGGTCCAGGCAGGGTGCTGCAGCCGGCGGCGAGCAGCAGTACGCCGGTGGCCGCGATACAGAGGCGCAATGGCTCAGCCCATCGCGGCACGGCGCACCTCCAGGTCGATCGGGCGGCTGTCGACCGCGCGCTGCAGTACGCGCTCGATGCGCGCGAAGACTTCGCGCAGTTGCCGCGGCTCCGGCAGGAGGGTGACCCGGAAGTGGTTGCGGTAGGGGACGCTGAAACTCGAACCGGGCACCACCAGCACGTCCTCGGTCTCCAGCAGTTCCAGCGCAAAGGCATGGTCGTCGAAGCCGCGCGCGGCCTCGCCGTCGATGCCGGGGAAGGCGTACAGCGCGCCCGCCGGCGCGACCAGCTTCAGGTGGCGGCTGGCGGCGCAACACTCGATCACCGCGCGCCGCGCCTCGAACAGGCGGCCGCCCGGCACGCACAGCGGGGTAATGGTGTCGGCGCCGTGCAGCGCGGCCTCGATCGCGAACTGTCCCGGCACGTTGGCGCACAGGCGCAGCGCGCCGAGCAGGTCCATGGCGTGGTGGAAGTCGGCGCTGCGTTGCGGATCGCCGGATAGCACCGCCCAGCCCACGCGCCAGCCGCAGGCGCGGTGCACCTTGGACAGACCACCGAAACTCAGGCAGGGGATCTCGCCGGCCAGCGGTGCCAGCGGTGTGAACACGGCACCGTCGTAGAGGACGCCATCGTAGATCTCGTCGCTCATCAGCAGCAGGCCACGGCGGGCGGCGATGGCTGCGATGCGTTCGAGCAGGGCGCGAGGATAGCTCGCGCCGGTCGGGTTGTTGGGGTTGATCAGCACGATCGCGCGCGTGCGCGAGGACACCAGTGCCTCGATCTCGTCCGGATCGGGCAGGAAGCCGTCGGCGACCTTGCAGCGGTAGTACACCGGGCGGCCGTCGTTGAGGATGGTCGCCGCCGACCACAGCGGATAATCGGGCGAGGGCAGCAGCACCTCGTCGCCGGGGTTGAGCAGGGCGCGCAGCGCCAGGTCGATCAGCTCGCTGACGCCGTTGCCCACGAACACGCGTTCGGCGCTCGCGCCCGGCGTACCGCGGCCCGCGTGGAAGGCGGCAATCGCCTCGCGCGCTGCCGGCAGCCCCTGCTGGTGGGTGTAGGGATCGGTGTCGTGGATGTGGTCGGCGATCGCGCGCTGCAGGTGCTGCGGCGCGCGGAACCCGAAGGCACCGGGATTGCCGATGTTGAGCTTGATCAGGGTGCGGCCCTGCGCCTCCAGTTCGCGTGCACGCCGCGCCAGCGCGCCGCGGATCTCGTAGCGGACTTCGGACAGGCGTTCGCGGGTCTTGAGGGGGGTGGAAGGCATCGGTGGGCGGCGGGCGGGTGATTGCGCGCAGAGCCTAGCGGAAATCAGGTGTCGCCGCCGAAAGCATGCTGGTCGAAGCGTTGCGTGGCAGGCCGTCCTTCATCTCGACAGACAGCAACGCCAGGCCTGTGGGAGCGGCCATGGCCGCGATCGTGGTCGAAGCCGGGCAATCGCCGCCATGGCGGCTCCCACGGTGGGTCGCGGGCTAGAATCCGTGTATGAAGCCTGTCCGCTGCCCCGCTTGACCTCCGGCTTCGCCGCGTTGCGCGCGATCGGCTGGCCCGGCGACGCGCTGCCGAGGGCAGGTGCCTGGGCGGAGGTGATGGCCGCGCATCCACGCGCCCGCCCGGCCCGCGTGGTCGAACAGCACCGCTCCGGCTACATAGTGGCCGAGGACGTGGAAGGCGGCTATGCGGTGGAATCGCTGCCGGAGTGGCAACGGCCCGCGGGTTACCGCCAGGACATGGCCCCGGCACAGCAAAGGCCGGCGGTCGGCGACTGGTTGCTGGTGGAAGCCGGTGCCGACCAGACGCCCAAGGTGGCGGCCCTGCTGCCGCGCTACTCGGCGATCAAGCGCGGTGCCGCGGGCGAGCACTACAAGCAGCAGGTCATCGCCGCCAACATCGACACCGTGTTCGTGGTCTGCGGCCTGGATGGCGACTTCAACCCGCGGCGGATCGAGCGCTACCTGCTGCTGGTGCACGGCGGCGGTGCGCAACCGGTCGTGGTCCTGACCAAGGCCGATCGCGACGGCGCCGACCCCGCCGCGGCACTCGCGGCGTTGGCCGATGTCGCCGGCCCGGGCGTGCCGGTGGTTGCGGTCAACGCCAAGGACCGCGTCAGCGTTGCCGCGCTGCATCGCTGGCTCCCGGCCGGCAGCACCGCGGTCCTGGTCGGCAGCTCAGGTGCCGGCAAGTCGACCCTGACCAACACCCTGCTTGGGCGCGAAAAGATGAAGACCCGCGCGGTGCGCGAGGCCGACGCACGCGGCCGCCATACCACCACCCATCGTGCGCTGATCGCCTTGCCGACCGGAGCCTGCCTGATCGATACCCCCGGCATGCGCGAACTCAAGCCCACCGGCGAGGAAACCCTGGTCGACGGCGGCTTCGTGGACATCGCGGCGCTGGCCGACGCCTGCCGCTTTCGCGACTGCCGCCACGACCGCGAGCCCGGCTGCGCGGTGCGTTCCGCAATCGCGGCCGGCACGCTCGACCCCGCGCGTTTCGCCAACTATCTCAAGCTGCGTGACGAGGTCGCCGGTGCCGCCGGCCAGCTGGCCACACGGCTGGCGGAACAGGCCGCTGTGCAAGGCCACGGCCCGGCATCGGGCAGGCGTGGCGAGGGCAAGCCGGGCAAGCGCTGACCCAAGCGCTGATCATCGTCGCCACGCGGGCCGCGACCTGCGAAGCAGCACGTGCTATCGCGCCCGGACTTCATGTGTGATGCGCGCAAGTCGCGATCCGCCCGCCCGAAACCGCCGATGGCTTTTTTTTTGCGCCCTCCACGCTGGCGCCACGGCCATGCGCCGCTGCTGACAAGCGACACATGGCATGCCTGCCACTGGCCGGTGATGGCCACGTTGCCTTCGCTTCGCCGCGCCGCCACCATGCGGCCATGCCTCTGTGCCCGGACATCGCCCACCACGCCGCGCTCGACGCCCGGATGGTGCAGGCCGCACGCGGGATCCGGGTGCTGTCGCTGGCCAGCTGGCCGGCCGAGGTACAGGCGCAGTTCCTCGCCGCGCACGGCCGCGGGCGCGTCGCCATGCCGCAGGTGTCGTATGCACGACTGGATTTCAGCGAGGCCCGCCGTGAACTCGATGCCATCGCCGCGGCCGCCAATGCGCAGCATCCGCTGGGCGCGTACCTGGCCGAGTCGGCGCAGGCCTGGGGCATCGCCGCGCGGATGCTGGAAGCGCTGGGCACGGCCGAGGCCGGAATCCATGCCATTGCGCTGTACGGCGAGCCGGAACAGCCGCTACCCGGCAACGGCCCGACCACGCGCGAGGCTGCGCGCCACTTCATCGGTATTGCCGACGAGCTCGACCACGCCCTGCTCGCACCATCGGAGCAGATCGCGGTGTCGGCCACCGCGTTGCGGCTGCAACTCCAGGGTGACCTCGACGCCTTTTTCGGCGGCCGCATGATCGATGTCGAGCTCGACCCCGACATGATCGCCAAGGCGGCCGCCGGCTCGCGCCGGATCCGCCTGCGCGCCGGCGCGGAATACTCCGACTACGACCGCCAGCAGCTGCTGCAGCACGAGGCCCTGGTGCATTCGCTGACGGCGATCAACGGCCGCTCGCAGCCGCAGTTTTCCAGCCTCGGTATGGCCTCGCCACGGACCACCGCGACCCAGGAGGGGCTGGCCACGTTCGCCGAGCTGATCACCGGCGCGATCGACATCGCGCGCATGAAGCGGGTCAGCCTGAGGATCGAGGCGATCGCGCTGGCACTCGACGGCGGCGACTTCCTCGACGTCTTCGGCTACTTCCGCGACGCCGGCCAGACTGACGCCGAGAGCTTCGCCTCGGCGCAGCGCGTGTTTCGCGGCATGCCGCTGTCCGGTGGCTGCGCGTTCACCAAGGACGCGGTCTACCTGCGCGGCCTGATCGGCGTGCATACCTTCTTCCGCTGGGCGCTGCGCCAGGACCGGCTGCGGCTGTGCCGGCTGCTGTTCGCCGGCAAGATGACCTTGGCCGACGTGCAGCGTTTCGAGCCGCTGTTTGACGATGGCGACGCGGCAGCGGGACGGCCGGACACGCTGGCGCGACCGCGCTGGCTGCCGCCATGGGTGGCGCGCGCCAATGGGCTTGCCGGGATGCTGGCGTTCTCGCTGTTCGCCAACCGCATCCGCCTCGACCTGGTCTCCGACGAAGCGCCCGGGCTCGATCTGTAGCGCCGGCTTAGCCGCGCGACGCCGGCGCCCCGGCCCTACCTGCCGTTGGCGGGCAGCGCCACCAGCGCGCCGTCGGTATGCACCCCGAGGTCGGCGTCCCCGTCGCCGACCACGACCTGCACCCGGTCACCCATCGCCACGCCGCGATAGCTGGGGATCGCGTGGGTGAAACGCTGGTAGATCCAGCCCTGCTCGGGATCGAGCACGCGCAGGCGCAGCGGGCCTTGCGGCCGCGCCGACAGCGCGTTGGCGACCGCGGGCGAGAAGACCGCCTGGCGCTCGCCGACCATGCGCACCTGGCGCATGACGTTGACGCCGTGCCACACCAGCAGCAGCAGGCAGGTCACCATCACCATGCGTCCCCACCGCGGCGCATGCGGCCAGGCGCCGGCCACCACGCCGGCGGTCACCACTGCGAAGCCGTAGGCGTACTGGTTGCTGGCAGAGGCCAGCACCAGCACCGGCGCCAGCGCGATGCCGCCGCCGATCACGAACGCGGCGGCCCATCGCCACCCGGCACGCACCAAGGCGGCCACCAATGCCATCCACAGGGCGGCCGATACGAGCGTGCGTGGACCCATCCCGCCGCGCGACCTCGCGCTGTGGACCTCGAAGACCGGCGGATTGAACGGGTAGGCCTGATACTCGAGCCAGCGCAGCGGCGCATGCGCCACGCTGATGGCGTACTGGCCACCTGTTCGCGGCGCGTCCAGCAGTGCGCCGGCGCGGAACGCCAGGTAGGCGGCCACCGGGACCGCGGCGACAGCGGCCGCGATGCCCCAGCGACGACGGTCGTGACCCAGCAGCCAGGCGCCGAGGGCCAGCAGCAAGGGGATGACCACCGCGGCCTCCTTGGCCAGCAGGGCGGCCACGGTGAGCACGACCACCAAGGCTGACGCCACCGGCAGGCGCAAGCGGGAGGCGACCGCGAGTCCGCAACCCAGCGCGCAACCGACCCAGAGCAGGTCGCCCAGCGTGCCGACCCAGCCATGGACATAGGCCGCAAACGGACCCAGCGCGAAGGCCAGCGCACCGGCGAGTGCGGCCGGACCCGGCACGCCCAGCCGGCGCAGCAGCGCCGCGGCCAGCGCGGCGTTGGCCGCCCCCAGCGCGACGACCACGGCATGGA
>JALZMP010000034.1 GCA_030858145.1 Pseudomonadota bacterium
GCCTGCGGCTGCTCGGCCGTCGTCACGGGCGCGCGCGCCGGGGTCGGCATCTGCAGGCCGCGGGTCAGCGCAAACCACGCCAGCACCACACAGGCGAGCGCCGCCAACAGCAACAGCACCCCCTGCACGAACATTTTCATCGCGCGCCCGCTGTCATCGCTGCAGTCGTCCGTCGATCATTGCCGCGTACGCTGCGCTCGCAGTGCAGGAAGCGCGAACCGTTCAGCCATGTCGCATCACGGGCGTAGGCGAACACCAGCTGGCCCTGGCTGAGGCTGTCGATCACCCCGCGGGCCACGGCCCTGCGCACTGCAGGGCATCCGAAACTGCGCCCGAGGCGGCCCTGCCGCACGGCCTGCGCCGGGTCGACATAGTCGGCACCATGCATCACCAGCAGCCGCTCGCGGGCACGGTCGTTGATGCCCGGTTCCAGCCCGTCCAGGCGCAGGGAGTAGCCGTTCCCGCCGATGTAGGTTTCGGCAGCCTGGAACAGTCCGAGGCTGGACTGGTGGCTGCCCTCGACATTAGAGAACGCCGTCGCCATGTCGTCGCCGCTGCCGCGGCCGTGGGCCAGGTGTTCGGCATACAGCAGGCGTCCGCGCGCGAGGTCGAATACCCACAGCCGCTTCTGCGTCGAGGGCCGTGTGTAGTCAATCACCGCCAGCCGCGTGGATGCTGCGCCACCGCCGTCGGCCAGCGCGCAGGCGCGTGCCTGCAGCGCGAGAGCCAGTACCTTGCGGTCCAGGTCCGGCGCGCTGCGCGTCAGGGTCGCCAGCAGGTCGTTCGCCTCCACCCCGCGAGGCAGAAGGCTGACGATGACGAGAATGAGCAGTGCCGCAGTGCGCATGCGCCGCAGGATACCGCGGTCGATGCCGACCTGGGTTGCGTTCGGACCGGTGCGGCCAGCAAAGGTCCTGCGCCGGCCGCGCGGCCTGCACACCGGATTGAGACCATGCCCGTGCCCCAGCTTGGGCAAACACCGTCATCGGGATGCGGGCGCGGCAGGGCGCAGGCCGGCAGGGATTTGCGGCTGCACGCGGAAACCGCGCAAAATGGCGGCGGCCTGGACCGGGAGTGCGCCAATGACCGCAACGAGGCCTGCCATACGCCGCCATGGCGACAAGGCCGCCCCAGCGCGACGATGACGGTCTATGTCGACGATGCCGTGGTGCTGTGGCGCGGCCGGCGCTGGGCGCACCTGATGGCGGACAGCCTCGACGAACTCCATGCCTTCGCCAGCGGGCTTGGCCTGCCGCGCAGCGCCTTCCAGAACCGGGCCAGCGGCGCCCACTACGATGTGCCTTCCGAATTACGTGCGGAAGCGGTCAGCCGCGGCGCGGTCGCCCTGTCACGCCACCGCGATCGCGCCCGCCTGCGCGCGGTGATCGCCGCAGCCAGGGCGCAGGGGCGCGGCGAGCGCGAGTAAGCGCGCACCGGCACCGCTGTCTTACCATGTCCGCCAGCCAGCGCCCCGGTGAGCCACGATGACCGATACCCCGCCCGACCGCCTCAGCAACGATCCACGCAGCCCGCACCACGATGCCGCCGCGCTCGCGCGCGGCGTGGGCATCCGCTTCAACGGCGTGGAGAAGACCAACGTCGAGGAATACTGTGTCAGCGAGGGCTGGATCCGGGTGGCGGTGGGCAAGGCGCTGGACCGGCGCGGGCAGCCGATGACGATGAAGCACAAGGGCGAGGTCGAGCCCTGGTTCCACGACGCGGACTGATGCACCTGCGTCGGCGTGCTCAGCACGCCTGCCGCAGCCATTCATCCATCACTACTGCGGCTGTTCACGCTGCTTGAACCCGCGAGTTGGTGGAATCGCGGCACACCCATGCGGCGTCCCGGCTTCCATTCGTCGCCCCGGACAAGAGCGCGTTGGATGGATGCGATGACGTCCCCTGTCGCCAGCGAACGCAGCGCTGGCGTTCCCAGGCCGGTCCTGCGCTCGCGCGCGGCGGTTGCCATTGCGATCGGGATCGTGGTCGGCGCCGGCATTTTCCGCACGCCGTCGCTGGTCGCGGGCGCCGCGTCGAGCGAACTGGTGTTCTTGGCTGCCTGGGTGGTCGGCGGCGTGCTGTCGATCATCGGCGCGCTATGTTACGCCGAGCTGGCCAGCACCTACCCGCAGGCCGGCGGCGACTACGCCTACCTCAAGCGCGCCTTCGGGCGGCGGATGGCCTTCCTCTACGCCTGGGCACGGCTGGCGGTGATCCAGACCGGTTCGATCGTGCTGCTGGCCTTCGTCGCCGGCGACTACCTGGCACTGCTGTTCGACATCGGGCCCTGGTCGTCGTCGCTGTATGCCGGACTCGCGGTGGTGGTGCTCACCGCAATCAACTGGCTCGGCGTGCGCCAGGGCACCACCGCGCAGAACTGGCTGACCGTGGTCGAGATCCTGGGACTGGTGGCGATCGTGGTCGCGGCTTTCCTGTTCGCGCCGGAACAACCGCTGTCGCCGCTGCCGGTCGCCGACGGCAACGCCTTCGGGCTGATCCTGGTGTTCGTGCTGCTCACCTACGGTGGCTGGAGCGAGGCGGTGTACGTCAGCAGCGAGGTCCGCGACGCGCCGCGGGTGATGCCGCGCGTGCTGGTCGGCAGCCTGGTCCTGGTCGCGGTGCTGTACCTGCTGGTCAACCTGGCCTACCTGCGGGTGCTCGGCCTCGGCGGCATCGCCGGGTCGGAGGCCGTCGCCGCCGACGCCATGCAGGTCATGTTCGGCAACAGCGGCGCGCTTGCCATCAGTGGTCTGGTGGTGGCCGCGGCGCTGACCTCGGCCAATGCCACCCTGATCACCGGCGCGCGTAGCGTGTATGCCGCCGGGCGCGATTTCCCGGCGCTGGCCTTCATCGGCCGCTGGGATGCGCGCAGCGGCTCGCCGCGGATGGCGATGCTGGCCCAGGGCGTGCTGGCGCTGCTGCTGGTCGCGCTCGGTGCGTTCGCTCGCGACGGCTTCCGCACCGCGGTGGAGTACACCGCACCGGTGTTCTGGCTGTTCTTCCTGCTGGTCGGGATATCGCTGTTCGTGCTGCGCGCGCGCGACCCGGACCGGCCGCGGGCGTTCCGCGTTCCGCTTTATCCGCTGCTGCCGCTGCTGTTCTGCGCCACCAGCGCCTACCTGCTGTACTCCAGCCTCGCCTACACCGGCATCGGCGCCCTGGTCGGCGTTGCGGTGCTGGGCGTCGGCGGCGTGTTGCTGCTGTTCCTGCGTTCCCCCGAGACCCCAGAGGAGATTGCCTGATGACCCCGATCCGTGTGTTCCTGCCGCTTGCCTGCCTGCTGCTGCCCTTTGCCGCCGGCTGCAGCGACCGTGCGCCGTCGCCCGACACCCGCGCCGATACCGCCATCGCCAACTCCGCACCCATGGTCGCCGCCACCGAACCGCCCCCCACCGGGGCGACCGACGCCACCGCCGATGCCGACCAGCCCGCGCGACTGCCCGACGTCATCTATGTGCCGACCCCGGAACCGGTGGTCGACGCCATGCTCAACCTGGCCCAGGTGAAGCCGGGCGACGTGCTCTACGACCTCGGCTCCGGCGACGGCCGTATCCCGATCCAGGCCGCCAAGCGCTTCGGCGTGCGCGCCACCGGCATCGAGATCGATCCGGTACGCATCCGCGAGGCCAACGCCAACGCCGAGGCCGCCGGGGTCACCGGGCTGGTCAGCTTCAAGCAGGAGGACCTGTTCGAGACCGACTTCAGCGATGCCACCGTGGTCACCCTGTACCTGCTCGACAGCCTCAACGAGCGGCTGCGCCCGCGCCTGCTGGCCGAACTCGCGCCCGGTACCCGCATCGTCAGCCACGCTTTCCGCATGGGCGACTGGGAGCCGGAGCAGACGGTCGAGGTCGGCGACAGCACGATCTTCCTGTGGACGGTGCCGGCGCGGTAACCGTTCTGGCATGAAAACCCCGGGGCGGTCGAGCCGCCCCGGGCCTGCATGGCTATCGGCTGAAGCGCGATGGCGGAACCACGTAGTCAGTCGCGATCCTGGCCAACGACCTCACCGGTGGCCGGAACGGCTCGCACCTCGACCTCGACGCCGTCTGTATTGTCGGCTTCGGCCCTCCACCCGGACGGGCATCGTCCATTCAGCGCCTGCGCCAGCGATCCAGCCATACCAGTGCAGGCCGCGCGCTGAGGCCGTGCATCAGGATTGACAGCAGCACCACCAGTGCCACCACCCGCCACAAGGCCTCTGTCTCGGCGAAATCGGCATGGTTGAGTGCGAACGCGAGATAGTAGAAAGAGCCGATGCCGCGGATGCCGAACACTGCGATCCCCCACCGCTCTCGATGGCGGATACCGCTGGCGTACAGCGAGACCCAGCCGGCCAGCGGCCGCACCAGAAGCACGAACGCGAGCGCGAAGGCGATCTCCCGCCAGGACAAGGTCGACAGGATCCCGTTGGCGATGGCGCCGCCGAACAGGATCAGCAACACCGCGACCAGCACCCGCTCGCACTGCTCGGCGGACGAGTGCAGGGTTTCCTGGTAATCATGGTCGTATTCGTACTGGCGGATCACCACCGCCGCGACGAACACCGAGAGAAAGCCGTAGGCGTTGCACAGCTCGGCGATGCCATAGACGGTCAGGGTGATGGCCAGCGCGGTCAGACCGTCGCTGGTTGCCGACAGCGAGGCATCGCGCTCGCCGCGGAAAATCAACCACATCAGTATGTATCCGACCAGCCAGCCAATGCCGACCCCGCCGGCCACCCGCCACAGCAGGTCGACCGCCAGCCAGCGCCCCCAGTCCATCGGCGCCGCGGCGGTCGCGAGCGCCAACGCAATCGCCAGCCATACGAAGGGAAACGCCAGGCCGTCGTTGAGACCGGCCTCGGATGTCAGCGTGAAGCGCACGGGATCCTCGCCTTCGCCAGGGGGCGACACCTGCACGTCGGAGGCCAGCACGGGATCGGTGGGCGCCAGCACGGCGCCGAGCAGCACCGCCGCAGCGAAGCCGTAACCCAACAGATGCTGGCCGAGCGCCATGGCCGCCAGGATGGTCAAGGGCATGGCGATCGCGAGCAGTCGCCAGGTCAGGCGCCAACGCCGCCACCCGAAACGGGTGTCGATGCGCAGCCCCGCGCCGACCAGGGCGATGATCACGGTCATCTCGGTCAGGTACTCCGTGAACAGCGCGTACTTGACCGGATCGGCACGCGGCAGCGGCAGCGACATCGGCGGCAGGTAGAGCAGCGTGCCCGCCGCCACGAACACCATCGGGAAGGTGATGGGTCGGTACTTGAGCAGGTGCGGCAGCCAAGCCGCAGCCAGCAGCACCAGACCCACCAGGAGCAGCGTCAGCTTGTAGGTGTCCATCCTCTCTCCGAGCCCACGCCTGACGGCAAAGGTGCATGGTCACGCATCCGCACGCGGAAGGCACCTGTTGCGTCGTCATCCGTGGCCGCGGCGGCGCCCTTCAGCTCTTCAGCCGCCAGCCGGTGCGGAAGATCCAGCGCACCGCCAGCAGGCAGACCAGCAGCAGGCCCACGATCATGCCAGCGCTCACGAACACGTTGACGTCGGACACGCCGTAGAAGCTCCAGCGCATGCCGCTGATCAGGTAGACCACGGGATTGAAAAGCGATGCCTGCTGCCAGAACGGCGGCAGCATGCTGATCGAATAGAACGCGCCGCCGAGGAAGGTCAGCGGCGTCATGATCATCAGCGGGATGATCTGCAGCTTCTGGAAGTCGTCCGCCCACAGTCCGATGATGAAGCCGAACAGGCTGAAGCTCAGCGCGGTCAGCACCAGGAAGCACAGCATCCACAGCGGGTGCAGGATCTCGTAGGGGACGAACAGCCGCGCGGTGAGCAGGATCAGCCCACCCAGCAGCAGCGACTTGGTCGCCGCGGCGCCGACATAGCCGATGACCACCTCGATCCACGACACCGGCGCCGACAGCAGTTCGTAGATGGTGCCAGACCACTTCGGCATGTAGATCCCGAACGAGGCGTTGGAGATGCTCTCGTTGAGCAGCGACAGCATGATCAGGCCGGGGATGATGAAGGCGCCGTAGCTAACCCCGTCGACCTCGCCCATGCGCGAGCCGATCGCGGCGCCGAAGACGATGAAGTACAACGAGGTGGTCAGCACCGGCGCGATGATGCTTTCGGCCAGGGTGCGGAAGGTGCGTGCCATCTCGAAGCGATAGATGGCGCGGATGCCGTGCAGGTTGAGGGTCATGGCACGCGCGCTCACGCCGGCTCCCTCACCAGGCCGACGAAGATGTCCTCCAGAGAACTCTCGCGCGTGTGCAGGTCCTTGTAGTCGATGCCCTGCTCGCCCATCCGTCGCAGCAGCTCGGTGATGCCGGTCTCCTCGGTCTGGGTGTCGTAGGTGTAGACCAGTGCGTGTCCGTCGTCGGCCAGCGCCAGCGGCAGGTCGGCCAGCGCCTGCGGCACGCCCGGCAGCGGCGCCTGCAGGGTCAGGGTCAGCTGCTTGCTGCCGAGCCGGCGCATCAGCACCCGGGTGTCCTCGACCACCACCAGCTCCCCACGGGCGATCACGCCGATGCGATCGGCCATCTGCTCGGCCTCCTCGATGTAATGGGTGGTCAGGATGATGGTCACGCCCTGCGCGCGCAGGTCGCGCACCATGGCCCACATGTCGTGGCGCAGCTCGACGTCGACACCCGCGGTGGGCTCGTCGAGGAACAGGATCCGAGGCTCGTGCGCCAGCGCCTTGGCGATCAGCACCCGGCGCTTCATGCCGCCGGACAGGGTCATGATCTTCGCGTCGCGCTTGTCCCACAGGGACAGCTCTCGCAACACCTTTTCAAGGTGCGCGGGATCGGGCGGCTTGCCGAACAGGCCGCGCGAAAAGCGCAGCGTCGCCCACACGGTCTCGAAGGCGTCCGTCGACAGTTCCTGCGGCACCAGGCCGATCAGGCCGCGGCTGGCACGGTAGGCGGTGACGATGTCGTGACCGTCCACGCGCACGCTGCCGGCGCTGGCGGTGACCAGGCCGCAGACGATGCTGATCAAGGTGGTCTTGCCGGCGCCGTTGGGACCGAGCAGCGCGAAGATCTCGCCGCGGCGGATGTCGAGGTAGACCGACTTCAGCGCCTGGAATCCTCCCGCATAGGTCTTGCCGAGGCCACGGATGGAGATGATCGGCGTCACGCACGGTCCTGCCTGGTCCGGCGCACACGATAGCGCGTTCGCCGCCCCACGCGCATGCGCCCGCCGGTCGTCTTCGGTGATACTGGCCGAGCGCGCCTACCGCGCGACGATGGGAGGACTGCATGCTGCCGCCAATACCGGCATCCAGGCACGGGACATGAGGGGACCCCGCGCTTGAGCCGCAGCCCATCCCTGCGCGGCTTGGTCCCGGCGGCCATGGCGGCAGCTGCGCTGCTCGCGGCCACCGCGTGCAGCGGCCCGCAGTCGGCGCTCGATCCGGCCGGACCGGCCGCGGCATCGATCGCGACGATCTGGTGGTGGATGCTCGGCGGCGCGTCCGTGGTCTGGGCGCTGGTGCTGGCGCTGCTGGTGCGCGCCCTGCTACGCGGCGAGAACACCCGCGCGCTGGCCCGTCCGCAGCGGCTGATCGTTGCCGGCGGCCTGGTGCTGCCGACCGTGGTGCTCGCCGCGCTGCTGGTCTTCGGCAGCGTGCAAAGCAGCCGCATCACCGGCAGTGGCAGCGAGGTCGGGCTGGTGGTCGAGGTCAGCGCGCGGCAGTGGCAGTGGACGTTCCACTACCTGGACGCCAACGGCGCCGTCACCGCGACCACGGTCGATGCCCTAGTGCTGCCGCGTGGGCGCATGGTCGAGTTCCGGGTCGGGAGCCAGGACGTGATCCACAGCTTCTGGATCCCGCGCCTGGGCGGCAAGGTCGACGCCATTCCGGGCCGGGTCAATCGCATCCGACTGCGCGCCGACCGCGCCGGCGCGATCCGCGGCCAGTGCGCCGAGTTTTGCGGCCTGGAGCACGCACACATGGCCTTCGACGTGCAGGTGCTCGACGAGGCGGCCTGGGCCGCGTGGCAGGCCGCGCAGGCATCCGATCGCGGCGCCGGGGCGTCTCGATGAGCAGCGTCCCGCAGCCGGCGCAGGGCCTGCCGGAAGACGTGCACCGCGCGCGGCTCGAGCAGCTCGCGCGCATCTGGAGCAATGATCGCGGCTGGCGCGGCCAGCTCACCGCGGTCAACCACAGCACGGTGGGACTGCGCTTCATCGCCACCGGCTTCGCCTTCCTGCTGGTCGGCGGCCTGCTGTCGATGTTCATCCGCCTGCAGCTGGCCTGGTTCGATGCCGAGGTGCTGGACCCGCGGCGCTACAACCAGTTCGTCACCATGCACGGCACCACGATGATGTTCCTGTTCGCGGTTCCGATCCTGGAAGGCTTCGCGATGTACCTGGTGCCGAAGATGATCGGCACCCGCGATCTGGTGTTCCCGCGGCTGAGTGCGTTCGGCTACTGGTGCTACCTGTTCGGTGGTCTGTTCCTGTATTCGAGCTTCCTGTTCGACGCCGCGCCCGACGGCGGCTGGTTCATGTACGTGCCGCTCACCGACGCGACCCACTCACCGGGCATGGGCGCGGACTTCTGGCTGATCGGGGTGACCTTCGCCGAGATCGCCGCGGTCACCGCCGCGGTCGAGCTGGTGGTGGCAATCCTGCTCACCCGCGCGCCGGGCATGGACCTGCGGCGGATGCCGCTGTTCGTGTGGGCGATCCTGGTCACAGCGTTCATGATCGCGTTCGGTTTCCCGCCGCTGATCCTGGCCAGCGTGCTGCTGGAGATCCAGCGCGCGTTCGACTTCGCGTTCTTCGAGGTCGCCCGCGGCGGCGATCCGCTGCTGTGGCAGCACCTGTTCTGGCTGTTCGGCCATCCCGAGGTCTACATCATCTTCCTGCCCGCGGCCGGCGTGGTGTCGATGCTGGTGTCGACCTTCGCGCGGCGGCCGATCGTGGGCTACACCTGGATCGTGCTGGCGCTGGTGGCCACCGGCTTCCTCA
>JALZMP010000037.1 GCA_030858145.1 Pseudomonadota bacterium
GCACACCTCCTTCGCCGGCGGGACGCGCCGCCGGCCAGGCCAGCGAGGCGCGCAAGCGGGAGACGCCTGCGAAGCCGGCACAGCCGGACAAGACTCCCAAGCCGCGCACGCAGGCCGCGAAGAAGACCGCCAAGAAAACCGCCAAGAAAAGCGCCAAGAAAACTCCGGGCCGGCACGCCGGCAAGGCCTCCGCCCGCAAGCCGGCGGAGAAAACGCGCTAGTTCGGTCGCCGCTGTGCGATGCGTCGCGCCTCTGCGCGGCTGCTCAGCGCCTCGCGGCATCCGCGGCGCGCAGATCGACCCACACCAGGCGATGGTCGCTGCCATCGACGATCGCGGAGCCGGGCTGGTCGGGACGCGGCCAGAACACGCCGCGGTCGATCACGGTCCAGCCCGTGGACGGCAGCGCATAGTCCACACGCAATGGCCCGGTGGCGTGGCCGAAGTCGGCGCTGGCGTGCGCGGGATCGCTGCGACGGGCGGGGTGGTCGGCGCCCGCCGCGAACGCCGCGCCTTCGCTGCTCGGTGCCGGGAACCGCAGCACGCGCGGGTGTGCCAGCAGATCGAGGATCGCGGCGTGCACGCCGTCGCCATCGACCGGGTCGTTGTTGAGGTCGCCCGCGATCACGAAACGTGCCGCATCCGCCAGCCCGCCGCAGTGGCCGCGATCGTCGCACAGCCAGGGCTTTGGCCCCGGCGTGATGTACTCGCGCCACAGTCGGATCTCGTCGTGGTTGCGGGCGCCGTTGCGGTCCTCGGGGCCGTCGAACACCGGCGGCGTGGGATGCGACACCAGCAGGTGCAGCGTGCCATGGGGGGTGCGCACCGGGACGTCCCAGTGCGACTTCGACGACAGCCGCAGCTGATGCCAGACCGCATCGGGATGCCAAGGGGCGCCGGTCTGCGGGTCGAGCGGCCGCCGCGCGCCTGGCAGCGCGCTCCATTTCAGGTGCTGGAACGTGCGCACGGCCGCGACCTCGATGGGATGCCGTGACAGCACCAGCATGCCGTATTGGCCGGGGTGCAGGCCGTAGCCCCAGGCGTCGTTGCCATATTCGCGGCCCTGCTGGCCGAGCGTGCCGTCCCCGTCGAGGTCCAGGCCGCTAGCCACCCCGGTGTTGGTCGGCGCGAAATAGCGGTGCGGATAATGCAGCGGCGCGCCGCCGCCGGGCTGAACGCGCGCCAGGTAGTCGCGCTGGAACCGGTCCGCGGCGCGGCCGTCGGCGTCGTGATCGAATTCGTTGAGCAGCAAGATGTCGGGCCGCACCCGCTGCAGCACGGCGGCGATCTTGCGCGCGCCGGCGTCGTCGGCGGCCAGGCGTGCGACCAGTCCACCGGCGGCGGCGTCATGGAGCGAGGCGTTGTAGGTGGCGATGCGCAATGGGGTCGGGTCGGGCATGGGCAGGGCGGCCTCCGGGTCGCCGTGGATGTGCACGCGCACGCAGCCGACGCCCCACGCGCACAACAATGCCGCCAGCAGCAGGCACGCGCGCCCGGTCACGCGGCGGACTCCGCATCGGCGCGCCGCCAGCTGCGGCCGTCGAAGTGCTCGAGCGGGCGGAAGCGGCGCTTGTAATCCATCTTGTCGTGGCCGGCGATCCAGTAGCCCAGGTACAGGTGCTCGCGGCCATCGCGGCGCGCCCATTCGATCTGCTTCAGCAGCGCCAGGTTGCCGAGCCCGCGCACACCCTCGTCGGGATCGTAGAAGGTGTACACCGCCGACAGCGCGTCCCCGACCAGGTCGGTGACCGCGACGGCGAGCAGGCGTCCGTGCGCGCGCAGTTCCAGGAACCGACCCTGCGACCAGCTGCCGACCAGGAACTGGTCGAACTCGGCGGCGCCGTGCCCGTCCATGCCGCCATCGCGGTGGCGGGCTTCCAGGTAACGGCGATAGAGCGCGAGGTGCTCGTCGCTGCGCTGCGCAGGCAGCACACGCGCCTCGACGTCGGCGTTGCGTGCCAGGCAGCGGCGTTGGCTGCGGCTGGGCACGAAGTCCGCGATCGGCAGCCGCACCGCGACGCAGGCGCGGCAACCCCGGCAGTGCGGGCGGTAGACGAGGTCGCCGGAGCGGCGGAATCCCCAGGCCAGCGCGCGCGGGTAGTAGTCCAGCAGCCGCGGATCCTGCGGATCGAGCACCAGGTCGCGCGCCGTGCGCTCCGGCCAGTAACCGCAGGCGTGGTCGCCGGTGTGGAAGATGCGCAGTCCGTCGGCGTCGCCCATCGCTCAGCCCTGTCCCGGGATAGGAAGCTGCCAGGCAAGCATCCCCGCCAGCACACCCGCGGCCACGCCGGCCACCAGGTCGCGCGGCGCATGCCGCGCCAGCCGCAACCGTGACCACGCCAGCAGCGCGGCCAGCAGCAGCAGCGCGCCCGTCGCCGGCCACGACACCGGGGCCAGCAGCAGCGCGGCATACGCCGCGAACGCGAGGTGCAGCGACAGCTTGCACCAGCGGGTGGTCGACATAGCCAGCAGCACCAGCAGTGCGGCCAGTGCCAGCTGCAGCGCCAGCAGCGGCAGGGCAGCGAACGCGGCCAGCGCCACGCCGGTCAGCAACAGTGCGAGCAGGAAGCGGTTGAGGTGACGGCGTTCGTGCACATCGCTGGCATCGACATGGCGCCAGTGGCCGCGATCCACCCGCCACCATGCATAGCCCAGCACCAGCGCCGCGAACAGCACGAATGCCGCGGCACTGCCCAGCAGTTGTGCCCGCGCGGCGCCGCGGTGAAGCGCATGCGCCAGCAGCGCCAGCGACAGCACCGGCAACGGGTGGCCGAGGATTGAAACCGCGCGGGCGACGGCGACGGACATGCGCCCAGCATACTGCGCGGCATCGCACAGCCCGCGACGCGGCGCCCGGCCAGCCGCTGAACGGCGCAGGGCGGGTGTCAACCGGCTTCGGGACCGGGCGTTGACCCCTGCAGTCGCAGCAAGCCGCTGCCCGCAGGAGACCTCCATGCCACGTAATATCCCGCTCGTCCGCCTCCGCTTTGCCGCCGCGCTGGCGCTGGTGTCGCTCGCCGCCGCCCCGCTCGCCTTCGCGCAGTCCTCGGCACCGGCCCAGCCCAAGCGCATGTCATTGGACAGCAACAACGATGGGTTCATCGACCGCAACGAAGCCGCGAAGATGCCGCGCCTGGCGGAGCGTTTCGACCAACTCGACCGCAACCGCGACGGCCGCCTGGACCGCTCGGAATTGCCACGCCATCAAGGCGAGGGCAACGGCAAGGGCAAGGGCAAGCGCGGCGGCCACGGCGGCCTCGAGAAACTCGATGCCGACAAGGATGGCCGCATCAGTCGCGCCGAGCTGCAACAGGCTGCGGCCGCCGACACCGCCACCGCCACCGCGTCGGGCAAGACCTGGAACCCGGCCAGCCGGCTGCTGCAGAACTTCGCCGCGATCGACAGCAACCGCGACGGCTACCTCGTACGCAGCGAACTGGCCGCCTGGCACGAGCGCATGCGCCCGCAGCGCGAAGCCGAGCGCAGCGCCCGGTTCAATGCCATGTTCGACGCGGCCGACCTCAACCGCGACGGCCGGCTCAGCCGGGTCGAGGTGACGGAGAAGATGCCGCGCCTGGCCGAGCGCTTCGACTGGCTGGACGACAACAAGGATGGCTTCCTCAGTCGTGAGGAACTGCGCGGCAAGCACGCGCGCCGCTGACCGCACCAGTCCGGATCATGCACGCAAGTGCATTCTGAAGCGGGAGCAAGTCCGGGCATGTCCCGGACTTGTCACGTCTGAAAAGTCGATGCATGGACTGGGTCGGTCTTTCCCTAACGGGCTTCGTCGAGCACGCGCCAGTCGGCGTCGCGGCGCTCGACCTGCAGGCGGCGCGCGCTGCCGCGCAGCACGAGTTCGACGGTGCCGATGCCGGAGCCATCGGTGCGGTAGTCGCGGACCTCGACCGACAGCGCTTCCTCATCGGCGCATGCCGACGCCGCACGCACGCGCAGGCCGCCACCCGCCAGGCGTTGCAGCAATTCCGGCGCGGGATCTGCGCCGTCGATCGCGAGGCAGGCTTCGGCCGCGGACTGCTCCTGTAAAGTCCGCGCGAACAGCATCTCGGCCAGCGCCGGCGGGGTCGCGAGCTGATGGATGGCTTCGGTGGCCACGAGCGGCGAGCCAGCCGGGGGCGGCGCTGAAGCCGGCGCCGTGGGCGCGGTATCGGGCGCCTGGGGCCGGGTCACCAGCAGCACCAGGGCGGTCGCCGCCGCGATCGCGGCCAGCAGCAGGTAGCGCAGCTTGGAGCGCTGCCGCTTCTCCACCCCACTGAGGTTGCCGGCGCCAAACTGGAGGTTGGGCGGCAGGAAGCGGTCGTCGGGGCTGCGCCCGGACTGCAGCAGGCCGGCGTCGCGCAGCAGCTGGCGCGCCTGCGGCTGCTGGTCGGCGCGCAGCACCCAGACCGCCGGGACC
>JALZMP010000042.1 GCA_030858145.1 Pseudomonadota bacterium
TTGGTAGACGCACTAGCTTCAGGTGCTAGCGGGGGCAACTCCGTGGAGGTTCGAGTCCTCTCCCGGGCACCATCCCCCCGCGTGACTCGCTCGCCGCGATGACAAACGAGCGATGGCGAGCCGCGGCCATGAATCACCTGCTGTTGGCGGTGATATCGAAAAACCCCCGCCGATGCGGGGTTTTTTCGTTGCGCCTGCGCGCCGTGCGACATCGCGTGCGGAAACCCGGCCGCCGTCCCGCCACCGCTACGCGTCCATTTCGCGGCTTGTCGGGTACCCTTGGCCAATCCGTTCGCAAGGAGCCCACATGCCCTCCGTCCCCCTGCCCCGCCACGCCTGCTGCCTGCTCGTCCTGCTGCTCGCCGCAGCCAGCCCGCGCGCGCTGGCGCACGATTTCTGGATCAGCGCGCACCGCGCCGCCGACGCCCCCGGCGCCGTCGTGCACATGTGGGTGGGCCATCACCTGGAGGCGGAGGAAGGCCGCGCGTACGACGCCGCCAGCACCCGCCGCCTGCTGCTGCTGACGCCTGACGGCACGCGCAACCTCGGCTTCGGGGCGCGCGACGGCAGCCGTCCCTACCGCAGGCTGGCGCCGGAACTCACGCCGCCGGCACTGGTGGTGCTGGACCGCAACCCGGTGGACATCGCCCTGGACAGCGCCAAGTTCGACAGCTACCTCGCCGAGGAGCTCCTCGACGACATCGTCGCCAGACGCCGCGGCGCCGACAAGGAAGGCCGCGAGCGCTATACCCGCCACATCAAGCTGCTGGTCGGCAACGACACTGGCGACCTCCACGCCCGCCGCCTCGGCCAGCCGCTGGAGATCGTGCTGCTCGATCCGCCGGGGCAGCCCGCCAAGGGACGCCGCCTGCGCGCGCAGGTGCTCTTCCACGGCAAGCCGCTGGCCGGACGCACCGTCACCATCGTCAGCGATCCCGATGCCCGCTTCGACAACCACAACGCCCGTGCACGCACTGCGGTGACCGATGCCGAGGGCACCGTGAGCTTCGACTACGACCGCGCCGGCTTCTGGCTGCTGCGCCTGGTGCACATGCAGCCGTGCACCACCGACTGCGGCGACGCCGACTGGCGCAGCTGGTGGGCGGCGTATGCCATGCAGCCGGACTGGCTGCCGGCCCCAGCAATGCCCTGATCAACGCATCACGCGCACCCGCACCTCTCTAGCGCACCTGCTGTCTGCCTGCACGACCCAGCGGGGTGATCCGCGTCAAGCGTGATCCCGTGCAGACGCGCCGGGCGTGCCACGACTGTTCTTAGCCGGGGAGCGGACTTCTTGGACGCAAAGCAGCAGGCGTCACTCACGCGATGGCCTAGAATCCATGGCTGCATTCGCGCCTCCTGCCAACCATGACCGACCCCGTCCGCCCCGCCTTCCACGGTTTCGAGCAGATCCCGCTGCGCGAGTACGCCGAGCGCGCCTACCTCGACTACTCGATGTACGTGGTGCTAGACCGTGCCCTGCCCTTCCTCGGCGACGGGCTGAAGCCGGTGCAGCGGCGGATCATCTTCGCCATGAGCGAGCTTGGGCTGGCCGCGTCGGCCAAGCCGAAGAAGTCCGCGCGCACCATCGGCGACGTGATCGGCAAGTACCACCCGCACGGCGACAGTGCCTGCTACGAGGCGCTGGTGCTGATGGCGCAGCCGTTTTCCTACCGTTATCCACTGATTGAGGGCCAGGGCAACTTCGGTTCCAGCGACGATCCCAAGTCGTTCGCAGCGATGCGCTACACCGAATCGAAGCTCACGCCGATCGCCGAGGTCCTGCTCGGCGAGCTCGGCCAAGGCACGGCGGACTGGACGCCCAATTTCGACGGCACCCTGGAGGAACCCAGCTGGATGCCGGCGCGACTGCCGCACCTGCTGCTCAACGGCACCACCGGGATCGCGGTGGGCATGGCCACCGACGTGCCACCGCACAATCTGCGTGAGGTGGTCAGCGCCTGCGTGCGCCTGCTCGACCAGCCCGATGCCGGCGTGCGCGAGCTGTGCGAGCACATCCGCGGCCCGGACTATCCGAGCGCCGCCGAGATCATCACCCCGACCGCCGACCTGCTGGCGATCTACCAGACCGGCCATGGCAGCGTGCGCGCACGCGCCACCTATGCCCGCGAAGGCCACAATATCGTGCTCACCGCACTGCCCCACCAGGTCAGTCCGGGGAAGGTGATCGAGCAGATCGCGGCGCAGATGCGGGCGAAGAAGCTGCCGTGGCTGGAGGACATCCGCGACGAATCCGACCACGCCAACCCTGTGCGCGTGGTGCTGATCACGCGCAGCAACCGGGTCGACGCCGATCAGCTGATGGGCCATCTGTTCGCGACCACCGACCTGGAGAAGAGCTACCGGGTCAACCTCAACATCATCGGCCTGGACGGCAGGCCGCAGGTCAAGGACCTCAAGGCACTGCTGGCCGAGTGGCTGCTGTTCCGCACCGATACCGTGACCCGCCGCCTCAACCACCGCCTCGACAAGGTGGAGAAGCGGCTGCACCTGCTGGAAGGCCTGCTCATCGCCTTCCTCAACCTGGACGAGGTGATCCGCATCATCCGCAGCGAGGACGCGCCCAGGCCGGCACTGATCGCACGCTTCGACCTGAGCGAGACCCAGGCCGATTACATCCTCGACACCAGGCTGCGCCAGCTGGCGCGGCTGGAGGAGATGAAGATCCGCAGCGAGCAGGACGAGCTCGACAGCGAGCGCGACCGGCTCATTGCCCTCCTGGGCAGCAAGGCGAAACTGAAGAAGTTGGTGAGGGAGGAGTTGCTGGCAGACGCCGCGAAGTTCGGTGACGCCCGCCGCTCGCCGCTGGTCGCGCGCAGCGCGGCGCAGGCGCTGGACGAAACCGAACTGGTGCCCAGCGAGCCGGTCACGATCGTGCTTAGTGAAAAGGGTTGGGTGCGTGCCGCCAGGGGCCACGACATCGACGCCGCAGCGTTATCCTTCCGCGACGGGGATGCACTGATGGCAGCGGTGCGCGGTCGTACCACGCAACAAGTGGCCTTCCTGGATTCCGCGGGACGAAGCTACTCGACGCTGGCGCATACCCTGCCGTCGGCGCGCGGTAACGGCGAACCGCTGACCGGGCGTTTCTCGCCGGCGGCGGGTGCAGGCTTCGTTGCAGTCGCCAGCGGCGAGAACGACCACCGCTTCGTGCTGGCATCGTCGCAGGGCTACGGCTTTGTCACCCGCTTCGAGAACCTTACCGGACGGCAGAAGGCCGGCAAGGCAATGCTGTCGTTGACGCCTGGCGCGAAACCGGTGCAACCGGCGCCCGTCGGCAATGTCGCCAGCGACCGCCTTGTCGCGGTCACCAGCGCAGGCCACCTGCTCGCCTTACCGGTCTCGGAGCTGCCGGAACTGGACAAGGGCAAGGGCCTCAAGCTGATCGAGATCCCCAAGGCCAGGCGTGGCACCGAGCGGGTGGTCGCCGTCGCGGTGGTGCCGCCCGGAGGGACCCTGCAGGTCAGGTCCGGCACGCGCACGATGTCGTTGTCGTTCAAGGAGCTCGAGCCCTACCTCGGTGGCCGTGGCAGCCGCGGCGGCCTGTTGCCGCGGGGTTGGCAGAAGGTCGATGGGCTTTCGCTTGGATGACCTGCGTGACGCGCGCGGCTTCGGGAAACGTCATTGCCGCCCCCTTCGGCGAGAAGGGCAGGAAAAAACGATCGGAGACGGTGGATGGATCCTGATTTCTGGCACCAGCGCTGGCGCGAGGGCAGGATCGGCTTCCACCAGGCGCGGGTGACGCCGCTGCTGGAGGAGTGCTGGGACGACGTCGCCGTACCGGCCGGGGCGCGGGTGTTCGTGCCGCTGGCCGGCAAGTCGCTGGACATGGCCTGGCTGGCCGCGCGCGGACATCCGCTGTTGGGCGTGGAGTTGTCGCGGCTGGCGGTGGAGGAGTTCTTCGCCGAGCATGGACTGGAACCCGCGATGCACGAGACCTGTCACGGCTGGCACTATCGCGCCGGGGGCATCGAGCTGGTCTGCGGCGACGCTTTCGCGCTCGACCGCGAGGCGTTGGCCAGTTGCGCCGGGGTGTTCGACCGGGCCGCACTGATCGCCCTGCCCCCGGACCTGCGCCGCCGTTACGCCGGCGAACTGTACGCGCGCCTGCCAAGCGGTTGCCGTGGCCTGCTGGTCACGCTGGAGTATCCGCCGCACGAGAAGCAGGGACCGCCGTTCGCCGTGCGCGAGGAAGAGGTGCGCGCGCTGTTCGGTGATCGATGGCACATCGACCTGCTACGGCGCCACGCGATCCTCGACCAGCAGCCGGGGTTCGCGGAGGAAGGTGTGACTTCGCTGGATACCGTCGCCTATCGGATGGAGCGGCGTGCGTAGGCTCAGCATCCTCGCCATGGATGCCGGCGCGAACCGACCGATCGCTCGCATGCGGCGTTCCTACCATGCGCGGAATCTCCCGTGGAACAGATCATGACGCGAAGGATCGCACGGATCTCTCTGCTTCTCGTGGCGCTGCTGCTGTTGGCCGCGCTCGCGGCCTGGTGGTTGCTGCGCGGCAGCCTGCCGCGCCTGGACGGCGAGGCTACGTTGCCGGGCCTGTCGGCGCCGGTGGCGATCGAGCGCGACGCGCTCGGCGTGGTCACCATCGATGCGGCCAGTCGCGCCGACGCGATGCGCGCGCTCGGCTATGTGCACGCGCAGGAGCGCTACTTCGAGATGGACCTGATGCGGCGCGATGCGGCCGGCGAGCTGTCGGCGCTGTTCGGGCCGCGTGCGCTAGACAAGGACCGCGACCGCCGTGTGCACCGGATGCGGGCACGGGTCGAGGCCGGGCTCGTGCAGGGCCCAAGCGCGCACGCAGCCGAACTCGATGCCTACGTGGCGGGCGTTGAAGCCGGCCGCGGCGACCTAGGCGCGCGTCCCTGGCCCTACCTGCTGCTGCGGCAGGATCCGCGGCCGTGGGCCCGCGCGGACTCGCCACTGGTCGGGCTGGCGATGTACTTCGACCTGCAGGATGAAGGCAACGCCCGCGAGCTGGGCCTGTGGCGCGTGCGGCCGCACCTTCCACCGGCGCTGTATACGCTGCTCACGCACGACGGCAGCGAGTGGGACGCCCCGCTGCAGGGCCAGTCGCGCGGACCGGCGCCGCTGCCGGGGCCGGGACTGGTCGATCTGCGCGAGCTGCCTGCGCCGGATGTGGAGAAGGCGATCTCCACCTCGGCGCGACCGCTGGACGTGTTTCCGGTGGGCAGCAACAACTTCGCTGTCGCCGGCGCGCTCACCGGTGACGGTGGTGCGATCGTCGCCGACGACATGCATCTGGGCCTGCGCGCACCCAACATCTGGTTCCGCGTGCGCCTTCGCTATACCGATCCGCGCGCGCCTGACGGCCGTGTCGACGTGACCGGGTTCAGCCTGCCGGGGCTGCCCGGCATGGTAGTCGGCAGCAATGGCCACGTCGCATGGGGCTTCACCAACAGCTACGGCGACTGGGCCGACTGGCGCCTGGAGCGGGGCTGTGCTGACGACTGCCCCGCGGCGAGAACGTGGGTCGAGCGCATCGATGTGGCCGGCGGGGCGCCGGTCGAGTTCGAGGTCCGCGAAACCCACTGGGGACCGCTACTGCATGCAACCGACGCCGGCGACGGCCTGGCCCTGCGCTGGGCCGCACACCTGCCCGGCGCGCTCGACTTCGGGCTGTTGGACTTTGCCCACGCCGGTTCACTGCAGGCTCTGTTCGCGGCCGCCGACCACGCCGCGCTCCCGGCGCAGAATCTGCTGGCCGGCGACCGCGACGGACGCATTGGCTGGCGGCTGCTGGGGCCGATGCCGGCGGGAACGCGCTGCGACTTCGAGCGGCCGGTCGGCATCTCGGCGACGGCTCAGGCAGGCGCAGGC
>JALZMP010000052.1 GCA_030858145.1 Pseudomonadota bacterium
TCGTGGGCTTCCTGTGCGTTCTTGGACTTGGTCTTGTAGACGTTGGGCTGGTCGGGCAGCGCCTTGGTGCCGAAGTCGCGCGCGATCACGTCGCGGATCTCGCCGAGCGCCTCGGCCGACAGGCTGACCGAGTCGGTACGCATGTAGCTGATCAGGCCGACCGTGCCCTCGTCGCCGATCGCCACGCCTTCGTACAGTTTCTGCGCCACCTGCATGGTGCGCTTGGTGGTGAAGCCGAGCTTGCGCGCGGCCTCCTGCTGCAGGGTGGAGGTGGTGAACGGCGCGGCCGGGCGGCGCTTGCGCTCCTTGCTGGTGACGTCGGTGACGTGCAGCGCGCCGCCGGCGGCTTGGACGATGCGCAGGCGCGCGGCTTCGGCGGTGTCGCCGTCGGTGATGGTGAACTGCTCGAACTTCTGCCCGTCGAGCCTGGTCAGGCGCGCGCTGAAAGTCTGGATCGGGTGCAGGCACTCGGCCTCGATCGACCAGTACTCGCGCTTGATGAACGCCTCGATCTCCTCCTCGCGCTCGACGATCATGCGCAGCGCCGGCGACTGCACGCGACCGGCCGACAGGCCGCGCTGGACCTTGCGCCACAGCACCGGCGACAGGTTGAAGCCGACCAGGTAGTCGAGCGCGCGGCGCGCCTGCTGCGCATCGACCAGGTCGCTGGCGATGTCGCGTGGGTGGTTCATCGCTTCCTTGATCGCGCGCGGGGTGATCTCGGTGAACACCACCCGCTGCAGGGTACGGTCCTTGAGCAGGCCGCGCTCGCGCAGGATCTCGGCGATGTGCCAGCTGATCGCCTCGCCCTCGCGATCCGGATCGGTCGCCAGGAACAGGTGCTCGGCGCTCTTGGCGGCCTTGGCGATCGCGTCGACGTGCTTCTCGTTCTTCTCGATCACCGCGTAGGTCATCGCGAAGTTGTCCGCCGGGTCGACCGCGCCCTCTTTCGGGATCAGATCGCGCACATGGCCGTAGGAGGCCAGGACGGTGAAGTCCTTGCCGAGGTATTTGTTGATCGTCTTGGCCTTGGCGGGCGACTCGACGATCAGGAGGTTCTTGGCCATGAAGGGCTGGTCCTTTGGGGACTCCGCAGCGCGTCGTGCGCTGCCAGTCGTATAACGCAAAGAAGGCGACGCCCGCGGCAACGACCGCGGGCGTGGGGGGATTTCCTTATTTAGTGGAATCACGCCAAGGCCGTGGCTGTCAAGCACGGCGCACTTCCGGGCCTTGAGCCAGTGATGGTTCGCTCGCGCTGCCTCGCTGGCGGTTTAGAGGGTTCCGGGCGAGGCGGCGAGGGTCGCGGGCACGAGTGCGGTTGCCTTGAATGAGAGCAGGAACCCCCTCGCCCTGACCCTTTCCCACCAACGATGGTGCCGTTGGGGGACAGGCAATCAATGCACCGGTTCGGGCTCGTCCTCGAACATCTGGGTTTCCATCCAGGCGTAGGCGGCTTCGGAGCCGGGCTGGTTGAACAGCACCATCAGCACCACCCACTTGAGGTCGTCCAGGTCGATGTCGTCCTGGTCCAGCGCCATCGCCCGGTCCAGCACCAGCTCGCGCTGGCCGGCATCGAGCACGCCGTGCTGCTCCAGGAACAGCAGGAAGCCGCGGCAGTCGACGTCGAGTTTTTCCAGCTCCGGCCCGGCGTAGACGCGGGTCGGGCCATCGGCACGCGCCGGACTGGCGCCCGGGCGCTGGCTGGCCAGCGCGTCGAGCCATTCGAAGGCCTTGTTGATCTCGGCCGGGCTGAAACCGGCCTGGCCGAGTTCCTCGAACAGCGGCCCGCTGCGCAGCGAGTCGCGGTCGCGGACCAGGTCTGCATCGTCGGTGAAGTAGTGCTCGAACAGGTACAGCAGGACGTCCAGGATGCTCTCTTTCATTTCCCCTCGGCCTGCGCCGCATGCGGCGCGCTGGGTCGGAGTAGCTGACGTACCGTCGGACCATCCCCGCATAGAATGGCTCGGGCGAACCTTCATGCGGGGTGAACTCAACGGCTGCGGAAATAACGGCCATGCTGCGCCGCGACGCGACCCTCAAGCTCCATGAGCAGCAGCATGGAGGACAGTTCAGCGGTCGTCAATCGCGTGCGCCGGACCAGTTCATCCATACCGGTGGGGTCGTGACCCAGCGCATTCCACAAGCTCTGGTAGTCGGCATCGTCGCCGGAAGTACTGAGACGATGCCCGGCCCGCGCACGGTCCGCTTCGTGAAGCGCTTCGACGGGACCGCCATGGCCCACAGGAGTGGGGGCGGCCAGGCGCTCGCGCAAGGCGCCGGCGAGTTCCGCCGCCAGCGGCGCCAGCGCGGCCATCACTTCGTCGGGACTTTCGACCAAGCCGACGCCCTCGCGGATCAATCGGTGGCAGCCGCGCGCGAGCGGGTTGTGGATCGAGCCCGGCAGCGCGAACACCTCGCGCCCGGCTTCGGCCGCCAGACGCGCGGTGATCAGTGCGCCGGAGCGCTCGGCCGCCTCGATCACCACCGTGGCCAGGGCCAGCCCGGCGAGGATGCGGTTGCGGCTGGGGAAGTGTTCCTTGCGCGCGCCGGTGCCGGGCAGGTGCTCGCTGACCAGCGCGCCGCGTGCGCTGCCTTCAGGGCGTGCGATCCGCGTTTGCAGCGCGTTGTTCGAACGCGGATAGGCGATGTCCGGGCCAGTGCCGAGCACCGCCACGGTGGCGCCTCCGACGGCCAGGGTGGCGGTGTGG
>JALZMP010000057.1 GCA_030858145.1 Pseudomonadota bacterium
CCACACCCTCTACGACGGCGACTCCGGCGGCCATCTGTTCACCTGGCTGATCCGCCGCGCCTGGTGGCGCAGGTTGCTGGCGCTGTTGCTGGCACCGGTATTCGCGCCGATGATCGCTTTCCTGCCCACGCGCCGCGCGGGAATTTCGGCCTTCGTCTGGGCCGGAACGGTCGGCCTGCACCGGCGCCGCGACCTGGATGAGCTGATCGATCGCTACGTCGGTGCGCATGTCGACGAAATCCACGCGCGGCTGCTGCCGGTGGCGTTGGACGTGCTGCACCAGCATCGCGCCGCCGGCGACCGTGTGGTCATCGCCACCGGTGCACCGCCGGAATTGGCGCGCGCGATCCTTGCCTTCGTCGCGCACGAGGACGTGCCGGTCGTGGGCACCCTTGTCGGCCCGCGTTTGGGCGCGGTGGGCGCGCTGCGCCACTGCCACCACGAGGAGAAGGTGCGGATGTTGCGCGAGCTGGGATATGTCGATATCGCCAGTGCGTACTCCGATAGCAGCGCCGACCTGCCGCTGCTGCGTGCGGCCCGGACCCCGGTGGTGGTGAACCCGAAGCCTGAGCGCGTCGACATGTTCCGCCGGGTACTGCCAGCTGGTACGCCAATCCTCAACTGGGGCTGCACGTCGCGTGCGGGCGAGCCGGTGGTCAGCGTCGATGCGGATGCGCGCGATGACGATGCATAGACCCCTGGGCGGTATTGCAGCGCGCGTGCCATATCGCGGACTGGTCGTGGCTTCGGCGATGTTACTCAACGCGATCGAAGTCGGGTAAGCGCAGCGGCGCCGATGCCTTGACGCATCGCGGTTTTGGCACGGATCGTTGCTTGGAAGCCGCTCGCGCTCAGGCGTCGCCCAGGCGTTTGATGAAGCGCACCGTGGCATCGCTGTACCCGCAGGCCTTGTAGAAGGCATGCGCATCGACGCGCTGCGAACCGCTGCTGATCTCCAGTCGTGCCGCGCCACCGGTGCGGGCGCGGCGCTCGGCCTCGCGCAGCAGCTGGCGGCCGAGGCCGCGACCCTGCGCCGAGGCGGTCACCACCAGGGCGGTGATCCGGCAGGTGGTGGTGTCCAGCGGCAGGTAGTACATGAAGTCCAGCGCGACCAGGCCGCAGACCACGCCGGCGCAGCGCGCGACCACCAGCGCCTGGCGGTCGTTGTCGAGGATCGCGGCGATGCGCTGCGTACCGTCGCGGGCGTCGCAGGGATAGCCGAGTTCGGACAGTAGGGCGGCGACGTCGTCGGCATCGCCCATCGTCGCGCCGCGCAGGTCGGCCGCGGGCAGCGGGCCGCGCGGCGCGAACGGCGCGGCGTCCATTCAGCGGGTACCGTAGAGGACGACGGTCTTGCCGCGGGCATGCAGTTTGCCGTCGGCCTGCAGCTTCTTCAGCACCCGCCCGGCCATCTCCCGCGAGCAGCCGACCAGGCGTGCCAGCTCCTGCCGCGAGACCCGCAGCTGGGTTCCTTCCGGGTGGCTCATCGCGTCGGGTTCGCGGGCGAGGTCGAACAGGGTGCGGGTGATGCGGTCGGTGACGTCGAGGAAGGCCAGACGCCCCGCCTTGCGGCTGGTGTCGAGCAGTCGCCGCGACAGCTGCGCCCCGATCGAATACATGATCTGGGTGGCGTCGCCGGACAGCGAGCCCTCGAACAGCTGGTACAGGCGCTCGTAGCCGATCTCGGCCAGTTCGCACTGGGTGCGGGTGCGCAGGATGACCTCGCGCACATCGGATTCGATGAACAGCCCCATCTCGCCGACGAACTCGCCGCTGCCGAAGTAACCCAGCACCAGCTCCCGGCCGTCGTCCTCCTCGGTGATGATGCTAACCGAGCCGTTGATGACGTAATACATGGTCCCCGCCTGGTCTCCGGGGCGGAACACTTCCGTGCGCGGGGGGTAACGGCGGCGATGGCAGTGGGCGAGGAAGCGCTCGAGGGTCGCCGGCGAGGGCATGAGCGGATTGGGTGGGCGGCCAAAACTGTTCAATGGGGTCACGGGCATGGCTTGCTCTGCAACTGTGACGGGGGACTCGCAAAGAGTAGGCTGTCCGTGTGCAGACGGCAAACGCCCGGTTCGCCGCGGGCCGGCGCCATGCCCCATAATCGCGCTTTTCGCCCGCCCGGAACCGGAGAACGACCGCCGTGGTCAAGCCGTTGCCTCGCCTGAAGCTGCAGGGCTTCAACAATCTGACAAAGGCGCTGTCGTTCAACATCTACGACGTCTGCTACGCCGTGTCCGAGGAAGAGCGCCAGCGCTACATCGAGTACATCGACGAGCAATACGACGCCGACCGCCTGACCCAGATCCTGACCGACGTCGCCGAGATCATCGGCGCCAACATCCTCAACATCGCCCGCCAGGACTACGACCCCCAAGGCGCGTCGGTCACCATCCTGATCAGCGAGCAGCCGGTGGTGGAGCGGTCGCAGGCCAAGGGGGTGATTTCCGACGCCGTGGTCGCCCACCTCGACAAGTCGCACATCACCGTGCACACCTACCCGGAGACCCATCCGCACGGCGGCATCGCCACCTTCCGCGCCGACATCGACGTCACCACCTGCGGCGTGATCTCGCCGCTGAAGGCGCTGAACTACCTGATCGAGAGCCTGGAGTCCGACATCGTGATCATGGACTACCGGGTGCGCGGCTTCACCCGCGACATCAAGGGCAGGAAGCACTACATCGACCACAAGATCAACTCGATCCAGGATTACCTGGCCAAGAACATCCGCGCCCGCTACGAGATGTTCGACGTCAACGTCTACCAGGAAAACATCTTCCACACCAAGGCGCACCTGAAGAACTTCGACCTCGACCAGTACCTGTTCGAGGAGCAGGCCAAGAACCTGTCGTTCAAGGAGCGGATGAAGATCGAGGCGCTGCTCAAGCGCGAGATCGAGGAACTGTTCCACGGCCGCAACCTGGTGGCTTGAAGGCCGGGATTCGGGATTGGGGATTCGGGATTCGTAAAAAGCGCAAGACGCGCAATTCGCTCCTGTCTCTCGCAAATCCCGAATCCCCAATCCCGAATCACAGCCTGTAAGCCACCGCCTTCATCAGCCTGGAGGCCGCGGCCATCAGTGCCGGGACCGGCTGCGGCAGGATCCGCGCACCGGCGTGCTCGGCGGCATCGGCGTGGCGGGCCTCGTCGGCCTTCATCGTCTCGAGGATCGCGCGGCTGCGCAGGTCGGCCTCGGGCAGGGTCTGCAGGTGCTCGTCGAGGTGGGCCTCGACCTGGCGCTCGGTCTCGACCACGAAGCCGAGGTTCCAGCCGTCGCCGCGCAGCCCGGCCAGCACGCCGATGGCGTAGCTGCCGGCGTACCAGACCGGGTTGAGCAGGCTGGGCCTGCTGTCGAGTTCGCGCAGGCGGCCGGCACACCAGGCCAGGTGGTCGGTCTCCTCCTGGGCGGCGGCGAGCAGATGGGCGCGGGTGGCGGGGTCGCGCGCCACCGCGGCCTGGCCGACGTAGAGCGCTTGCGCGCAGACCTCGCCGACGTGGTTGATCCGCATCAGGCCGGCGGCATGGCGGCGC
>JALZMP010000093.1 GCA_030858145.1 Pseudomonadota bacterium
CGCCCGCCCCCACGCGCACCAACACGCCCCGGGTGGTCCAGGGGCAGGTGTATTCCTACATCCAGGACGGCGTGCGCCACTACACCAGCAAGCCACCTAAGGGCGCCAGCGCGACCGCGCTGCGCTCCATCAAGTACAGCTATGTCGAGACCTGTTACGCCTGCGGCACAACGCCGGGGGTGAACTTCGGGACCCTGCGACTCAACAGCACCGCTTACCAGGCGGAGGTGCGGGCGGCGGCACGCGAGTTCGGGGTCGAGGAGGCGGTGATCCGCGCGATCATGCACGCCGAATCGGCGTTCAAGCCCAATGCCCTGTCCCGGGTCGGCGCCCAGGGGCTGATGCAGCTGATGCCGGCCACCGCGAGGCGCTTCGGCGTGACCAATTCTTTCGACCCGGAACAGAACATCCGCGGCGGCGTGCAATATCTGGCCTGGCTGCTGAAGCGCTTCAACGGCAACCTGACCCTGGCCGCGGCCGGCTACAACGCCGGCGAGGGTGCGGTTGACCGCCACAAGGGCGTGCCTCCCTATTCCGAGACCCGGCGCTACGTCGAACGCGTGGCGGTACTGGCTGAGCGCTACCGCGGCCACCTGGCCAGCGCCAATTAGGGCGGCTGTCGCGGTCGCCCGGGGCAGCGCAAGCCTGCCCGTCCGTGGCCGGCACTCGCCCTCGACCACCATCGCCATTGTCGGCCTGAACGCGCTTCCGTTACACTTTGCCGTCTTTGCGCGCTTGCGGCGATTGTCGCGGCGACGCGCGGCCGATCTAGAAGATTTGCGGAGTGGCGGATGGGCAATGAAGCGGTTCTGGAGTCCACCGAGCAGGAACCTGCCGAAGGCCGGGGCGCGGTCGATACCGGGCGCCGCCGGTTCCTGACCGCGACCACCGCCGTGGTCGGCGCGGTCGGCGTCGGCGTGGCGGCGATCCCGTTCATCAAGTCGTGGAACCCGAGCGAGCGCGCCAAGCTTGCCGGCGCCCCGATGATCGTGGACATCAGCGCGCTGGCCGAGCGCCTGCGCATCGTCGTCGAATGGCGCGGCCAGCCGATCTGGATCGTGAAGCGCTCCGAGGCCATCCTCCAGGCGCTGCCGACGCTCGATGACCAGTTGCGCGATCCCAGGTCCGAGAACGACGAGCAGCAGCCGGCGTACATCCGCGCGGCCAACCCGGAACTGCGCTCGCTGCGCCCGGAGATCTCGGTGCTGGTCGGGCTGTGCACCCATCTGGGCTGCGCACCGGAAATGGTCGCCGAGATCCGCCCCGAGCCCTTCGACGCCAACTGGAAGGGCGGCTTCTTCTGTCCCTGCCACAAGTCCAAGTTCGACATGGCCGGGCGCGTCTACCAGGGCGTGCCGGCGCCGACCAACCTGGTGGTACCGCCGCACCACTATGCCGACGACAGCACCCTCGTGATCGGCGTCGATCCGCCCTCTTCGGGCAGGGGAGCCGCGTAAGCCATGGCCAACCTCCTCAGCCGCAGCGCCGGCAACGTCGCCGACTGGGTCAATACGCGCGCGCCGGGCATGATGCCGGCGTATCGCAAGCACATGACCGAGTACTACGCGCCGAAGAACTTCAACGTCATGTACTACTTCGGTTCGCTGGCGTTGCTGGTGCTGGTCAACCAGATCGTCACCGGCATCGTCCTGACCATGCATTTCAAGCCGAGCGCCGAGGAGGCCTTTAGCTCGGTCGAGTACATCATGCGCGACGTGCAGTGGGGCTGGCTGATCCGCTACATGCATTCCACCGGCGCCTCGCTGTTCTTCATCGTCGTCTACCTGCACATGTTCCGCGGGCTGATGTACGGCAGCTACCAGAAGCCGCGCGAGCTGGTCTGGATCCTGGGCATGCTGATCTACCTTGTGCTGATGGCCGAGGCCTTTATGGGCTACGTGCTGCCCTGGGGTCAGATGTCGTTCTGGGGCGCGAAGGTGATCATTTCGCTGTTCGGCGCGATCCCCGTCATCGGCAACGGCCTGACCGAGTGGATCATGGGCGACTACCTGCCCGGCGACGCCACGCTCAACCGCTTCTTCGCCCTGCACGTGATCGCGCTGCCGCTGGTGCTGCTGCTGCTGGTGGTGCTGCACCTGGGTGCGCTGCACGAGGTCGGCTCCAACAACCCGGACGGAGTCGAAATCAAGAAGGGCCCGAAGGGCAACCGCTGGTCGCCGACCGCACCCACCGACGGCATCCCGTTCCACCCGTATTACACGGTCAAGGACCTGGTGGGCGTCGGCTTCTTCCTGATGATCGCCGCCTTCATCATCTTCTTCACCCCGGCGCTGGGCGGCTGGTTCCTGGAGCACGACAACTTCACCGAGGCCAACCGCCTGGTCACGCCCGAGCACATCAAGCCGGTGTGGTACTACACGCCGTATTACGCGATGTTGCGAGTGATCCCGCACAAGCTTTCCGGCGTACTGGTGATGTTCGGCGCGATCGCGATCCTGTTCTTGGTGCCGTGGCTGGACCGCGCCAAGGTCAGGTCCTACCGCTACCGCGGCCTGTTGTCGAAGGTGCTGCTGGGCCTGTTCGCGATCAGCTTCGTGTGGCTGGGCAAGATCGGCGCCGGGCCGGGCACCGACCCGGTCGAGACCATCATCGGCCGCTTCCTGACCTTCTTCTATTTCGCGTTCTTCATCACCATGCCGCTGTGGACCAGGTTCGACAAGACCAAGCCGGAGCCGGAACGGGTGACGACGCATGACTAGGTCCGTTGAGCTGCCCATGCTGTTCAAACGCATCGCCGCCGTCGCCGCGGGCATGCTGCTGTCGCTCTCGGCGCTGGCGGCCGAGGGCGGCGCCACCGAGCATGCCGGCACCGTCATCACCGACCGCTCCTCGCTGCAGCGCGGCGCGCAGCTGTACATGAACTACTGCTCCGGCTGCCATTCGCTGAAGTACATGCGCTACTCGCGCCTGGCCGAGGATCTCGGCCTGAGCGAGGAGATGGTGATGGACAACCTCAACTTCACCGGCGCCGCCTTTGGCGAGCAGATCCAGGTGGCGATGCCGGCCGACGGCGCGCAGCGCTGGTTCGGCCAGGTGCCACCCGACCTCAGCGTGACCTCGCGGGTGCGCGGCAGCGACTGGATCTACACCTACCTCAAGTCCTTCTACATCGATGAAACACGCCCGTTGGGCTGGAACAACACCTTGTTTCCCAATGCCTCGATGCCCAATCCGCTGTGGATGATGCAGGGCGTGATGCATCCGGTCTACGGTGCCAAGGACGAGGTGACCGGCGAGGCGCACGTCGAGCGACTCGAACTGGCCACCCCCGGCAGCCAGAGCGCGCAGGCGTTCGACCAGACCGCGCGCGACATCACCGCGTTCCTGGAGTACGTCGGCGAGCCGGCCGCGCTCAAGCGCCAGAGCATGGGCGTGTGGGTACTCCTGTTCCTGGCGTTCTTCACCTTCCTTGCATGGTTGTTGAAGACGGAGTACTGGAAGGACGTCAAGTAGGCAAATCATCCCCGGCGTTGCCTGCCACCACGACCGCCGACCGCCCATGCAGCACAGGCGGGTGGCGGCGGCAGGAGCAACGGCCCGGGACCGGGGCGACCGACTGCGACGGGCAGGCGGCGTCGATGCAGTCGGCGGATTCCGGCTGGGGGAGTGTTGCGATGATGGCCACGAGTCCGCGTATGCGTAACGCCTTGACCTTGTTTTCCTCCGTCGACGACGTGCTCTGCCACCGCGTTCGACTGGTGCTGGCCGCCAAGGGCGTGACCTACGACCTGATCGCGGTCGATCCGCAGAACCCGCCCGAGGACCTGATCGACCTCAACCCCTACCACTCGGTGCCGACCCTGGTCGAGCGCGAGCTGGTGCTGTACGCCGCCAGCGTGGTCAGCGAATACCTCGACGAGCGCTATCCGCACCCGCCGCTGATGCCGGTGGACCCGTTGTCGCGCGCCCGCCTGCGCCTGGCGATGCTGCGCGTGGAGCACGACTGGGTGCCACAGGTGCAGGCGATCCAGTTCGGCAACAAGGCCCAGGCCGAAGCCGGGCGCAAGCGTTTGAAGGAACTGCTGACCGCAGCGGTGCCGTTGTTCAAGGCCTACAAGTTCTTCCTCAACACCGAGATGAGCCTGGCCGACTGCACCATGGCGCCGATCATCTGGCGGCTGCCGGCGCTGGACATCCCGCTGCCCAAGGATGGCAAGGCGATCGAGGACTACGGCAACCGGATCTTCCGCAACCCCGGCTTTGCGCGCAGCCTGACGCCGAAGGAGAAGAACCTGCGCGAAATGCCGGCGTAGGACGTAGAACGCAAGTCGAAAGTCGTGAGACGTGAGACGTGAGACGCAAATCCGGTGACGTTTGCTTGGCCATTTCGACTGTCCTTTCCCGTCTCTCGTCGCACGCCTCGGGGTTGACCCAACGTAAACTGCGCCCATGACCGACGCGCCTGCTGCGATGACCAGCCACCGCCCCTACCTGCTGCGGGCGCTGTACGAGTGGATCGCCGACAACGGCATGACCCCGCACGTGCTGGTCGACGCGCAGGCGCCCGGGGTTCGCGTGCCCGTGCACACGGTCAAGGATGGCCGCGTGGTGCTCAACATCGCCGACCGCGCGGTGGCCCGGCTGGAGATGGACAACGACAGCGTGCGCTTCACCGCGCGTTTCGGCGGCGTCAGCCAGGCGGTGGTGGTGCCGATACCGGCGGTGCTGGCGATCTACGCGCGCGAGACCGGGCAGGGCATGGCCCTGCCCGAGGACGTCGGCGGACCGGCCGGGCCGGACGAGGATCCGCCTGCGCCGGAGGGCGGTGACGATGAATCCACGCCGGCCGCGAAGCGCGGCGCGCACTTGCGCGTGGTCAAGTAAGGGCGCAATTCCGCCTGGTGTGCGGAACCTCTGGATTTGTTCAGAGGTTGTGCCGGGGTTTCTAAGTCAGGCGATCCCGGGCGGGCGCGAGCGATCCGTCCGCGGCCCGCGTCGGGCCGCTAAAGGCCACCAGCTCGTCGCCGCGCAGCACCAGCCGACCGACGTGGCGCTCGACGCCGTCGTCGGAATACTCGAAGCGGAAACTGCGTTCCCAACCCAGGCGGCCGTCGTCGCGACGGCGCAGGCGCAGGCCGATCGCGTGCACGGTCTGGTCGAGCAGTTGCACGCCCGCGGCCTGGCAGGCATGGCGGCCGACCTCGGTCGCGCGTTCAGCCGACGCGCGGGCCGCGCTCCACCAGGCGAAGGCGGCGGCCCCGGCGATCATCAGCAGGATCAAGCTGGACACGGAGATTCCCGGGGAGCGGAGGAGGGATGCAGCGCGTTCGCCGCCACACGCAGCTTGCCATTATCGGCGGTCGGGAGGGAGTTCGGTTCGGCAGCCGTCCGCGTACGCTTTAGCAGGTTGACTCGGGTCCGGCACCTGTCCGCACGCGATGGGCTGATCATGCAGGCTGTTTTCCAACAGCCTGCCATTGCCATTGCCATTGCCATCGCGGTGGAAATTTGCGACCGACGGCATGTTTCGGCAGGGCGGGCTGCGAATATTGTCGCAGCGTTCACTCACCGGACAGCAACGTATGCGCCTCATGATGGCCAGGCGCAGGCATGAAACTCGTTTTTCCCCACGGCGAACACCCCCAGGTCCTGCTCGGTCACGGTATCAACCGGGTCGGTTCCGGGCCAGACGCCAACATCCTGCTCGACCGCCCCGGGGTCATGCCAGAGCACTGCGAACTGCACGTCACCGCGCACGGGGTGATGCTGCAGGTCCCCCACGGCGCCACGGTCAAGGTCAACGAGCGCGAGGTTGATGGCCTGATCGCCTTGCGGCCGGGCGACCTGGTTGCGTTCGAGAACGTCCAGGCGCGGCTGGCCTCCCTGGACGCAGCGCAGCCGCTGCACCACGATGCCGCCCTCGTGCAGGCGCCCGTCAACGACGACCTCGCGGCCACCGCGGTGCGCCCGGTGGTGCCGCGCTACGTGCTTCGCGGCATCTCCAGCGCCGGCTTCGGCCGCACCTTCCCGCTGCTGGGCGCGACCATGCTCGGTCGCGCGGCGGACTGCGGCATCCACCTCGACCATCCCGGGCTGTCGCGCCACCACGCGCGACTGACCCCGACCGACGACGGCTTGCTGATCGAGGACCTGGGCTCGACCAACGGCTGCCTGCTCAACGACGCCCGCATCGACCGCGCATGGGCGCAGCACGGCGACGAGATCGGCGTCGACGTGCTGCGCTTCCGCGTGGTCGCGCCCGGCCGCGGAGAGGCGATGGAAGTCGCCGCGCGCAGCGCCGGTGCCCAGGACTCTGCCGCCAGGCCACGGCTCTCGCCGTGGTGGTGGGTCGGCGCGGCGCTGTTGCTGCTGGCGGCGATCTGGGGGGCGGCGCTGCTGGGTTGATTCGAAGTCGAGAGTCGAGAGTCGAGAGTCGAAGTCACGCGTAGGGTGGGCCTGGTCCGTCCCTTCGACTTTCGATTTACGATTTTCAAGATGGCGGGCCTTGGCCCAACCTACCGGCTGGGTACGAGCTTCAGCGAAAGGTCGATCGCTCGCACATTTTTGGTCAGGGCGCCGATGGAGATGCAGTCCACGCCGTCCTCGGCCACGGCGCGCACGCTGGCGAGATCGACCCCGCCGGAGACCTCGAGCGGAATCCGCCCGCCATGCGGCGCCGCGCGCGAGATGCGCACCGCCTCGCGCCGGTCACCGGCGCTGAAGTCGTCGATCAGGATGCGGTCGCAGCCTTCGCGCAATGCCTGCTCGAGCTGGGCCAGCGTCTCCACCTCGACGATCAGCGGCAATCCTGGATACCGCGCCTTCGCGGCGCGGATCGCGGCAGCCAGCGAACCGGCCGCGTGCACGTGGTTTTCCTTCAGCATCACCGCGTCGTAAAGGCCCATGCGGTGATTGACGCCTCCACCGACGCGCACGGCGTACTTCTGCGCGGCGCGCAACCCGGGCAGTGTCTTTCTGGTGTCGAGGATCCGAGGATCCGACGCCGGCGCGCGCGCGCCGCGCACGGCCTCGACATGGGCGGCCACCGTGGTCGCGGTGCCGCTCAAGGTCTGCATGAAGTTCAGCGAGGCGCGCTCGGCGCTGACTAGGGCGCGGTTGCGGCCGGCCAGGGTTGCCAATACGGTGCCGGCCGCCACCCGCTCACCTTCGGTCACCCGCCAGTCGATCCGCACCGCCGGATCCAGCGCGCGATGGCAGGCATCGAACCAGGGTCGGCCGCAGACCACCGCAGCCTCCTTGCACAGCAGCACCGCCTGCGCGGGCGTGTCGGGCAGGAGGGCCGCGGTGACGTCGCCGCTGCCCAGGTCCTCGGCGAGGGCACGCTGCACGTCCGCCTGCACGACCGCGTCGGCAGGCGGTGCGTGTTCTGCCGGCGCGCTTGCGCTTGCCGCGGCCGCGCGGATCATGCCCGCGGAAACCTCGCGACCTGCGCGGTGGCGATGCCTTCCTCGACCAGCAGCACCGGAATGCCGTCGTCGATCCGGTACACCGTGCGGCGGTCGCTGGTGACCAGCGCCTCGCGCACGGGCTCGGACTGCCCGCTGCCGTCGACGCGCTGCACGCCGCCGGCGGCGATGGCCTGGTTCAAGGCGTCGAGTCCCGCCTTTTCAAGCAGCGCAAGGGACTGGCGAGTGGCGGGGCACACGAGAAGGTCGAGCAGTTTGCGGTCCATGGCGGGTCCGGGTCGAAGGTTGACGTGCGAACCCCTAGAATACGTCTTTGCGACCGGGGACCTCCATGTCCAGCCACGCCACTGCCAGCGCCGCGCCGCCACTGGTCGGCATCGTGATGGGTTCGCGCTCCGACTGGGAGACGATGCAGCACGCCGCCGCGCAACTCGAGGCGATGGGCATCCCGCACGAGGTCCGCGTGGTGTCCGCGCACCGGACCCCCGACGCGCTGTTCCGATATGCCGAACAGGCGCGGGCGCGCGGGCTGCGTGCGATCATCGCCGGCGCCGGCGGCGCGGCGCACCTGCCCGGGATGCTCGCGGCCAAGACCGCGGTGCCCGTGCTCGGGGTGCCGGTGCAGTCCAAGGTGCTCAACGGCATGGATTCACTGCTGTCGATCGTGCAGATGCCCGCCGGGATACCCGTCGCCACATTCGCCATCGGCATCGCGGGGGCGACCAACGCGGCCTTGTTCGCGGCTGCGATGCTCGCGCAGGACGACGCCGGCATCGCGTCGGCCCTGGATGCCTATCGGCAACGCCAGTGCGAGGCTGTCGCGTCCAACGATGATCCGCGCAAGTGAGCAACGCGCCTGCGTACCTGCGCGTGGCAGGGGCTTCGCTCCCGACCGATGAACCCTGCCGGTCCCCGGACTTGCGCTGGCGGCTGAAGCCGCTGCCACAGGCCCGCGCACACTTGCGTGCGAGGGTTGCAGCGGCGCTGCCATGACCACGGTCGGCATCCTCGGCGGCGGGCAACTGGCGCGCATGCTCGCGCTTGCCGGGGCGCCGCTGGGCCTGCGCTTCCTGATCATGGACACCGAGGCCGACGCCTGTGCCGGACAGTGCGCGCCGCTGCTGGTCGGCGACTACCGCGACCCGGCGGCACTGGCCGAGTTTGCATCCAGGGTCGACGTGGCCACCTTCGACTTCGAGAACGTGCCGGCGGAATCGGCGCAATGGCTGAGCGAGCGGATCCCGGTGTTCCCCAATCCCGGCGCGCTGGCGATTGCGCAGGACCGGCTTGCCGAGAAAAGCCTGTTCCGAGAGCTCGGCATCCCGGTCCCGGCCTTCGCCGACGTCGACTCGCGCGCAGCGCTGGCGATGGCCGTCGCCGCAATCGGCACGCCGTGCATCCTCAAGACCCGGCGGCTGGGCTACGACGGCAAGGGGCAGTTCCGGATCCAGCCGGGAACCGGCAGCCCGACTGCGGAGACAGGATGTCGAAGCGAACAGCGAAGCTGGCGCGAAGGGCGGGCCGCAGGAGCGGCCCGTAAATCGGGAGCCGGCCATGGCGGCGCAGCCGCGGCGCCTGCGGGCGATCTGGCTGCTGCGGTGGATGCGTCGTGGGCGTCGCTGGGCGCACAGGCAGGCACGGTGGGGTTGATCCTGGAAGCCTTCGTACCGTTCGAGCGCGAACTCAGCGTGGTCGCCGTGCGCGGCCGCAACGGTGAGTTCCGCGCCTGGCCGCTGACCGAGAACTGGCACGTCGATGGCGTGCTCTCGGCCAGCCTGGCGCCGGCGGGCGTCGACGCCGCGCTGGCCGAGACCGCGTTCACCCATGCGCGCGCGCTGGCCGACCGCCTGGACTACGTCGGCGTGTTCGCGCTGGAACTGTTCTGCCGTGACGGGCAACTGCTTGCCAACGAGCTCGCACCCCGGGTGCACAACTCCGGACACTGGAGCATCGAGGGCGCGGTAACCTCGCAATTCGAGAACCACCTGCGCGCGGTACTCGGCCTGCCCCTGGGCGCGACCGATGCGCTGGGACCGGCATGCATGCTGAACTGGATCGGCGCACTGCCCGCCGCCGATCCGGTGCTTCGCGAGCCCGGCGGCCACTGGCACGATTACGGCAAGTTGCCGCGCGACGGCCGCAAGGTCGGCCATGCCACCCTGCGTGCGGCCTCGGCGGCCGACCTGCGTGCCGCGTTGCTGCGCGTGGGCGACGCGCTGGATCGCAGGGCGCAGCTGGAGCCGGTGATCGCACGGCTGGCAGGCGACTGAATTGCGCACGAGGCCGGCCCGCCCTGCGTCCGACCAGGGCAGGTCCAATCGACTCCCTCCATCGACTGGATCAGACGTCGCGATTCCGGCGCAGGCCCCGATTCGCTCGCGCGGAGCAGACACATGCGTGTTGGATCGCGGGCAAACCCTCCCGGTTGCGGAACTTCGCACTTGTTCAGAGGTTCCCTGGCGCGACCGTTTACAATAATCGACTATCCAAACCCCCCACGCCTGCCGCGGTCCCCGCGTCCCCGGCAGCGCAGCGCAGGAGCAACACTCGTCATGGTGATCCTCGAACGCATCCAGGCCGAACTCGACGGACATCCCATCGTCCTGTTCATGAAGGGCACGCCGCAGTTTCCGATGTGCGGTTTCTCCAGCCGCACGGTGCAGGCGCTCAAGGCCGCCGGCGCCGATCCGGCACACCTGCATACGGTCAACGTGCTGGAGGAGCCCGAGATCCGCGCCAACCTGCCGCGCTACTCCAACTGGCCGACCTTCCCGCAACTGTTCATCCACGGCGAGCTGATCGGCGGCTGCGACATCACCATGGAGCTGTTCGAGTCAGGCGAGCTCGAACGCCTGGTCGCGGAGACCCAGCAGGCGTGAGTGCTGGCGCGGCCGCCGCGGGCGCGCCTGGCGCGCTGGCCGGCCGCGGGATCCTGGTCAGCGGCGCCCATGGCGGTCTCGGC
>JALZMP010000115.1 GCA_030858145.1 Pseudomonadota bacterium
CGCCCGCATCCCCGGCGGGGCAATGCCGGTTGCGGTCCAACGCCACCGGCTGGGCAACCTGCCGCTGGACGTGATCCTCGACGATGCCGACGGGCCGATGCCGACGCAGAAGCTGTCAGCACTCAAACAGGTCGAACTCATCGCACGCATCTCGTTGCGCGGCGACGCCACGCGCCAGGACGGCGACTTGGAATCGCCGCCGGTGCGCGTCACCCTGCCGGCTGCTGCGCCGGTGGCGCTGGTGATCGGTGAAGACCCGTAGCGCGCAGCCACTGGACTCCAGGCATGACCGAATTCATCCCACCAGGCACCCGCTTCATCGACCTGCCCTCGCCGTTTGCGATGAAGCGGGGCGGCCTGCTGCGCGGTGGGCGCATCGCCTACGAGACCTGGGGGCGGCCCAACGCCGCGTGCGACAACGTCATCCTCATCCTCACCGGCCTGTCGCCGGACGCGCACGCCGCCGCCAACGCGGCCAGCCCGGAACCTGGCTGGTGGGAGGAGATGCTCGGCCCGGGCAAACCGATCGACAGCGACCGCTGGTACGTGGTCTGCATCAATTCGCTCGGCAGCTGCAAGGGCTCCACCGGCCCCGCCTCGACCGATCCCGCGAGTGGCCAGCCGTACCGGCTCGCGTTCCCGGAACTGGCGATCGAGGACATCGCCGACGGCGCGCGCGCGGTGCTCGACGCGCTCGGCGTCGGCCAGGTCGCCTGCCTGGTCGGCAACTCCATGGGCGGGATGGCCGCGCTGGCCTTGCTCGCCCGCCATCCCGGGATCGCGCGCAGCCACATCAACGTCTCTGGCGCCGCGCGCGCGCTGCCGTTCTCGATCGCCATCCGCTCGCTGCAGCGCGAGGCCATCCGCCTCGACCCGAACTGGAACCACGGTCAATACGACGACCAGTGCTACCCCGAGGCCGGCATGCGCATGGCGCGCAAGCTCGGCGTGATCACCTACCGTTCGGCACTGGAGTGGGACGGTCGCTTCGGCCGCGTGCGGCTGGACTCCGACCGCCGCGCGGATGCCGACCCGTTCGGACTGGAGTTCGAGGTCGAGAGCTACCTCGAAGCCCACGCCCGGCGCTTCGTGCGCAACTTCGACCCCAACTGCTATCTCTACCTCAGCCGCTCGATGGACTGGTACGACCTGGGAGAATCCTGCCACGGCACGACAGAGGCGGGCTTGGCGGAACTGCGCTTGGAGCGCGCGCTGGCCATCGGTGTGCATACCGATATCCTGTTCCCGCTGCAGCAGCAGCAGCAGATCGCCGACGGCCTGCGTGCCGGGGGCGTCGAGGCCCATTTCCTGCCGCTTGAATCGCCGCAGGGCCACGATGCCTTCCTGGTCGACATCGACCGCTTCGGCCCAGCGGTCGCCGGTTTCCTGCAAGCCCTGTAGGAGCGGCCCATGGCCGCGATGCTTTCGCCTTCTCGCGGGAGCGGCGGAAGCCATGACAGCTCTGGGGCCAACAGCTCGCGGCTGCAGCCGCTCCTACGCGCACCAACGACCCTTCCGCAGCGCAACATCCACCGGTTCCGGCAAAGCCCGCCGCCGCGGCGTAAAATGCCCGCCATGAACGCCGCCACGCCCGAGTTCGACCGCTGCATGCCGGACGTCACCTTTCGCGGCCACGACAAGGCCATTGCCGCGCTCGACACCGCGGTGGCGCTGGGCGACGAGCACGCCGTCACCGCCGCGCTGCGCAACTGCCTGTGCGCGATGATCCGCGACCCGGAGATCGCGCTGCCGGACTGCGTGCACCAGCCCATCGCCGACCATTACGCCCGCCGCGAGCTCTACCGCAGCCCAAGCCACGGCTACAGCGTGGTGGCGATGACCTGGGGGCCGGGCCAGGGCACTCCGATCCACGACCACTCCGGGCTCTGGTGTGTCGAGGGCGTGTGGGGCGGCCAGCTGGAGATCACCCAGTACCAACTGCTGGAACGCGACGGCGACCGCTTCCGCTTCCGCGCCGCCGGCGGCATGCAGGCCGGCCCCGGCAGCGCCGGCAGCCTGATCCCGCCGCACGAGTACCACACCATCCGCAACGCCAGCAGCGACACCGTCGCGGTGTCGCTGCATATCTACCAGGCACCGATCGCCTGCTGCAGCAAGTTCCAGCCCCAGGCCGGCGAATGGCACCTGCGCATCGTCAGCGAACTGCAGACCGACGAGGCCGCCTGATCCGGCGCGCGCTCGCCGCACATGGTGGCAGCGGCCGCGCATGGCTATACTCCCTGCCCGCGCCGGAGTGGCGGAATCGGTAGACGCAGCGGACTCAAAATCCGCCGCCTTTAAAAGCGTGTGGGTTCGAGTCCCACCTCCGGCACCAGAGCCCGCCCAGGTCCACGAGCCATCGCAGATTGTTTGCGCATGCCCGTCCAGCGATAGTGGCTCCGCCACCGCAGTGCCGGTATTGGTCCTGTTTGCCGATGACCGCTCCGCCGGCGAGGTGCAGCGACACCACGCCGTTCCGGCCGGCACTGTTGTCTTGCTGCCATCCGAAGTTCCAGCGAGCGTGGGCCGCTGTTCAAGCTGGCTTTAGCCGACGTAGGCAAAGATGCCGGACGCTTTGCGCCGGGAGCGGCCTTGCACCGATCGATCCTCATCATCTCTACGCTCGCCATCGCCGTGCTGGGCATCCTGCTGCTGGGCTCCCCGCGCGCCGACGCCAGCGGTGCGATCGCCGATGCCTGGGGCGTGCGCGCCTCCGCGCTGCGGGTTGAGACGCTCAGCGAGGTAAACGTGGGCAAGCCCTCGCGTGTCGGTCCGCTGGACACGCGACCGGTCGCCAGCCGCCGCGGCGCGGGGGTGGCAATCGAACTGCATGCCGACGCCACCACCGCCGTCCTGCTCGCCGCCTCCGCAGACAGCTACGCACCCGAACTCGACCAGGCGCTCGCCTGGCTGCAACGCATGCGCCCGCAGGCTCAACCTCCCGCGCGGATCCTGCTGACCCTGATCGCGCCGTTGCAGCACACCAGCACCCGGCGCCTGCACGACGCCCGCCAGGCGACCGTGGTCGACGTGGTGGTCGCGATCGACCCCACTTCCCCGCTCTCGATCGAGGTCGGCAGGGCGCTGGGCGTGTCCCTGCACGAGGCCAGCCACGCGTTCTCCGCGCGGTCCGCCGACGGTCAGCGCCCAGAACGGCGCGACGACGAATACAACGCGTCCCTGATCGAGGCCTGCTACCGGGTGGACACGCTGCGCCTCGGCGACAGCCTGCGCTTGCGCCCGCGCACCGGCGTTGCCGCCGGCGAGGATTTCGTCACCGCCCACAGCCGCGACGCTGCGCGCGAGGTGGTCGGCGACCTGATCCGCGCCTCGGGCACCGACACGGTGCACTGGCATGACGCGGTCGCAATGCGCGGACTGAAGCTGGCATGCGCGCTGCGGCTCGCACACCTCGCGCCGCCGGACACGCGCTGAAGCTGCAGGCGCTCGCTGCGGCCGCGCAACTTCGCGCCCCTTGCTGCGCCGGCTGGAAACGGCGCCGGAAACACCTTCAGGCCGCGGCCTCGCGGTTGCCGCGCTCCAGCAACGCCTGCGCACTCTCGCGACGCTCGCTGTAGCGGTCCGCCAGAAATGGTGCGACGTCACGGGTGAGCAGGGTGAACTTGAACAGTTCTTCGGCGACATCGACCACGCGCTCATACAGTGGCGACGGTCGCGTCCGCCCGGCCTCGTCGAACTGCTGCCAGGCCTTGGGCACCGAGGACTGGTTGGGGATGGTGAGCATGCGCATCCAGCGCCCCAGGATGCGCAGCTGATTCACGGCATTGAACGACTGCGAGCCACCGGATACCTGCAGCAGCGCCAGGGTCTTGCCCTGGGTCGGCCGCACCGCGCCGTCGGCCACGGTTCATGGCGCCACCGGGGCGTCGGGTGCGATCGAGTCCGTCGGGGTCGGCCCCAGCGCGCGGTGCAACGCGATCGCAAGTCCCACGCCGGCGAACTGCGCCAGTACGAAGCCCGGCGCACTTGCCGGCGCAATGCCGGCGAAGCTGTCTGTGAAGATCCGACCCAGCGTAACCGCGGGATTGGCGAACGAGGTCGAGGCGGTGAACCAGTAGGCCGCGCCGATGTAAGCCGCGACCATCGCCGCGACCCGCTGCGGCGAGGCGCGCAGCACCACCAGCAGCAGGCCGGCGGTGGCGACGGCTTCGGCCAGCCATTGCCCGGGGCCGCTGCGGACCTGGGTTGACCACTGCAGGATCGTCGCGTCGAACATCGCGTGCGTCAGCCACGCCCCGCACACCGCACCCGCGCACTGCACGGCGACATACGGTGGCAGCATCGGCCACGGCAACCGCCGCTGCAGCGCCAGCCCCAGGCTGACCGCGGGATTCATGTGCGCGCCGCTGACCGGACCGAAGACCTCGATCAGGAAGTAAAGCGCGCCCACCGTGGCCAGCGCGTTGGCCAGCAGTGCCAGCGCAACATTGCCGCCCGCCAGGCGCTCGGCCATGATCCCGGAGCCGATCACCGCCACCAGCAGCAGCGCGGTGGCGACGAACTCCGACAGAAGCTGCCTGCCCGCGGGCCGCGAAGGGGACACCGCGTCGCCGGCGCTCATTCGGCGCTGACCTCGCCGATCTCGCGCAGCCTCGACTGCGCCGCCAGGCGGTCGAGCTTGTCCAGCGGCAAGGCCAGCAGAAGTTCCACGCGCCGGCGCAAGGTGGCGAAGGCGGCGACGTAGGCGTGGCGGCGGTGGTCGTCGTCGCCTGCCACCGCTGCCGGGTCAGGTACACCCCAGTGCGCAAGCGCCGGATGCCCGAGCCAGACCGGGCAGGCCTCGCCGGCGGCGTTGTCGCAGACGGTGATCACCATGTCCATTGCCGGCGCGCCGGGATCGGCGAATTCGTCCCAGGACTTGCTGCGCAGGCGATCTGCGGGGTAGCCCAGCGACTGCGCCAGTTCGGCCGCCATCGGCTGCACCAGGCCACTCGGGTGGCTGCCCGCGCTGTAGGCGTCAAAGCGGCCCTTACCCAGCGTGCCGAGCAGTGCCTCAGCCAGGATGCTGCGCGCGGAGTTGCCCGTGCACAGGAACAGGACGTTGTAGGTACGGTCATTCATGGTGAAGCTCTCTGTGGAGTGGAAGAATCCAGGCAAGGCCGCGCTCAGGCCCTTCGCGCCGGCGCTGGCGGGCAGTCCTTCAGCCTCCTTACCGACTTCCGGAGGGGATCGTCTTCAAGCCCCTCTCCCGCTTGCGGGCGAGCGGTGGGGGCGAGGGTGTGCAGGAGGCGCCCTCGCAGCAGTTCTCGGTCAGGAAGTCGATCAGCCCGTACATGCGCGCGAAATCGGCCCGCACCCGGATCACCCGACCCTCGCGGGTGTCCGCGACCAAGCCTGCCTCGCGCAGGACGTTGAGGTGTGCGGTCAGCGTGGCCGGGGCCAGCTCAAGGCAAGCGCGCAATTCGCCCACGGCCAGCCCCTCCGGGCCGGCGCGGACCAGTGCCCGAAAGGCGGCCAGGCGATGCGCATGGGCCAGCGCGCGGAGCGCGGCGACGGGATCGGCGGGATTCATGGTTCCATAATTCCGGAAATATCGAATCATGGCAAGCAGCAGGACCGCGCGGGCGCGGACCAACGCCGGCGCGGACGCCCAGGTCGATGCTCAGAGGTCGATGATGGCCTTGAATCCGCCCCAGAACATGCGCTTGCCATCGAAGGGCAAGGCCTTGGGGTCCATCATCTCCGCCAGCCGCGGGTCGGCCATCACCTGCTTGTTGATCCGGTCGCGCTGCGCGCGTGACTTGTAGACGATCCACGAGAACACCACCACCTCTCCGGGCTTGAGCTTCACGCTCTGCGGAAAGGACGTCAACCTGCCCGGCTGGACGTCGTCGGCGAGGCATTCCACATACTGCAGCGCGCCATGCTCGATCCATACCTTGCCGGCCTTGCGCGCCATCCGGCGGTAGGCGGCGAGATTCTTTTTCGGCACCGGCACGACAAACCCATCGACATAGTTCATGGGACGCTCCTGTTGGTTGTTGACAGGCGCATCATGCACCGCCGGAACGCACGGCGGAAACGGGCGCTGCATCGGGCGCTCAAGCACTTGCCGAAACTTTCGCACAAAACACTTTCGCTGGGCCCGGCAAGTCCACGCGCCCACGTGACGTGAATCCTGCATTCAAGCAACGCACAAAAGCAGAAGGCCCAGTCGTTCGGGTTGCCCCGATCGGCTGAGCCTTCCTTGTCGAAGCGATTGCTTTGGGCTTGCGCCTTCCGCTTTTTCTTCGACACGACCAGCCTATCGCAGCCGCCGTTACGCAGACGTAAAAAACATCGACCGTTCGTCGGCAAGCGGCCCTTGCGGCGTCACCATGGCCACCAGCCGGCGCCGGTATGCGCATAGCGGTCGGCGGCGCGCTCGAAGCGATTGCGTACGCTGATGCCGCCGCAAATGAAATACAGCGGCAGGAACAGCGGGCCAAGCACCATGTATTGCAGCACGTGCGCGCGTTCGTGGTCGGCGAGGATGACGTGTGACTCCTCGGCGAGCCCAGCGCGATGCGCGTAGGTCAAGCATTCCGTGTCTAGGCTGTCGCCGGTATGGACGATGACGTTTCCCAGCGTCAGTGCGCCGCCTGGGCCCCAAGGCCACGCGTGGAACACCACCGCCAGGTCGCGACGCCTGAAGTGCATGTGCGCGCCGAACGGAATCCCCGACATGCCGACCAGCAAGCCGGCGACGGTGTTGGGCGAGGTCCAGAGCACGCCGAGCGCACGCAGCAAGCTCGGCAGGAACGTGGGCCGCATGGCCCCATATCCGCCCGCGTCGCTCAATCGCCTTCCGGAATCACCAGCCACAGCACCAGGTAGACCAGGATGCCGGGGAACGCCACGGACACGATCGAACCGATCACGTAGAGCACGCGGACCAGGGTCGAACTCCAGCCGAAGCGGCGGGCGATGCCGCCCAGGACGCCGCCGAGCATGCGGTCGTTGATGGAACGGGTCAGGGGTCGGGTTTCGTTCATGTCGGCACCACGCGGTTCTCGGATGGAGCGAGTCTAGCGCGGTCGCGCGCAGGGACTTGCATCGGGGGTGTGAATGTAGGAGCGGCCCATGGCCGCGATGTCCTTAGTGCCTCAGCGCGAAAAGCTTCGCGGCCATGGGCCGCTCCTACAGGATGGTGATTCCCGCGCGACTGCCGGGTCACTTCGCCCGCGCCGCCAGCCAGTCGTGGATCGCGCCTGGCACTTCCTTCTGCGCGCGGCCGGAGACGTAGATGCCGATGTGGCCGCCGCGGAACGAGAGTTCAGAGTAATCGTCGGTGCCGACCAGATCCTTCAGCGCCCGCGATGAGTCCGGCGGCACCAGGTGGTCCTGCTCGGCGAAAATGTTGAGCACCGGCATCTCCACCAGCCCCAGGTGCACCTCGCGGTCGCCGATGGTGATGCCGCCGTTGACGAAGCCGTTGCCCTGGTAGAACTGTTTGATGAACTGGCGGAATGCCTCGCCGGCCTGGTCAGGGGAGTCGAAGATCCACTTCTCCATGCGCAGGAAATCCTCGATCGCGGCCTTGTCGTCGAGGATATCGACCAGTCCCACGTACTTCTGCACGAACAGCCGCCACGGCTTGAGCATCAGGTAAGTCAGGTTCATCAGGTCGGCCGGCACGTTGCCCAGGGTGTCGACGAACAGATCGACGTCTATGCCGCGCGTCCAGTTGGACAGCATGTTGTCGTCGGTGTGGAAGTCCACCGGCGTGACCATGGTGATCAGGTTGCGGATCTTGTCCGGGTGCAGCGAGGCGTAGCACAGCGAGAACGCGCCGCCCTGGCAGATGCCGAGCAAGTTGATCGCATCCAGCCCGTGCGCGGCGCGCAGGTGGTCGACCGCACCGCCGAGGAAGCGCTCGATGTAGTCCTCGAGGGTCAGGAAGCGGTCCGAGCGATCCGGGTAGCCCCAGTCGATGATGTAGACATCCTCGCCACGCGCCAGCAGGTTGCGCACGATGGACTTGTCGTCCTGCAGGTCGACCATGTACGGGCGGTTGACCAGGGCGTAGCTGATCAGCAGCGGGATTTTCGCGGTGGGCCGGCTCTTGCCTGGAATTTCATCGCCGATGAAACGGTAGAGCACGGTCTTGCCGTCGCGCCACACTTCTTCCTTGGCGGTCGCGCCGTAGTCGACGTCGTCGACCTCGCGCAGGGTCTGCAGGCCGGCGCCGAGCTTCATCTGGAAGCGCGCGGCCTCCTCGGCCAGCCGGCCGGGACTGATGTTGAGCGGTCCGGTCATGTCAGCGCTTCCCCTTGCCGGTCACCGGCTTGTCGGCTGGCATCGGTATCGGCGCCACCGGGATGGCGTTGCTGAAAGCATTGGTCGGCGCCGTGCGCACTGCCGGCCCCGGAGCCCGCTTGCGTGCTGTTTTCGGCTTTGCTTTTGATTTCTTCGGGAGCGATGCTGCGGCCCGTCCTGCTGGCGTCTGTTTTCTTGCAGGCTTCCGCTTGCCGGCTGGTTTCGTTTTTTTCTTGGCCGTGGGCTTCGGCTTGGGCTTTGGCTTCGGCTTGGGCTTCGGCTTGGTCGTGGTCTTGGGCTTGTCCTTCGAAGTCGAACGCAGCGGATTCCTCGCCTTGGGCGCAGCCGTGGGCGGCGCCGCATCCCGCATCCGCCGCATCGCCCGCTCTAGTTCGACGATCTTGCGGTGCGCGCCGTCGAGTTCGGTACGCGTCGGCATGCCGAACATCGCGCTCATCTGCTCGACCTCGCGCTGGATGCCGCCACGCAGGCGCATCTGCGCGTTGACCAGCTTGCCGTAGACCTCGCGGAATTCGGGCGACAGCGCGATCTGCGCATAGGCTTCCTCGGCGGCATCGATCCACAGGTCGAACAACGCCCGCGGCGAGTCGATCTGCCGCCCCGGTTCCTCGCGCTCGGCCAGTTTCGACTCGAAGATCTCGTAGGCCGACTGCGAGGCCTTGAGCATCAGCGCGTTGTAGGCCCCGGTCTGCTGCTGGTAGTCCATCTGCGCCTCGGCAAGCCGCTGCGCGCGCTCCTGCTGCTCGCGGGCGACGCCGAACTGCGGCAGCCTCAGCCAACTGGCGTTCTCGTCGCGGAACGCACCGAGATAAGGCTTGGCGTCCTCGATCCACTGGTCGAGCCCACCCAGGCCGTGGCCGCGCATGCCGCGCAACATTTCCGGGAACGGATTCTCGCCGACCGCGCCCAGGGCTTTCTTCCAGGCCTGGGTGATCTCGGCCGCGCCCGCATCCTGGCCGGCGAACTGCGCCGCAACCTGCTGCATCTGCCCGAACCACTGCTGCGCCTGGCCATTGAAGCGACCGAGCACGTCGTTGACCTCGCTACGATTGCCGTGCGCGGCCCGCGTCCACCAGTCTATGGCGTCGTGCCAGGCCTGCGCGCCAGCCGCACCCGGGCTGGGCGCCGCGCCGGGCATCGCAGTACGCATGGCGTCGCCCCAAGCGCCCCAGTAGCGCCGTGCCAGCGCCTCGAAATCGTCCGCTCCCGTGCCTGCCATCGCGTCCTCCGTCGGTTGCGCCGATCATAGCAACCGCGAGTGACCGGCTTCGGACATCGGCACCGGACCATGCACACGGTCGTGGAGGAGCAACCATGGCCGTGATGTCCTTCCCCTCCCCGTCCCTCCCCCGCTTACAACTTCGGGATCCGCAGCGTCTTGCTGATCATCAGCGAGCCCGACAGCGCGAACAGCAGCACCAGCGGGTGCAGCTGCCACGGCCCGAGCTGGACCTGGCCGAACCAGATCGTCTCGCCCAACCGACCCTGCCAGGCCATCACCGCGAGCAGGATGACGAGAGCGAGGCTGGTCGGGATCGGCGTGCCCTCGAAGAACTTCACCTTGTCGCTGCCCTCGGCGAGGGTCTCGGCGGTGACGTTGTAGCGCGCCAGGCGGCTGACGCCGCAGCCGACGAAGTAGCTGAGGATGATCCAGTCCCATCCGCCCTGCATGCCACAAGCATAGGCCAAGGCTGCAGGTGCGACGCCGAAGGAGATCACGTCGGCCAGCGAATCGAGCTCGCGCCCCAGCGTGGACGCGACCTTGCGCCAACGGGCGATGCGGCCGTCAAGCGCGTCGAACACGAAGGCCAGCGGGATCAGCGCCATGCCCAGCATCAGGTCGCGGACGACGCCGTCCTGCAGGAAGCGCATCGCCGCGAACACCGCGCCGGTGCCGCAGAAGGCGTTGGCCAGGGTGAACCAGTCGGCGAGATGGAACTCGCGCAGCATCGAGAAGTGGCGACCGCGGGGCTTGGGCTCGGGATGGGACATCGACAGATCCAGTGAGGCGAAGGGACAGCCTGCCAAACCCGGCGTGAAGGCGCGTGGTGAAGGCGCGTGGCGACGGCCTGCATTCCCGCAACGGCTTTCGTAAGAGCGTGTTTTGTAGGAGCGGCTTATAGCCGCGAGCTCTTGACCCTGGTGGCAGCGACGGCTGTCGCGACTGCCGTCGCTCCCACAAAAGCTCGCGGCTCTAAGCCGCTCTTACAAGGCGTTATCGCGGGATCGCGAGATTGCCGGCCGTGAGCGGCTTACCTGCCCCACGCGGCACGGTCTGGATCACCGCATCGCCCGGCAACGGCACTCCACCGTCGAGGTGCGCCCAGACGCGGTCGAGCGCGGCGTACATGTAGGGCAGCAGCGGCACGTAGCGTGCGGCGTAGTCGGGCAGGCCGAGGAAGGCGTCGAAATGCTGGGCGTTGCGCACTTGCCAGTAGCGCACGTCGCGGCCAGCGGCCTGCGCCATCGCGACGTAGGGCGCGCTGGTAAAGGCCATCGGCACCGGACCGTCGTCGGTACCGTGGATCACAACCACAGGCAAACCCTCCCTTGGCGGCGCGGCGCGGATCTCCGCCACGCCCTGGCGCAAGCGATCGGCATCGGTGCCCTGCCCGTTCCACAGCGCGCGCAGGCACTGCAGGCCCGGCAGGGTGAAATCCGGGGCGGCAAGTTGCGTGTCGACGATGCCGACGCCAGCACCCGGCGGGATGCCGCTGCTTTCGGCCCCCCAGGCAGCGCGTTGCGCCGCGGTAGCAGCACGCGGCGAACCCTCGGCGGCCTGCGCGGCGAACGAATATCCACACGGATGCTCGCCGACGCCGTAGCGCCCGTAGGTCGAGGCGTAGGTCACCGCCACCGCGCGCCAGAGGTCGAAGCCGGCGGACAGCGCGCCCGCGCGCAGGGCTTCGTCGGTCCAGCCGTTGGCGCGCAACTGGTCGTAGGAAGACTTCGCCTGCGCGGCGGTGTCGTTGCCCTGGGTGAGGCCGGCGTCCTTGAGCGACGCGCAGCGCTGTGTCCAGAACGGCGCCACCCGCGCCGACAAAGGCGGCTGCGGCAGGCCTTCCAGGTGCAAAAGCGCGCAGGGCATCAGCAGCGCGGCCTCGGTGGTGTAGTCGTAGAGCGCGCGGCCTTGGTGCGAATCCACGTAGACGTTCGGCTCGCCCGCGACCACGGCGTCGAGCCAGCCGCCATCCAGCTCCGCCGCGCGCAGCACCGCGCCGCCGCCGTTGGAGATGCCGGTCGCGATCACGCGGGTGTTGTCGAAGCTGAAGGGCGCGGCGTGCGGAAACGCCTCGTCCAGCGTCGCCAGCGCGAACTCCGCCGCCTGCTTCACGTGCCGGCCCCAGTTGGCCTCGGGATTGTCCTGCGAGTGCGCGTGCTTGACCGCCACGCCACTGGCACCTGCAGGAGCCTCCGGCGCGAAGGCGAGATCACCGCTGTCGCGGGTCCCCGCCCTGCCGTCGGCGCGCACGCCCTGCCCGGCATCGAGATCGAAGTAATCGCTGCCCCCGGCCTTGTCGGTGTAGGCCACCGCGCAGCCCCTGGGCAAGCCCCAGGCGCCGGCGAGCGCGATCGCGCCATACACGCCGCGCGACCCGGAGGCCGCGGTCACCACCACGCAGCGCTTCTTGACGTCGAAGCCGTCCGGCACCTGCAGCAGCACCCGGTGCGGATGGCTCGCGCCCGGCACGGTGGCGTAGGCGGAGAACTCGCGCCCCGTTACCGGCGCCAGGCTGCCGTAGACCACACCGTAGCCGCCGCCCGGGGCGAGGTCGGCGATGCCGCGCCAGTTGCTCCAGATCGCGCGACGACGCAATTCGGCTGCCGTCGGCGCCTGCGGATCGGCGAACGCCGGCGGCGCCATCGAGCGCAGGCCATCGAGGCCGAGGCCGGCGGTGAGCAGGTCGTCGTCGCCACGATGTACCGTGGTCCGCGCGTGTTGGAACACCATCATTGGCTCCGGAGCGGCCCGTCCGGAGCCGTTCGTGGGTCCTGTCGCGGCGCCGCGCACAGCAGGGTCAGGGCAAGGGTCGCGGCGGGGAATACGGGCAGTCCGTGCATGACCGCCACGGTAGCAATCGCCCGCCACTGACGCATCGTACTTTGGTACGGCCTGACGGGCGGCCGATCTTTGCTACCGTGGGCCGGTTCCCCATCCCACGCCAACACAATGCCCGACACCTTCCTTTCCGGCCGCACCGCCCTGGTCACCGGCAGCACCTCCGGCATCGGCCTCGCCATCGCGCAGGCGCTGGCCGCCGCCGGTGCGCGCGTCGCCATCAATGGCCTTGGCGACCGCGCGCAGATCGATGGCGCCCTGCAAGCCGTGCACGACGCCGGCAACAGTGAGGTCCGCCACTTCGACGCCGACCTGCGCGATCCCGACGCCATCGAAACGATGATGGGGCAACTCGCCGCCTGGTCGCCGCACGCTGTTGGAGGCGTGGACATCCTCGTGAACAACGCCGGCATCCAGCACGCGGTGCCGATCGCCGAGATGCCGGTGTCGAAGTGGAACGACATCCTTGCCATCAACCTCAGCGCCGCCTTCCACACCATGCGCGCCGCCCTGCCGTCGATGGCGGACCGCGGCTACGGCCGAGTCATCAACATCGCCTCGGTGCACGGCCTGGTGGCGTCGGCCAACAAGGCGCCGTACGTGGCCAGCAAATTCGGCATCGTCGGCCTGAGCAAGGTCGCGGCGCTGGAGTACGCGAACGTCGGCAGCCGCGACAGCG
>JALZMP010000121.1 GCA_030858145.1 Pseudomonadota bacterium
ACACCCTATGTCTTCTCCGCGATGGCCAGGCCATCCTGTCGCAGCATCTGGGCGACCTGAAGCACCCTGCGGCCAACCGGGCATTCCACGAAACCCTCGCTCTCTACCTTGACCTGTTCGAGCACCGCCCCTCGGTGGTTGCGGTCGACAGCCATCCGGATTACCTGCCGAGCCACGCCGGCCGCGCATGGGCGGCAGCCAACGATTGCCGGCTCATCGAAGTCCAGCACCACCACGCCCACGTCGCGGCGTGCATGGCCGACAACGGACTCGACCTCGACGCCGCGCCCGTGCTCGGCATCGCGCTGGATGGCACCGGCTTCGGCGACGACGGCACGATCTGGGGCGGCGAGTTCCTTCTGGCGGACTATCGCGGCTACCGCCGGCTTGCGGCCTTTGCGGCGGTGCCCATGCCCGGCGGTGCGCAGGCGATCCGGCAGCCGTGGCGGATGGCCTATGCGCAGCTGCGCCGGGCCTTTGGCTGGGAAGCCGTGGCTCGCGAACACGCCGGGTTGCCGTTCTTCCGCGCGATGGGCGACAAGCCGCTGGCGACGCTGGACGGCATGATCGCCTCGGGTCTCAACAGTCCGCTGACCAGTTCCTGCGGGCGTCTGTTCGACGCCGTCGCCGCAGTAGTGCACTGGCGCGATTGCGTCAGCTATGAAGGCCAGGCGGCGATCGAGCTGGAATCGATGGTCGACCGTGCCGCGCTCGACGATGGCAATGCCTACCCGTTCTCGATCACGGACGAGGACGGCATTGCGCGGCTGGAGCCAGGCACGATGTGGCGGGAACTCCTGCGCGACTTGGCTGCGGGCGTCGCCGCGGGCGTCGTGGCGGCGCGCTTCCATGCCGGCCTTGCGCAGGGCCTCACGCGGATGGCGCAACATCTCGCCAGTACCCACGCGGATCGCTTCGGCGGTCGCGTCGCGCTCTCCGGCGGCGTGTGGCAGAACCGCGTGCTGGCCGAAGCCACCATCCGCGGACTGGAAGCAACCGGCTTCGCGGTCCTGCGGCACCAACGGGTCCCGGCCAACGACGGCGGGCTGAGCCTGGGACAAGCGGCAATCGCCGCCGCGCGCTGCGCCTTGCCGACCACCATCGAGGACCATGAACCATGTGCGTAGGCATTCCCGGGCAGATCGTCGGCATAGTCGACGCCGCCACCAATACCGCAATGGTGGAGATCAGCGGCGTCCGTCGCGCGATCAACATTTCCTGCGTACTCGGATCCGGTCGCACGCCGGCCGACTGCGTCGGCCAGTGGGTGCTGGTGCACGTCGGCTTCGCCATGAGCCTGATCGACGAGGCCGAGGCCGCCAAGACGCTCGCGCTCCTGCAGGAGCTGGGCGAGCTTGCGGAGGAGATGCACCTGCTGCAACGCGGGGAGGTCCGGACATGAGCCAGGATTCGCGCAGTCTCCGCGAGCTGTATCCGTTCCTGCACGGCGACCGACAGGACGCGGCGAGCCTGGATGCGGCGCTGCTGGAATCGGTGCGTCAGAAAGCCGCGCACAGCCTCGAGGCCAAGCAGCGTTTCTTCGCCGACAACGGCGAGTCCGTGGTCGCCGCGGCGCGCGCGATCGCGCAGGTCTACCAGCGCGGCGGGCGCATGCTGAGCATGGGCAACGGCGGCTCCAGCTGCGATGCCGCCCACTTCGCGGTCGAGTTCCTGCACCCGATCACCGCCGGCCGGCCCGCGTTGACCGCGACCAACCTGTCGGCCGATGCGGCGATGATGACCGCGGTGGGCAACGACGTCGGCTTCGACCACATCTTCGTGCGCCAGGTCATCGCCCATGCCCGCGCCGAAGACGGACTGGTCGGCTTCTCCACCAGCGGCAACTCCAACAACCTGCTCAAGGCCTTCGTCAAGGCCAGGGAGATGGGCTTGATCACGATTGGCCTGGCCGGCGGCGACGGCGGCGCGATGGCGAAGTCCGAGGCCATCGACCACTGCCTGGTGGTGGCCACCGACAGCGTCCACCGCGTGCAGGAAGTGCACGTGGCGACCTACCACATCCTCTGGGACCTGGTGCACACCCTGCTGGCCGACGCGCGCGGCGGCCTCGCTGATGCACGCATGGCACGCGACGACAGTGAGGCGACGC
>JALZMP010000141.1 GCA_030858145.1 Pseudomonadota bacterium
GCGAGGATGCGCGCGTCGAGCGCCGGGGCCGGTTCGACAGCCGCGCCGATCCGCGCAAGCCGCTGCGCCAGCGCGCGCTCCTCCGCTGTCAGTGGTATCTGATCGTCGCGACCGCTCATTCGTTCAATCCCGCGCGCAGTTTGTCCATGGCATAGCGCAGCCGCGATTTCACGGTCTCGCGGCCGACGCCGGTGACCTCGGCGATCTCCTCCAGCGTGAGTTCCTGTTCCAGCCGCAGCAGGATCACCTCGCGCTGGTCGTGGGGCAGCGCCTCGATTGCGCATTGCAGCCGGCGGCGCTGCTCGAATTCGGACAGGTTACGCTCGGGCGTGTCGGGATCGGGTACACGCGCGGTGCGCGCATCGGCGTCGTCCGGTGCTGGCGGACGCTGCCGCAGGGCCCGCCAGTGGTCGGCGAGGCGGTTGTGGGCGATCCGGAACAACCAGGTGGTGAACAGGGCCTCGGGTCGCCAGCCTGCGCGCGCCGCGATCACCCGCTGCCAGATGTCCTGGAACAGCTCGTCGGCGACCGCCCCGTCGCGCAGCTGGCGCAGCAGGAAGCGGTACAGCCGCACGCGATGCCGGCCATACAGGGTCTCAAACGCGGCGACGTCGCCCGCGCCATAGGCCAGCATCAGCGCTTCGTCGCTGTCCTGGGCACTGTCGTTGGCGGCGCGATCGTCCATCCGCGGCAGGTTAAGCGCTGACGCAGGTGGCGGGAAGCCTCCGGCACGTGGACGCGGTCGGCCGATGGCAGGGGCGGCAGGCAGGGGCGGCATGGAGGGGCGAACGGGCGTGGAAGCGCGACGGGGTTTGCCGTTTGCCGTGGATTCCGCCGTTATGCTGAATCGATGGACAGGGGAGCGACTGCCGTGCAGACGGTGGCACAGACGATGCCGGGCAGCGATCGGCCCGCGGGCGAGGGCCTTGCGGGGCTCGGGGACATGCTCGCCGAGACCCTGCCCAGCGGCTCGCAGGTCGTGATCTGTTGGGACGACCCGCGTCTGGGCACAGGCCTGGCGGCCGTGCGGGAGGCCCCAGAGGCGCTGCGGGCTCAGGCGCGCGCGCGCATGGCGCATGTGCAGGCGCCGCCGCGGGCGGGCTTGGGGATCGACCATGCATGGGAGGCAGGCGGCACCCGGATCGCGATCGCCGCGGATCTGAGCCAGCCGCTGTCGCCGCCCTCGTGCGCTGCCTGGCTGGCGCTGGCCCGACGTGCAGTCGATGCCAGCGTGGCCGCGGCGCAGGCCGAATCGCGGATCGCGCTGCTGCGCAAATCCGAGCGCCTGCAACAGGCCCTGTACGAGATCGCCGATGTCGCCGGCTCCGGCCTGGAGATGGCGGAGGTCCTCGCCCGCATCCATGCCGTCGTCGGCGGCCTGATGCTGGCGGAGAACTTCTACATCGTGCTCTACGACGACCAGCGCGAGACCTTGCGCTTTTTGTACTTCGTCGACCAGCGCGACCCTTGGGTCGCGGAGCCGGAGCTGGAAATGCCGGTCGGCGACATTCCCAACAGCCTGACGGTGGCCATGCTGCGGCATGGCCGGCCGCTGCTGGGGCCGTCGTCGGTGATCCGCAACACGCTGGGCGTCGAGCGCGACGATATGCATGGGCCGGATGCCGAAGACTGGCTCGGGGTACCGATGCGCCGCGACGACCGTGTCAGCGGCGCGATCGTGGTGCAGAGCTACGACCAGCCTGCGCGTTACAGCGACGAGGACCGCGCGTTGCTGGAGTACGTGTCCCAGCACATCATGACCGCGCTTGACCGCAAGCATGCGCAGGCCGAACTTGAACACCGGGTGGACCTGCGCACTGCGGAACTGCAGCTGGCCAACCAGGTGCTGCAGGCCGAGATCGTGGAGCGCGAGCGCGCCGAGCAGCTGCAGCGCGCGCTGTTCCGGATCAGCGAGATGTCGGTGGCCGCAGGCAGCATCGAGCGTTTCTATGCCGACTTGCACTCGGTGGTCGGTGGGCTGCTGTACGCCCGCAACTTCTACATCGCGATGGTCTCGGCGGACGGCACCCGCCTCGAATTTCCCTATTCGGTCGACGAGCGCGATGCGGCACGGGCACCCCGGCGCATGGCGAAAGGCCTGAGCGAGTACGTGATCCAGTCCGGCCAGGCGCTCCTCGCCGACCGCGCCCGGATCGCGGCCCTGGAGGCCGCGGGCAGGGTGCGCAGCAGAGGCGCGCTGGCGTAATGCTGGCTGGGCGTGCCCCTGACCCGGGAAGGGGCGAGCGTCGGCGTGCTCGCGGTGCAGAGCTACAGCGCCGGGATCGGCTTCACCCTCCGCGACCAGGACCTGCTGACCTTCGTCGCCCACCACATCGACAACGCATTGGCACGCAAGCGTGCGCAGGATTCATTGAAGGCGGCGCATGCCGAACTCGAGTTCCGGGTCGAGGCGCGCACTCGGGAGCTGGAGGACGCCAACCGCGAACTGCGCGCCCAGATCAGCGAGCGCGTGCGTGCGGAGCAGCGGCTGACGGACCAGGCGCGCCACGACCCGCTGACCGGCCTGCCCAACCGCGCCCACCTGCTGGAGCGCATGGATTCCGCGATCCAGGGCATGCGCGCTCCCGGCCGCCAGCCGTTCGCGGTGCTGTTCCTCGACCTCGACCGCTTCAAGCTGGTCAACGACAGCGTCGGCCACGCCGCAGGTGACGAGATGCTGGTCGAGACCGGGCGCCGGATCTGCGCCGTGCTCGGCGAGCGCGGTGTGGTTGCACGGCTGGGCGGCGACGAGTTTGCGATCCTGGTCGACGACCCGCCGCATGCGAATACCGCCGAGGCGGTCGCCGGGCAGATCCTGCGCGTGCTCGGCGAGCCGATGTGGGTCGCCGGGCGCGAACTGTTTCCGTCGGCCAGCATCGGCATCGCGGTCTGGCAGCCGCGCTACCGCCGCGGCGAGGACATGCTGCGCGATGCCGACGCCGCGATGTACCGGGCCAAGGCGCGCGGACGCGACCGCAGCGAACTGTTCGACGACCAGATGCGTGCCGAGGCCACGCGCCTGCTGGACCTGGAGGCCGACCTGCGCCGCGCGATCCTCAATGACGCCTTCGAGCCGCATTTCCAGCCGATCGTGCGCCTCGACGATGGCGCCGTGGTCGGTCACGAGGCGCTGCTGCGCTGGAAACACGAGCTGCACGGTGCGCAGCCGCCGGCGGAATTCATCGGTGTCGGCGAGGACAGCGGTCTGATCGAGCAGGTCGACTGGCTGCTGTACGGGCACGTATTCGAGTGGATGCTCCGGCACCGCGAAGGCTACGTGTCGATCAATGTCTCGCCGCGCCACCTGCGGGCCGACGACTTCGTCGACCGCCTGTTGCGGATGCTCGACGAGGCAGGGGCCGACCCGCAACGGCTGCGCATCGAGATCACCGAGGTGGCCCTGCTCGACGACGCCCCGCGCGTCCTGCGCATGCTCAACCTGCTGCGCGACCGCGGCGTGCTGGTCCTGCTCGACGACTTCGGCACCGGTTTCTCGGCGTTGTCCTACCTGCACCGGTTCCCGATCCATGCGCTGAAGATCGACCGCAGCTTCGTCAGCGGCCTCGATACCGAGATGCACGCCGAGAGCCTGGCCCTGGTGCGCGCGATCCTGGCGCTGGCCGGAACCCTGGGCATCGACGCCATCGGCGAGGGCATCGAGAACGCGCAGCAGCGCGACATCCTGCTGCAACTGGGCTGCGGCTACGGGCAGGGTTACCTGTACGGCCAGCCGAACCCGGAACCAGCCGCGGGCACGGCACGGTCCTGACGCTTCGGGCGGCTCGACCCCACGTCCACACTTGGGCGGGTACCCTTGATGCTCATGCTCGCATCGCGCAAACGGCGCAGGCGGTGGAGAAGTGTCACCCAGGCATGGTTTGAGGCATTGGCTGCGGGGCACGCGGCCCCGCGCGCGGCGCTGGCTGGCGCTGTGCCTGGCCTGCGTGGTGCCCAGCGCCTGTGCGCAGCCCGAGACCACGCCGAAACTCGAGGATGGGGACGGATACGCGCGGCAGCGTGAACGCATGGTCGAGCGCCAGCTCGCGGCGCGCGACATCACCGATCCGCGCGTGCTCGCGGCCATGCGCACCGTACCGCGGCATCGCTTTGTGGCGTCCGACCAGGCTGCGGCAGCCTACGACGACCGGCCGCTGTCGATCGGCCACGGCCAGACCATCTCCCAGCCCTACATCGTGGCGCTGATGACCCAGCTGGCCCGTCCGCGGTCGGGCGACCGGGTGCTGGAGATCGGCACCGGCTCGGGCTACCAGGCCGCGGTGCTGGCCGAACTCGCCGGCGAGGTCTACACGATCGAGATCGTCAAGCCGCTGGCGGAGGAAGCGATGCGCACGCTGCAACGCCTGGGCTACGACAGGGTCATGGTGCGCGCCGGTGACGGCTATGCGGGGTGGCCGGAGCACGCACCATTCGACGCCATCGTGGTGACCGCGGCGCCCGAGCAGGTGCCGCAGCCGCTGCTCGACCAGCTCAGGGTGGGCGGCCGGCTGGTGGCGCCGGTGGGTCCGCAATGGTCGGGACAGGAACTGCGCCTGATCGAGAAGCAGGCCGACGGCAGCCTGCGCACCACGCGCGTCGCGCCGGTGCGCTTCGTGCCGTTCACCCGCAAGCCTGCGCCAGAACAAGGGCCGTGAGCCGCAGCCGCAACGCTTACAGCGAATCGCGGATCACCAGCAGCCGCAATTCGGTCATGTCCTCGATCGCGTAACGCAGGCCTTCACGGCCGAGGCCGGAGTCCTTGACCCCGCCGTAGGGCATGTTGTCGACGCGGAAGCTGGGCACGTCACCGATCACCACCCCGCCGACCTCGAGCCGGTCCCAGGCGCGCATCGCGTGCGCCAGGCGGGCGGTGAACACGCCGGCCTGCAGTCCGAAGTCGCTGTCGTTGACCTGCGCGAGGGCGGCGTCGAAGTCGTCGAAGGATTCCAGGCAGGCGACCGGGCCGAAGGCCTCCTTGCGGTAGAGGTCGGCGTCGCGCGGCACGTTCTCCAGCAGCGCCGCCGGCAGCCGATTGCCCTTGCGTTCGCCGCCGGCCAGCACCTTGGCCCCGCCTTTCTTCGCGGCCTTGATCCAGTCCTCGACGCGCCTGGCCGCATCCTCGTCGATCATCGGACCGATGACGGTCTTCTCCTCGCGCGGGTCGCCCATTGGCAGCCTGCCCACCGCGGCCTTGAGCTTGCTGCGCAGGGCAGGATAGACATCGGCATGGGCGAGGATCCGCTGCACGCTGATGCAGCTCTGCCCGGACTGGTAGTAGGCGCCGGTGACGAGCCGCTCGACGATGGCGTCGAGGTCGGCGCCTGGATCGGCGTCGACAATGCACGCAGCATTACCCCCTAGCTCCAACACCACCTTCTTCTTGCCGGCGCGCGCCTTGAGTTCCCAGCCCACCAGGCCGCCGGTGAAGCTGAGCAGGGCGATGCGTGCGTCCTCGACCAGCAGTCCGGCATCGTCGTTGCTGCACGGCAGGACCGAGAACGCGCCCTTGGGCAGATCGGTCTCGGCCAATACCTCGGCGATGATCAACGCGCCGATCGGGGTGTTGGCCGCAGGTTTCAGCACGAAGGGACAACCGGCGGCGATCGCCGGCGCCACCTTGTGCGCGACCAGGTTGAGCGGGAAATTGAACGGGGTGATGAAGGCGCAGACGCCGATCGGGACCCGCTTGACCATGCCGCGGTAACCTCGGGTGCGCTCGCTGATCTCCAGGTCGATGATCTCGCCGCCCATGCGCGTGGCCTCGCCGGCGGCGATGCGGAAGGTGTCGATCAGGCGCGCGACCTCGCCGCGGGCGTCGCGGATCGGCTTGCCGGCCTCGATGCACAGGGCCAGGGCCAGTTCCTCCCTGCGCTCGGTGAACCGATCGACGCAATGCTCCAGCACGCCGCGGCGGACGTCGTGCGGCAATGCCGCCATCGCCCCGCGCGCCCGGTGTGCGGCGACGATCGCCTTGCGCACGGTGGCAGCATCGGCGAAGGCGACCCGGGTGGCGCACTTGCCGGAGTACTTGTCCAGCACCTCGAGGTCGGTGTTGGCCGCGACCGCCTTGCCGGCGAGATAGTAGGGATAGCTGCGGGCGAGTTCGCCGCTGGATTTTTTCTGTTTTTCCTGCTTCGTGTGTTTCGACGTCTTGGCCATGAGGGTTTCCGAGGATGGGCGAGGGCGGCGATGGAGATATTTCACCCCGTCATTCCTGCCTGCGCGGGGATCACGGTCATGAGTTCGTGGGCTACGAGCGTGGTTCCAACCGCGTTAGTACGCAGTCATCGCACCGCCGCGCTCAGCCGCTTGATGTCGTCGTTGAGGAGCCTGACGTCGTCGCTGTAGTCGACAGATACGTCGATCAGGTCGATGCCGGGCGTCTGAAGCGCCTTGCGCAGCAGCGGCAGGAATCCGTTGGCCGAGGCCGGCCGGTGGCCACGCACGCCGAAGCTCTCCGCATAGCGCACGAAATCCGGATTTCCCACGTCCATGCCGTACTCCGGAAAGCCGTCGTGCGCCTGCTTCCACTTGATCATCCCGTAGGCGTCGTCGCGCAGCACCAGCACGGTGAGGTCGATGCCCAGCCGCACCGCGGTTTCGAACTCCTGCGAGTTCATCATGAAACCTCCATCGCCACAGACCGCGACCACGCGCCGGTCCGGGTGCACCATGCGCGCAGCGATCGCCGACGGCAGCCCGGCACCCATGGTCGCCAGCGCATTGTCGAGCAGCAGGGTGTTGGGCCTGCGGCAGCGGTGATTGCGTGCGAACCATAGCTTGTACAGGCCGTTGTCGAGGCAGACGATGTCCTCGGGCGCCAGTGCTGCGGCGAGGTCGGCGACCAGGCGCTGCGACACCATCGGGAAGCGTTCGGAATCCGCCCGGTCCTGCAGGTGTTCCAGCAGCGCCGTGCGCACGCGGTCGAAGAACGCGAAGTCCCAGTGCGGCTGCGGCGACAGCGCCTCGCCCAGCTGCCAGACGGCATTGGCGATGTCGCCCACCACCTCGACCTGCGGGAAGTAGACCGGATCGACCTGCGCGCTGTCGTAGTTGACGTGGATCACCGTGCGCTTGCCTTCGCGCATGAAGAACGGGGGCTTCTCGATCACGTCGTGGCCGATGTTGATGATGCAGTCGGCGGCATCGATGGCGCGGTGGACGAAGTCGTGGTCGGACAGGGCGGCGGTGCCCAGCCACAACGGGCCGGTCTCGTCGAGCACACCCTTGCCCATCTGGGTGCTGAAGAAAGGGATCCGCAGCCTGTCGATGAACTTGCACAAGGCGCTGGAGGTGGAATTGCGGTTGGCGCCGGCGCCGAGCATCAGCAGCGGATGTTTCGCGTCGCGGATCGCCGTGGCCGCGCGTGCGATGGCCTTGTCCTCGGCCAGCGGGCGGCGGCTGTAAGCTGGCTCGATCAGCCGGGCATCTGTGTCCTCGCCGGCGATATCCTCGGGCAATTCGAGGTGGGTGGCGCCGGGGCGTTCCTCCTGCGCGCGGCGGAACGCCTCCCGCACCTGCGCCGGGATGGCGTCGGCGGACACCAGCTGTCGCGTGTACTTGGTCAGCGGTCGCAGCATGCCGACGGTATCGATGATCTGGAAATCGGCCTGCTTGCTGCTGCGGATGGGTTTCTGCCCGGTGATCATCAGCATCGGCATCGCGCCGAGCTGGGCGTAGGCGGACGCAGTGACCAGGTTGGTCGCACCCGGTCCCAGGGTGGACAGGCAGACGCCAGCCTTGCCGGTCAGCCGGCCGAAGGTGGCGGCCATGAAGCCTGCCGCCTGCTCGTGCCGGGTCAGTACCAGGCGGATGCCGGACTTGCGCAGGGAGTCGATCAGGTCGAGGTTTTCCTCGCCGGGCACGCCAAACACGTTGGAGACACCCTCGGCCTCGAGTGCGGCGACGAACAGGTCGGAAGCCTTGGTCATCAGCTTGTCCGTGAGTGGGATCCATGCAGACTGCAGGTTGGCGCGTTAGCGCGCGGCGAACACGCCCGTAGAACGCACTTACGGACGTTCGACGCGGACCCGCAACTTGCCGTCGGACAGCCGCGCATCCAGGCCGTCACCAGCGGCGGCGTCGGCGACGCTGCGCACCACGCGGCCGTCGTCATGCTGCAGGATGGCGTAGCCGCGGGCGACGGTGGCCAGCGGATTGACCGTTTCCAGCGAACGCGCAAGGCCTCGCAGGCGCAGCGCGTCGCGCTGCAGCCGGCGCACCACGGCCGCCTGCGGCCGCAGCGTCAGCGCGGCGAGCCGGTCTTGCAG
>JALZMP010000162.1 GCA_030858145.1 Pseudomonadota bacterium
TGGGAAGGCGCGATGGCCGGGTGATGGCCGGTAATGGGGTCAGAGACATTTACGCAGCAGGGCTTGCAGCTCCTGTCGCCAAGTCCGGCGTAAATGTCTCTGACCCCATTACTAACCCCATTACCACTCGCGAGCCCGGAGACCGGCCCTGGAGTCGACTGGTTGCGATGCGGAGGGCGTCGCGGCGGCGATGCCGTCGCGCCTCCGCAGCACGCCGGCCCCGCGGCCCGCACTCCCTTCTCCGTCGCAACTGCCTGCCCATCCGGGCCTTGCTGATCGCGTGCGTGGGCGCGCGCGGTGGAGAACTTACCGATGCAACTGCACTCCCTTTCACTGGCCGTCGCGCTGGCACTCGCTTCCCCGCTGGTCGCCGCACAGGACGCCAACGCGGCCACCGACCTCGACGAGGTCATCGTCACCGCCACCCGTACCGAAATCCCGCTAGCCGACAGCATCGCGCCGGCGCAGGTCATCACCCGCGAGGAGATCGAACGCAGCCAGGCGCCCTCGCTGCCCGCGCTGCTGCGCGGCCGCGCCGGCATCGACGTGGGCAACCAGGGAGGCCCAGGCAAGCTGTCCACGGTATTCATCCGCGGCAGCGAGTCCGATCACGTGCTGGTGCTGGTCGATGGAATCCGCATCGGTTCGGCGACCGCCGGCCTGGCCGCCTTCCAGGACCTCCCGGTCGAGCAGATCGAGCGCATCGAGATCGTGCGCGGCCCGCGTTCCAGCCTCTACGGCTCGGACGCCATCGGCGGGGTGATCCAGATCTTCACCCGGCGCGACCGGGGCGCGATCGCACCCCGGTTCCGCGTCGGCGTCGGCAGTCACGCGCTGCGCGAGGCCAGCGCCGGGATCGGTGGCGGGGTCGGTGCGTCCGGATGGTTCGGCGTGGACGCGGCCACCCAGCAGACCACCGGCATCGACGCCTGCCGCGGCACCGCATCCGCACCCGGCGCTCCGTTCGGCGCTGGCTGCTTCGTCGACGAGCCCGACCGCGACGGCTACCGCAACCGCTCGCTGAGCCTGCGCGGCGGCCTCAACCTCACCGCGACGTTGACGCTGGAGGCCACCGCCCTGCGCGCCGACAGCGACAACCAGTTCGACGGCGGCGTCTTCGGCGGCAACGAGGCCGAGAACGTGCAGCAGGCGCAGGGCGCCAAGCTGGCCTTCACCCCGACGCAGGCATTGGCGCTCACCCTGCGCGGTGGCCGCAGCGACGACAGGTCGGACAATTATTTCGCCGACGCTGCCAGCGGCTCGCGCACCCATGTCAGCACCTTCGACACCCGCCGTCATACCGCCTCTGCGCAGGTCGACATCGCGCTAACCGAGGGACACTTGCTCAGCCTCGGTGCTGACTGGCAGCGCGACGCCGTGCAGAGCACCACTGCCTTTGCCGTGCGCCGTCGCGACAACAGTGCCGGCTTCGTCGAATACCAGGGCCGCTTGGGCGTGCACGACGTCCAGGCCAGCCTGCGCAACGACGACAACGACCAGTTCGGCAACCACACCACTGGCACCCTGGGCTGGGGCTGGTCGCTCACGGACGGCCTGCGCGCCACCGCCAGCTATGGCACCGGCTTCAAGGCGCCCAGCTTCAACGACCTCTACTTCCCCTTCTTCGGCAATCCCGAGCTGCGCCCGGAGCGCTCGAAGAGCTTCAACGCCGGGCTTCGCGGCAAGGCCGGCGGCTGGGCATGGACCCTCGACGGGTACGAAACCCGCGTCGACGACCTGGTCACCTTCGACGCCGCGATCTTCCTGCCCAACAACGTCGAGCAGGCGCGCATCCGCGGCGCCGAGCTCACCGTCGGCGGCACGCGGGCCGGCTGGGATGCATCGCTGCAGCTCAGCCACACCGACCCGCGCAACCGCACGCCGGGGTCGAACTTCGACAACATCCTCGCGCGACGCGCGCGCAACAGCGGCCGCATCGACCTCGATCGCAGCTTCGGCGACTGGCGCCTGGGCACCACGCTCAATGCCGCCGGTGCGCGCTACGACAACGCCGCCAACAGCGTACGCCTGGGCGGCTACGCCACCCTCGACCTGCGCATGGAGGTCGCGCTCGCGCCGTCGTGGACGCTGCAGGCACGTGCTGCCAACGTGTTCGACCGCGACTACGAGACCGTGGCCTGGTACAACCAGCCCGGCCGCGAATTCGGCCTCGGCCTGCGCTACGCGCCGGTGCGCTGATCGAGACCGACCGGCGGGCGCGTCGCTTGAGCGCGATGCGCATGCGATGGCGCGGGGTGGACCCAGCCCCCCCCGCATCGCATTCAATGAAAGCGAAAAAACCTCGCAATCGACCCGTGACGGGCCCAGGCCCACATCATTCGACGGTTACGCTCTTGGCGAGGTTGCGCGGCTTGTCGACGTCGGTACCGCGCGCAAGTGCGGCGTGGTAGGCCAGCAGTTGCACCGGGATCGCGTGCACGATCGGACTTAGCACACCCGCGTGGCGTGGGGTGCGGATCACGTGGACGCCCTCGGACTCGCCAAAGTTGCTGTCGGCATCAGCGAATACGTACATCTCACCGCCGCGGGCGCGCACTTCCTGGATGTTGGATTTCACCTTCTCCAGCAGGCGGTCGTTGGGCGCGATCACCACCACCGGCATCGCGGCATCGACCAGCGCCAGCGGTCCGTGCTTGAGCTCGCCGGCAGGGTAGGCCTCGGCGTGGATGTAGGAGATTTCCTTGAGCTTCAATGCGCCTTCCAAGGCAATCGGATAGTGCACGCCGCGGCCGAGGAACAGCGCGTGCTGTTTCGGCGCGAAGTGCTCGGCCCAGAGCGCGATCTGCGGCTCGAGGTTGAGCGCGTGCTGCACGCTGCCCGGCAGGTGGCGCAGGGCATCGACGTAGTCCGCCTCCTGGACGTCGTCGAGCCGCCCCTGCAGCCGCGCCAGGGTGGCGGTGAGTGCGAACAGCGCCACCAGCTGGGTGGTGAAGGCCTTGGTCGAGGCCACGCCGATCTCGGCGCCGGCGCGGGTGTAGTACACGAGCCTGCTGGCGCGCGGGATCGCGCTTTCCGGCACGTTGCAGATCGACAGCGTGCGTCCGTGGCCCAGTGATTTGGCGTATTTCAGCGCCTCCATGGTGTCGAGGGTTTCGCCGGACTGCGACAGCGTCACAACCAGGTGGGCCGGGTTGGCGACCGCGGTGCGGTAACGGTACTCGCTGGCGATCTCGACGCTGCAGGGCAGCCCTGCGATGTCCTCGATCCAGTAGCGGGCGATCATCCCGGCGTAGTAGCTGGTGCCGCAGGCCAGGATCTGCACGCCCTCCACCTCGCGCAGTACGTCCGCCCCGTCCTTGCCGAACAGCTCCGCGGAGAACCCCATGTCGTCGATGATGGCCTCGATGGTGTCGGCGATGGCGCGCGGCTGCTCGTGGATCTCCTTCTGCATGAAGTGGCGGTACGGGCCGAGTTCCAGCGACGCCAGCGAGACATGGGAGACGTGCACCTCGCGCTGCACCTCGGCGCCCTCGGCGTCGAACACGCGCACTCCATCGCGCGTGAGTTCCGCGGTGTCGCCCTCGTCGAGGAAGATCACCCGGCGCGTGGCCTGCAGGATCGCGGAGACGTCGGACGCGATGAAGTTCTCGCCCTCGCCCAGACCGACCAGCAGCGGGCATCCCATCCGCGCGCAGACCATGCGCGAGGGGTCGCGCTTGCTGATCACCGCGACGGCATAGGCGCCGTCGAGCTCGCGCACGGCCGCCTGCAGCGCGGTCAACAGGTCCAAGCCCTGCGACTGGTGGTGGTGGATCAGGTGGGCGATGACCTCGGTGTCGGTCTGCGACTCGAACACATAGCCCAGCGCGGAAAGGCGCTCGCGCTGCGCCTCGTGGTTCTCGATGATGCCGTTGTGCACCAGGGCAAGTTCGCCGTGGCTGATGTGCGGGTGCGCATTGCCCTCGGTGACGCCGCCGTGGGTGGCCCAGCGGGTGTGGCCAATGCCCAGCGTGGCGTCGAAGCCCTCGGCCCCGGCCGCAGCTTCCATCTCCGAGACGCGACCAGTGCGGCGCACGCGGCGGACGTCGCCGCCCTCGACGACGGCGATGCCAGCCGAATCATAGCCACGGTATTCGAGGCGCTTGAGCCCCTCGATCAGCAGGGGAACCACATCGCGATCCGCGATCGCGCCGACGATGCCGCACATGGAGGGAGACCGGTTGCGAGATGCGCACAGTGTAAACGGCGGGGGCCGCAACAGCCGTGGGCGCCGGGATGATCGGTCGAAACCTCCTGGCCGCGGTGTGGCGAAACGGGCAATCTACGGGAGCCGCAGAGCAGCGGCAGGACCCGCGCCCTTCTTGCGGGCGCCGTCGCGGCAGCGATTCTCCTGCTGCCGAGGCTGCCTCGGATGCGGCGCAAGCCGCAGATCGCGCGACCGCAGAGATTATTTCTTCTTTGGCCGCTGCCAGCCGTCGTAGCTTTCCTGGCGTCCACGCGCGATGGTCAGTCGGCCCGGCGGCGCGTCCCTGGTGATCACCGAGCCGGCGCCGATGGTCGCGTCGCGGCCGACGGACACCGGCGCCACCAGCGCGGAATTCGAACCGATGAAGGCGCCGTCCTCGATGGTGGTGGTCGACTTGTTGGCGCCGTCGTAGTTGCAGGTGATGGTGCCGGCGCCGATGTTGACGCCGCTGCCGATGGCGGCATCGCCGAGGTAGCTGAGGTGGCTGGCCTTGCTGCCGACGCCCAGCGTGGCCTGCTTGGTCTCGACGAAGTTGCCGATGTGCACGCCGTCGGCCAGCACGGTGCCGGGGCGCAGGCGCGCGAACGGGCCGATGGTCACCACACCCTCGGTGCGGACGCCGTCGAGGTCGCAGTGGGCGCGCACTTCGGTGCCGTCACTCAATGCCGCATCCTTGATCCGGCAGAAGGGCCCGATGCGGACCTTGTTCCCCAATGACACGCGGCCCTCGAACACCACGTCCACGTCGACCTCGACATCGCGACCGACCTCGATCTCGCCACGGATGTCCACCCGCGCCGGGTCGGCGAAGCGCACGCCCTCAGCGCACAGGGCCTGCACGCGGCGCCGCTGCCATGCCCGCTCGAGTTGCGCGAGCTGCCAGGGATCGTTGGCGCCCTCGGTTTCGAACGCGTCGTCAACCCGGACCATCTCCGCGGCGGTGTATTCGGCCGCCGCCATGGCGAACACGTCGGTCAGGTAGTACTCGCCCTGGGTGTTGTCTGTCGACAGCCTCTGAAGCCAGCCCTTGAGCGCAGTGGCGTCCGCGGCCAGGATGCCGGTGTTGACGATGCGGATGCGGCGCTGCGCGGCGTCGGCATCCTTGTGCTCGACGACGGCGCCCACGTGCCCTTCGGAGTCGCGCACGATGCGGCCGTAGCCGGTGGGGTCGTCGGGTTCGGCAACCAGCACCGCGATCCTTCCGGGGGCGGCCAGCAGCCGCCGCAGGGTGTCGGCGCGGATCAGCGGCACATCGCCGTAGAGCACCAGCACCTTGGCATCATCGGGCACCGCCGGCATGGCCTGTTGCAAGGCATGGCCCGTACCCAGCTGACGCGCCTGCTCCGCCCAGTGCAGGTCATGCTGGTCGGCGAACGCTGCGCGGACCTGGTCGCCACCGTGGCCATGGACGATGTGGATGCCTGTGGATCCCAGCTCCCGCGCCGCCGCGACCACGTGGCCCAGCATCGGCACTCCGGCGATCTTCTGCAGCACCTTGGGCAGCGCCGACTTCATCCGTTTGCCTTCGCCGGCGGCGAGAATGACGGCGTGGAGGGGCGCGCTCATGGGCTGATCCTGGACAGGCAGGGAATGCCGCGCATTGTAAAGGCACGCGCTGCTAGCATGGCCAGATGACACCCGCAGGCATGGCCGTCCTCCCGCATCCCGATGATCGCCGCAGCGCCATGGCCGAAGCCAGCCTCCAATACGCGAGCCCCGATGACAGCACCGGCGACGTCCTGCCAATGTTGATGCCGCAACGTGGCCAGGTCCTTGCGTGCGCAGGCATGGCGCCATGAGCCTCACCCGCCAAGGCCGTCATTACCTGGTGATCGGCGGCGTGCAGTGGCTGCTGGACTGGGGGGTGATGGTGGCGCTGAGCCACCTGGGCCTGCGCATCGGCGTGGCCAACATCGCCGGTCGCATCAGCGGCGCACTGATCGGGTTCTGGCTCAACGGCCGTATCACCTTTGCCGGCGACGAGCACGCGATCGGCCGCACGCAGCTGTTGCGCTTCCTGGTCATGTGGGTGGCCATGACCGTGCTGAGCACGGTGGCGATCGAGGCCATCGATGACGTGCTGGGCCGCAAATGGGCGTGGCTGGCGAAGCCATTGGTCGAGCTGGTGCTGGGCCTGATCGGCTTCATCGGCTCGCGGCAGTGGGTCTACCGGAAATAAGGGCTGCCGGCGCGCGACGCCACTGCAGGGAAGCGCTCAGTGCTTCAGGTTCTTGCGCAGGCGCTCGAGCGCTTGGAGCTGGGCCGTGACCTCGGCCAAGCGCTGCTGCGCCTCGGCAATCTCCATCGGCTCGCCTCGGCCGGCCAGCACGCGCTCCGCCTCTTGCTTGGCGGCGCGCACGGCGGCCTCGTCGATGTCGTCGGCGCGGATAGCGGTGTCGGCAAGGATGGTCACTACCTGCGGCTGCACCTCGAGGATGCCGCCACCGATGGCGAAGTCGAGCACGCTGCCGTCGGGCTGGGTGACCACGACCTTGCCCGGCTTGAGCCGGGTGATCAGCGGCGCATGGCGTGGCGCGATGCCGAGCTCACCGAGCTCGCCGGTGACCACCACCAAGGTGGCGTCGCCGTGAAAGATCTCGGCCTCGGCGCTGACGATGTCGCAACGGATGGTGCTGGTCATGACCTGCTTCTCTTCCTATACCCCCTCTCCCGCTTGCGGGGCCGTTCGATTCGTTTGCGAACCGCAGGTTCGCGAATTGAACGGCGCCCGAGCGCAAAGCGAGGGCTGGGGGCTGCTTGACGAGGCTATGCCGAGTCTAGCAGCGGGCCAGTGGTGAGGGCGCGGGATGCGCTGTAAAAGCCGGACCCTCGCCCTGCGCGCTGTGCGCGCGTCCCTCCCCCGCGAGCGGGAGAGGGGCTTACAACGTCAAGCCGCGACCTTCTTCGCCTTCTCGACCGCCTCGTCGATGCCGCCGACCATGTAGAAGGCCTGCTCGGGCAGGTGGTCGTACTCGCCGTCGACGATGCCCTTGAAGCCGCGGATGGTCTCCTTCAGCGGCACGTACTTGCCCGGCGAGCCGGTGAAGACCTCGGCGACGTGGAACGGCTGCGAGAAGAAGCGCTCGATCTTGCGCGCGCGCGACACGGCCTGCTTGTCCTCTTCCGACAGTTCGTCCATGCCGAGGATCGCGATGATGTCCTTCAGCTCCTTGTACTTCTGCAGCGTCGCCTGCACCCGGCGCGCGGTGTCGTAGTGCTCGTTGCCGATCACGTTGGGGTCGAGCTGGCGCGAGGTGGAGTCGAGCGGATCGACCGCCGGGTAGATGCCGAGCGAGGCGATGTTGCGCGACAGCACCACGGTGGCGTCGAGGTGGGCGAAGGTGGTCGCCGGCGACGGGTCGGTGAGGTCGTCGGCGGGCACGTAGACGGCCTGGATCGAGGTGATCGAGCCGGTCTTGGTCGAAGTGATGCGCTCTTGCAGCACGCCCATTTCCTCGGCGAGCGTGGGCTGGTAGCCCACCGCCGACGGCATCCGGCCCAGCAGCGCCGAGACCTCGGTGCCGGCTAGGGTGTAGCGGTAGATGTTGTCGACGAAGAACAGCACGTCGCGGCCCTTGCCGTGCTCGTCCTTCTCGTCGCGAAAGTATTCGGCCATGGTCAGGCCGGTCAGCGCCACGCGCAGGCGGTTGCCGGGCGGCTCGTTCATCTGGCCGTAGACCATCGCCACCTTGTCGAGGACGTTGGAGTCCTTCATCTCATGGTAGAAGTCGTTGCCCTCGCGGGTGCGCTCGCCGACGCCGGCGAACACCGACAGGCCCTCGTGCGCCTTGGCGATGTTGTTGATCAGCTCCATCATGTTGACGGTCTTGCCGACGCCGGCGCCGCCGAACAGGCCGACCTTGCCGCCCTTGGCGAACGGGCACATCAGGTCGATGACCTTGATCCCGGTCTCCAGCAACTCGTCGGCCGCGGCCTGGTCCTCGTAGGACGGTGAGGGGCGATGGATCTCCCAGTGGTCGCTGGCCTCGATCGGGCCGGCTTCGTCGATCGGGCGCCCGAGCACGTCCATGATCCGGCCCAGGGTGCCCTTGCCCACCGGCACGGTGATGCCCCGGCCGGTGTTGTCGGCGACCAGGTTGCGCTTGAGGCCGTCGGTGGAGCCCAGCGCGATGGTGCGCACCACGCCGTCGCCGAGCTGCTGCTGGACCTCCAGCGTGATCTCGGTGTTCTGCACCTTCAGCGCGTCGTATACCTTCGGCACGCTCTCGCGCGCGAATTCGACGTCGACGACGGCACCGATGATCTGAACGATCTTGCCTTGGTTGCTCATTACTTCTGTCCTCAGTCTTTCAATTTTGCTGTTGTAGGAGCGCCCCATGGGCGCGATTGCCTTCGCACCGATTGCCATCGCGCCCAGGGGGCGTTCCTACACTGAATGGATCAAACCGCCGCGGCGCCGCCGACGATTTCCGAAATTTCCTGGGTGATCGCCGCCTGCCGGGCCTTGTTGTAGACCAGGTTGAGCTCGTCGATCAGCTTGTTGGCGTTGTCGCTGGCCGACTTCATCGCGACCATGCGCGCGGCGTGCTCGGAGGCGACGTTCTCCATCACCGCCTGGTACACCAGCGACTCGATGTAGCGCGTCAGCACGTGCTCGAGCACGCTTTCGGCGTCGGGCTCGTAGAGGTAGTCCCAGTCGTGGCGCGCGACCGGCTCGTCGGACGCCGGCAGCGGCAGCAACTGGTCGAAGGCCGCCTTCTGCACCATGGTGTTGACGAAGTGGTTGTAGACCAGATAAACCCTGTCCACGCCGCCCTTGTCGACGTTGCCCGACGAGTAGGCATCCAGCATGACCTTGATCACGCCGACCAGCTTCTCGACCTGCGGCTGGTCGCCGAGGTGGGTGACGCTGGCCAGCATGTTGACCTTGAGCCTGCGGAAGAACACCGACGCCTTCTGGCCGATGGTCACCACGTCGACCTCGACGTCCTGCTCCTGGTGCGCGCGGAGCTCGCCCAGCAGCTTGCGGAACAGGTTGTTGTTGAGTCCGCCGGCCAGGCCGCGGTCCGAGGACACGATGACGTAGCCGACGCGCCTGATCGCCTTGCGCTCGACCAGGTAGGGATGCTGGAACTCGGAGTTAGCCTGCGCAAGGTGGCCGATGACCTGCTTCATCGCGCGCGCGTACGGGCGCGACGCCTTCATCCGCTCCTGCGCCTTGCGGATCTTCGATGCCGAGACCATCTCCAGCGCGCGCGTCACCTTGCGGGTGTTCTGCACGCTCTTGATCTTGGTTTTGATTTCCCTGCCACCGGCCATCTCTACCTGCCATCCCGTCGTAGGGTGGGCCTTGGCCCACCGTTGCCGCAGAGGGTGGGCCAAGGCCCACCCTACGCTTCGTTTACCAGCTACCCGTCTTCTTGAATTCCTCGACGCCCTGCTTGAACGCCGCCTCGAGCTCGTCGTTCCAGTCACCGCTGTCGTTGATCCGCTGCAGCAGGTCGCCCTGCGTGTTCGCGAAATGCGCATGCAGGCCCTGCTCGAAGTCGCCGATCTTGCCGACGGCGACGTCGTCCATGTAGCCCTGGTCGACGGCGTAGATCGACAGCGCCTGCTCGGCGACCGACATCGGCGCGTACTGCTTCTGCTTCATCAGCTCGGTCACGCGCTGTCCGCGTTCGAGCTGCTTGCGGGTGGCGTCGTCCAGGTCCGAGGCGAACTGCGCGAACGCCGCCAGCTCGCGGTACTGCGCCAGCGCGATGCGGATGCCGCCCGAGAGCTTCTTCATGATCTTGGTCTGCGCCGCGCCGCCGACGCGAGACACCGAGATGCCGGCGTTCACCGCCGGGCGGATGCCGGCGTTGAACAAGTCGGTCTCGAGAAAGATCTGGCCGTCGGTGATTGAAATCACGTTCGTCGGCACGAATGCCGAGACGTCACCGGCCTGGGTCTCGATGATCGGCAGCGCGGTCAGCGAGCCGGTCCTGCCCTTGACCTCGCCGTTGGTGAACTTCTCCACGTAGTCCTCGGACACGCGCGCGGCACGCTCCAGCAGGCGGCTGTGCAGGTAGAACACGTCGCCCGGGTAGGCCTCGCGGCCAGGTGGGCGGCGCAGCAGCAGCGAGATCTGGCGATAGGCCACGGCCTGCTTGGACAGGTCGTCGTAGACGATCAGTGCATCCTCGCCGCGGTCGCGGAAGTACTCGCCCATGGTGCAGCCGGAGTACGCGGCGATGTATTGCATCGCAGCGGACTTCGAGGCCGATGCCGCGACCACCGTGGTGTAGGCCATCGCGCCGAACTCCTCGAGCTTGCGCACGATGTTGGCGACGGTGGAGTTCTTCTGTCCGATGGCGACGTAAATGCACTTCACGCCGCTGTGCTTCTGGTTGATGATCGCGTCGATCGCCAGTGCGGTCTTGCCGGTCTGGCGATCGCCGATGATCAGCTCGCGCTGGCCGCGGCCGATGGGAATCATCGCGTCGACGGACTTGTAGCCGGTCTGCACCGGCTGCGACACCGACTTGCGCCAGATCACGCCCGGCGCGATCGCCTCCACCGGCGCCGACGCCTTGGCCTCGACCGGGCCCTTGCCGTCGATCGGCTCGCCCAGCGCGTTGACCACGCGGCCGAGCATCTCCGGGCCGATCGGCACCTCAAGGATTCGGGCGGTGGTCCGGGCCACGTCGCCCTCGCGCAGGTGCTCATAGCTGCCGAGCACCACCGCGCCGATCGAGTCACGCTCCAGGTTCAGCGCCAGCGCGTAGGTAGCGCTGCCGTCCTCACCCTGCGGCAGCTCGATCATCTCCCCCTGCATGGCGTCGGCCAGGCCGTGGATGCGCACGATGCCGTCGGACACGGAGGTCACCGTGCCTTCGTTGCGTGCCTCTGCGCCGAGCTTGACCTTCTCGATGCGGGCCTTGATCAGTTCGCTGATTTCGGACGGGTTGAGCGTGGTGGTTGCCATTGTCGTTTCCTTGTCGTGCGTTGCGGTGTGCGACGCACGCCCTTGTTTGGATTTTGTACGTTGTCAGACGCAAGTCGAAAGTCGAAGGGGGAAGAACCATGCCCAGTTTTCCGTCTTGCGCCCTACGTCTTACGTTCTTCGTCTTAAGCTTTTTGTCTCTCGTCTCACCGCTTCACTGCGCCAGCGCCGACTGCAGGCGCAAAAGCTTGCCGCGCAGCGAGCCGTCGATGACCATGTCGCCGGTGTCGATCACCGCGCCGCCGATCAGCGACTCGTCGACCGCAGTCTCGATTTGCACCTCGCGGCCAAAGCGCTGCTTCAGTGCCGCCAGCAGGGTCTCGAGTTCGCCCGGCGGCAGCACGGTGGCCGAGGTCACCGTCGCCTTGACGATGCGCTCGGCATCCGCCCTCAACTGCTCGTACAGGCCTGCGATCTCCGGCAGCAGCGCCAAGCGGCGGTTGTCGGCGAGTAGAGCGAGGAAGTCGGCGAACTTCGCGCCCGACTCGGGCGGCGCCAGTAGCGCCACCGCATCGCCGTCCGCCAGCCCGGGATGGCCCAGCAGCGCGGCGGCCCCCGGATCCACGGCCACGCGTGCGGAAAAACCCAGCGCGTCCGACCAGGCCGCGAGGGCCTGGTCCTGGCGCGCAATCGCGAACGCGGCGCGGGCGTAGGGACGGGCGAGGGTCAAGGCCTGCGACATGCTCAGGCCGTCTGTGTCGACAGCTGCGCGGCGAGCTCGTCGAGCAGGGCCTTGTGCGAGGCCGCATCGATCTCGCGACGCAGCAGCTTCTCGGCACCGCTGACCGCCAGCATCGACACCTGCCGGCGCAACTCCTCGCGGGCACGGTTGGCACTGGCCACGATCTCGCTCTCGGCCACCGCCTTCTGGCGCTGGCCTTCGGCGATCGCGTCAACCTTGGCGGCGTCGACGATCTGGTTGGCGCGCTGGTGGGCCTGTTCGATGATCTCGTTGGCCTTGCTGCGCGCGGCCTTGAGCTCCTCGTTGACCTTTTCCTCGGCCTGGGCGAGGTTCCTCTGGGCGTTGTCGGCCGCGGCGAGGCCTTCGGCGATCTTCTGCTGCCGCTCCTCGATGGCCGCGATGATGTGCGGCCAGCCGAACTTCATGACCAGCCACGCCACCGCGAAGAACGCGAAGCCCTGGATGACGAATGTGAGGTTGATATCCATGACGTGCTCCAGAACGCCGGCGCGATCGCGCCGGCGCTAGCCGAACCGCTCGATCAGACGCCGAAGGTGCCGAGGAAGGGGTTGGCGAAGATCAGCAGCAGGGCGATGGCGACGCCGATGATCGGCACCGCGTCCAGGAGACCGGCGACGATGAACATCTTGGTCTGCAGCATCGGGGTCAGCTCCGGCTGGCGGGCGGAACCCTCCAGGAACTTGCCGCCGAGGATGGCGAAGCCGATGGCGGTGCCGAGGGCGCCGAGGCCGATCAGCAGGCCGGCCGCGATGACGGTGAACTTGGCCACTTCGGCGTAGAGGGCGAGGTTTTCCATGGTGTGCTCCGTTGTAAAGCTGGGAATGGGGAGTGGGAAATCGGGAATCGGTAAAGCAAAGGCAAACGCTAAAAACTAATGGCTCTCGGCCGCCATGCTCAGATAGACGATGGTCAGCATCATGAAGATGAAGGCCTGCAGCGTGATCACCAGGATGTGGAACGCGGTCCAGATGAAGCCGGACACGAACTGCAGCGGGATCATGAGGTAGGTCAGGCCGCTGGAGAACGAGGCGCCCAGCGTCATCACCGCGATCAGGATGAAGATCAGCTCGCCTGCGTACATGTTGCCGAACAGTCGCAGCGTCAGGCTCAGCGGCCGCACCAGCTCCTCGATCACGCGCAGCAGCAGGTTGGCCGGCGCCAGCACCACCTTGCCTACCGGGCCGGCGGCGTGGAACGGCGCGGTGAAGGCCTCCTTGACGAACAGCCCGACACCCTTGTGGCGGATGCCGAAGACCTGGATCAGCAGGAACACCATCAGCGACAGGCCGAGAGTGGTGTTGAGGTCGGCGGTGGGGACCACGCGCAGGTAGGCGTGGGCGGGATCGTAGCCGGCGACTTCGTTGAGGCCCATCCACGCCGACGGCAGCCAGTCCACCGGCACTATGTCCATGAAGTTCATCAGGAACACCACCACGAAGATGGTGATCGCCAGCGGCGCGATCAGCTTGCTGCGGCCGTGGAAGGTCTCGCGCACCAGGCCGTCGACGGACGCGACCACCATCTCGACGAAGGCCTGGAACTTGCCCGGCACGCCGGCGGTGGCCTTGCGCGCGGTGCGGATGAAGAAGAACAGGAACAGCGACGACAGCAGCAGCGCGAAGAGCACGCTGTCGACGTTGATCGTCATGAACGCGCTGTCGCCGACCTTCCACTGCAGGTGCTGGAGGTGGTGCTGGATGTATTGGGTGGATCCGCCGGATGCGGCTTCCGTACCGGTGCTTTCAGCGCTCACGTTCTATCCCATTACCCGATTTGGTACGACCGAATTCCAAGCTGCCCAAATGCAGCGCCATCAGATACGCCAGCAGCCCGGCTGCCAGCCCCACCACCATCGGGAGCGGCGGCAGGCGCCAGGCTCCCAAGCCGATCGCGAGGCAGGCCAGCGCGACCACCCACTTCGCCAGCATCGCCAGCATCAGCCTGGCGAGTGCCGCTCCGGCAGGAGTGATGCGGCCGAAGGCCACGCGGACCGACAGCACATGCCCCGCCAGCATCGCCACGCCGCCCCAGCCCGCGGCCAGCGCATGCGCGAGGCCCTGGACCAGGAAGACCAGCGCCACTGCTGCAGAGGCGGCGGACTGCACCGCCACCGCACGGTGCGCGGCGCGACGGCCCGCGGCGATGGGATCGTGCACGCGAGTGGCCTCTTGGTCATGCCGGGGACGGGCCGCAACCTGCTGCAAATCGGCCCTGCGAAGCCGCAAAAGTATAGCAGCCACCAGTTTTCGGCGGCAACCGCCGGAAGTCGCGGATCGCCTCCTCCGGCCTGGCGTCCGCCACGACAGCCTCCCTACCACTCCCGCCGCGGATCCGGCATGGCCCGGAGCCGTGGAACCTTTGCCGGCGCGGCCGGTCAATGCCTGTGCGGCCTGCCTCCCACTTCCTCGTCGATCTGCGGCAGGCCACCCCCGAAACCCCGGCCTTGGCCGGGGTTTCGCCTGTCAGGCGGCCCGCCGTCTGGCGTAGGAATGTGTTACAGCCCACCTTTTCCGCCCAAGCCAGGCGCACCGGCCATGGCGGCAGGGTGGCCCAGGCCCAGCCTGCGTCACTGCTTTTTCTTCGGCACGTAGAGGTCGGTGATGGTGCCGTCGAAGACCTCGGCCGCCATGCCCACCGACTCGCTCAGCGTGGGATGCGGATGGATGGTATGGCCGATGTCACCGACCTCGCAGCCCATCTCGATCGCCAGCGCGACCTCGGCAATCAGGTCTCCGGCATGCACGCCGACGATGCCGCCGCCCAGGATGCGGTGCGTGTCCTCGTCGAACAGCAGCTTGGTGAAGCCCTCGGTGCGGCCGATGCCGATGGCGCGGCCACTGGCCGCCCACGGGAACTTGCCCACGCCGACCTTGAGGCCCTTCTCCTTCGCCTCGTTTTCGGTCACGCCGACCCAGGCGATCTCGGGATCGGTGTAGGCCACCGACGGGATTACCCGCGCCACCCACTCCTTCTTTTGCCCGGCGGCGACCTCGGCCGCCAACTTGCCCTCGTGGGTGGCCTTGTGCGCCAGCATCGGCTGGCCGATGACGTCACCAATCGCAAAGATATGCGGCACGTTGCTGCGCATCTGCCTGTCGACGTCGATGTAGCCGCGCTCGCCGATGCGCACACCGGCCTTGTCGGCGTCGAGCTTGCCGCCGTTGGGCACGCGCCCGACCGCGACCAGCACGCGGTCGTAAATCTTGGCATCCGGCATGCTGTCGCCCTCGAAACCGCAAGCGATGCCGTTCTTCTGCGCCTTGGCTTCGACCACTTTGGTCTTCAGGTGCACGGCCACGCCCTGCTTCTTCAAGCGGTCGGCCAGCGGCTTGACCAGGTCCTTGTCCGCGCCCGGCATCAGCTGGTCCATCAGCTCGACGACGGTGACTTCGCTGCCGAGCGCGCGATACACGGTGGCCATCTCCAGGCCGATGATGCCGCCGCCGACGACCAGCAGCTTCTTCGGCACGTCGGCCAGTTCCAGCGCGTCGGTGGAATCCATCACCCGCGGATCGTCCCAGGGGAAGCCCGCCAGCTGCATCGGCTGCGAGCCGGACGCGATGATGCAGTGTTCGAAACGCAACAACTGCTTCTTGTCGTCGTCGGAGGCAATTTCCAGTTCATGGGCCGACACGAAGCGGCCGCTGCCGGTCACGACGCGCACCTTGCGCTGTTTCGACATGCCGGCCAAGCCCTTGGTCAGCTGGCTGACGACCTTGTCCTTGAACGTGCGCAGCCTGTCGAGCGCGATCTTCGGCTTGCCGAAGTCGACCCCATAGTCGCTTGCATGCTGCGCCTCGTCAATCACCGCCGCGGCGTGCAGCAAGGCCTTCGACGGGATGCAGCCGACGTTGAGGCAGACTCCGCCCAGCGCGGCGTAGCGCTCGACCAGCACCGTGTCCAGGCCCAAGTCGGCGGCACGGAAGGCGGCCGTGTAGCCGCCGGGTCCGGCACCGAGCACGACGATGCCGCATTCGATGTCGGCCTTGCGGCCGCTGGGCTTCGCCGCGGCTGGCGCCGCGGACTCGTCCGGCTTGGCCAGCGAGGGCGCGGTGGCGGGAGCCTGCCGTCCACCCCCTCTCCCGCTTGTGGGTGGGGAACTGCGCTCAGGCGGCACCACCGCCTGCAGTTCCGAACGCCCTCCGGCTGTGCCGGCGGGCCGGACAGAGGGTGGGGGTGAGGGCGTGTCGCGACGAGCCGGGCCCTCACCCGTCTCGCTGCGCTCGCCGACCTCTCCCGCAGGCGGGAGAGGTGTTTTTTCCGCATCGCCGTCGTCGCCGGCCTCGGCCTCGCTGTCCAGCACCGCAACCACGCTACCCTCGGAGACCTTGTCGCCGACCTTGACCTTCAGTTGACGGACCACGCCCGCAGCGGACGCCGGCACCTCCATCGTCGCCTTGTCGGACTCCAGCGTAATCAGGCCCTGGTCCTGCGCCACTGTGTCACCCACGGCGACCAGCACCTCGATCACCGGCACGGCATCCAAGCCGCCGATGTCGGGAACGCGGATTTCGATCGGGCTGGCCATGGCTGGAACTCCCTGGATTGCTGGCGCCATTCTAGCTGGCGGACTTCAGCGCATTGCGCCTGGCGATCTCGCTCGGCACGCTCCACGCGGTCTGGTAGAGGTCGTGGCGCCGGTCCTTCAGGTTGAGAACGGTGCCGCTGGCACGCGCCTCCAGCAGCGCGTCCAGGCGCAGGTCGGCGAAGGCCACGGCCTCGGCGTTCTCGGTGGTCATCGCAGCCACGCCGTCGGGCGGGAACGGGAAGTCGCAGGGGGTGAAGATGCCGCTCTGCGCGTACTGGATGTCGAAGTTGTTGACCCCGGGCAGGTTGCCGACGTTGCCCGAGGTCACCACGTAGCACTGGTTCTCCACCGCACGCGCCTGGCAGCAGTAGCGCACACGGAGATAGCCTTGCCGGACATCGGTGCAGAACGGCACGAACAGCAGCAGCGCGCCCTGGTCGACCAGGTGCCGCGCCAGCTCCGGAAACTCCGAGTCGTAACAGATCATGATTCCGATCGGGCCGCAGTCGGTGAGGATCGCCGCGGCCTGCTCGCCGCCGGAAATCTTCCACCAGTAGCGCTCGTTGGGCGTGGGGTGGAGTTTTTCCTGGGTATGCAGCGACCCGTCGCGCAGCGCCACATAGCAGACGTTGTGGATGTCGCCGTCCTCGACGTAGGTCGGGTGCGAGCCGCTGATGATGTTGATGTTGTACTGCACCGCCAGCCGCTTGAGCATGTCGCGGAACTGTTCCGTGTACTGGGTGAGCGTGCGCAGCGAATCCGCCGGCGACAGCGGTTCGTTGACCACCGACAGCAGCTGCAGGGTGAACAGCTCCGGGAACACCACGAAGTCGCTGCGGTAGTCGGCGGCGATGTCGACGAAGTACTCCACCTGCTGCGCGAATTCGTCGAACCCCTTGATCCGGCGCTGCTGGTACTGCACGGTCGCCACGCGCACCGTGTCGGGAAGGCGGCCCTCTCGCTGCTGGCGGCGCACCACCGGATTCTCCGCACGCTTCGGGTTGCGCCACAGCAGGCGCACGCCGTAGCCCAGCGAGGCGCTGTCGGAGGCCAGGTACTTCGGCATCACCCCGCGCACCTCGAAGCCATTGCGCAGCTGGAACGAGAGCGTCGCGTCACGCGCGCGCTCGGCCTCCACCGCCTCGACGTAGGCCTCGACGCTGCCGTACTGCTTCAATTTCCGCTGCAGCCCGGGCAGGCGGCCGACGAAGACGATGCCCTTGAGGTCCATCTCCTGGCACAGGCGCTTGCGACAGTCGTACAGGCGGCGGCCGATGCGCTGGCCGCGGAACTCGGGATCGACGCAGACCTCCATGCCGTAGAGCCAGTCGCCCAGCGCATCGTGCCGCGAGCCGAAGCCGCCTCCGGTGATCTCGCGCCAGGTGTGCGGCGCCATCGCGGTGGCCTCGTCGATGCGGAAGGTGGC
>JALZMP010000007.1 GCA_030858145.1 Pseudomonadota bacterium
GGCGGCGCAGGCTGAGGTGGTGGGCCAGCAGTTCCTCCAACGCCAGCCGCCGCTGCGCGGGATGGCTGCCGGCCAGCAGGGCGGCGATATCGGCATCGCGCGGCGGGCGATGCACGGCCAGCAGCGCCTCGCGCAAGGAAGGCAGTCCGCGTGCCTGCAGCAACGCACGCGGCAACAACTCCAGGGTTTCGCCGTCAGGCAGGTGATCGAGTGCCAGGCCGATCAGCCTGCGCAGGGTCGCCGGGCCGATGCCTTCGACCGCCGGATAGACCGGATCAAGCTGTTCGCCGAGCGCGCCGTCGTCGGCATCATCAAGCAGGCGATAGCTCGGATGCACGATCTCCAGCCCGTGCTGGCCCGGACGCGGCGTACCGAAGCAGCGGATCCGCGTGCCGGGCGCGAATTGCGCCGCCTGCACGCTGCGGAAGTGGAAGAAACGCAGCACCAGTGTCGCCTGCGAGTCGTCGCCGACTGCCACCCGCAGCATCGGCCGGTAGCGGAAACCGCGTTCGACCGCCTCGATCCGGCCCTCGACCTGGGCCGCAACGCCGGACTGCAGGGCCCGGATCGGCGTCAGCCGGGTGCGATCCTCGTACTGCCGCGGCAGCTGCAGCCACAGGTCCTGCATCGTCGACAGCCCGCGCGCGGCAAGCTTCTCTGCGACCCGCGCGCCGACGCCGGGCAGCATGGACAGCGGCGCCTCGCCGGCAGGCGACAGCGAGGGCGCAGCCGCGGTCGAGGCCTGGCGCGAAGCCTTCGGCACGGCCCCTAGTCAGTCACCATCACGGCATCGACCTCGAATACCACGCCCTTGGGCAGGGCCGTGACCTCGACCGTCGACCGTGCGGGGTACGGCGTCGAAAAATACTCGGCCATGATCGCGTTGACCGAGGCGAAGTCGCCGAGGTCGGTGAGGTAGAGGCCGACCCGCACCACGTCCTCCAGGGAACCGCCAGCGGCGGCGCAGACCGCGGCCAGGTTGTCAAAGGCGCGTCGCGCCTGGACCTCGATGCCGCCCTTGACCACCTGCCCGCTGGCCGGGTCCAGCGCGATCTGTCCGGACAAGTAGACCGTGTTGCCGACGCGGACGGCCTGCGAATAGGGGCCGATGGCGGCAGGGGCGTTGTCGGTGTGGATGGGGTGTCGGGGCATGGCGTGGTCGGTAGGCGAGACGTGAGACGCGAGACGTTAGACGAAAAGCGCAGGCTTGGCGACTCCCGGCGACGGACACTCCACCACCTGCCCTCACGTCTCACGTCTGACCCGGCATCAAAGACGCTGCACCCCATGCACGACCGCGAGGCGGCGGGTGCGACGGATCACCTCGGCCAAGTGCACGCGGTCCTGCACCTCGATCCCGAAACGGATCGCGGCGATGTTGGTGTCGCGCTCCAGGTACTCGACCCCGTCGATGTTTGACTCGGCCTTGGCGATTGCCGCCGCCACCTGCGCCAGCACGCCGGGCCGGTTCTCGACCTCGATCCGCAGCGCGACATTGTAGTCGCCGACCACCGTGCGGTCCCAGCCGATGTCGACCCAGCGATCGGGCGACTTGCGGTACTCGGCGACGTTGGCGCAGTCGATTCGGTGGACCACGATGCCGCGGCCCGCAGTGTGGTAGCCCATGATGTCGTCGCCCGGAATCGGCATGCAGCAGTTGGCGAAAGTTATGACGCCGCGCTCGTTGCCGGTGATCAGCAGGCGATCGCCCGGCGCCGCCCGCGCCTCGCCGGTTGCCTCCGGCGCGTGCCGCAGCAACGCCTGCACCACCAGCGCCGGCATCCGGTTGCCGAGTGCGATGTCGGCCAGCAGCGCTTCAAGACGTGGGTAGCGGTGCTCAGCCAGGTAGGCATCGAGCAGCGGCGTGGGCAGGCGCTCCAGGGAACTTTGCTGCTCCTCCAGCGCGCGGTCGAGCATGCGGTGGCCCAACTGCACCGCATCCTCGTGCTCGATGTGCTTGAGCTGGTGGCGGATCGCGGTGCGCGCCTTGCCGGTGACCACGAACTCCAGCCACTGCGGCTTAGGATGCGAGGACTTCGCGGTCACGATCTCCACCTTCTGGCCGCTGGCGAGCTTGGTGCGCAGCGGCACCAGACGACGGTCGACACGCGCCGCCACCGCCTGGTTGCCGACGTCGGTGTGCACCGCGTAGGCGAAGTCGAGCGCGGTGGCGTTGCGCGGCAGCGACAGGATGTCGCCCTTGGGCGTGAACAGGTAGACCTCGTCGGGGAACAAATCGACCTTGACGTTCTCCAGGAACTCCAGCGACGAACCAGTCCCCTGCTGCGATTCCAGCAGGTCGGTGATCCAGGAGTGCGCGCGCGCCTGTGCGCTGTTGGGCGCGTTGCCACCGTGCTTGTACACCCAGTGCGCGGCGATCCCGCGCTCGGCGATCAGGTCCATCTCCTCGGTGCGAATCTGGACCTCGATCGGCGAACCGTAGGTTCCGAACAGCACCGTGTGCAGCGACTGGTAGCCGTTGGCCTTGGGAATGGCGATGAAATCGCGGAAGCGGCCGTCGAGCGGTTTGTATACCGCGTGCACGATGCCCAGCGCGTAGTAGCACTCGGCCACGCTGCCGACGATGACGCGGAAGCCGAACACGTCGGTCACCTGGCCGAAGCTCTTGCCCTCCTCCTGCATCTTGCCGTAGATGCTCCACGGCGACTTGACCCGGCTGAGCAGCCGGTATTCCAGACCTTCCTTGGTCAGCCGCTGCGCTAACTGGGCCTCGATCCGGGCCAGCGCCTCGCGCCGCACCAGGGGCTCGTTGCGGATCCGCTTCTCCAGCACCTGGTGGCGCAGCGGATGCAGGGCGCGGAAACCCAGGTCCTGCAGTTCGGCCTTGATCATGTTCATGCCCAAGCGCTGCGCGATCGGCGCGTAGATTTCCAGCGTCTCGCGCGCGATCCGCGCGCGCGCCTGCGGGGATTGTGCATCGAGGGTGCGCATGTTGTGCAGGCGGTCAGCGAGCTTGATCAGGATTACCCGCAGGTCGCGCGCCATCGCCAGCAGCATCTTGCGGAAGCTCTCGGCTGCGGCCTCCTGGCGATCGGCGAAGTGCAGCCGATCCAGCTTGGTGACCCCTTCGACCAGCTCGGCCACGGTTTCACCGAATTCTTCGGCCAGGGCCTCGCGGGTCAGGTCGGTGTCCTCGATGGTGTCGTGCAGGATTGCCGCGATCAGGGTCTCCACATCCAACTTCTGCTCGGCGAGCACAGCGGCCACCGCCACCGGGTGGGTGATGTAGGCCTCTCCCGAGCGCCGCACCTGACCGGCATGGGCGGCGGCGCCGACCGCCCAGGCGCGGCGCAGCTGCTGCCGCTGCGCGTCACTGAGATAGGTCGCCGAGCGCTCCAGCGCACGGAGGTACTCGGGCACATCCTCGAGCACGGGCGCAGGGACGGTGGCGCGGGAAGTCTCGCCGGGGGTCATGGCGGGAGAATAGCGGGGAATCGGTACTCAGAGCCGGACAGCGGACGGTCCGGCCATGCTCGGTGCTTCGGCCACGCCGCCACGGCACTGCCGACCCCCACAACGCAGCAACCCCGCCGGAGCGGGGTTGCCATCACCATCCAGGTCAGCAGAGGCCGGCCAGCGCTGCGGTTACCGGTTTCCGGTCCTCAATCATCGCCCTTGGCAAGGTCGTCATCGGAGACGACCTCGGCGGCGGCCCATTCGAGCGCCTCGCGCTCCTTGCGCTCGCGCTCCATCTTCTCGACGGCCTCGATGTAGGGCTGGTCGATGCGGCGCGCGGCGATCTCGCGCAGCGCGAGCACGGTGGGCTTGTCGTCGTTCTCGCTGTTGTCGATCTGCGGCTCGACGCCGTTGGCGAGCTGGCGCGCGCGCTTGGCGGCCATCATGACGAGTTCGAAGCGGTTGTCGACCACGTCCAAGCAATCTTCCACGGTGATGCGGGCCATAACACTCCCGACGGCCAGAAGGCCGTCGCTCAATAGAAAGGGGGAGGCGAAGTCTAGGGGCTCTGCCGACGCGATGCAAGCAAGCACGTTGAAAATCAATGTGTTACGAAAAACCGCGTCGAGTGGATCTTTAGCCCAGCACCATCGGGGCCTGCCCCCGGCCACGCGCATCGCGCTGGGCCGAGCCCCGCCTAGGCCAGCAGCGCCGCGATCAGGTCCGCGTGGCGCTGCGCCTGCGCCTCCCGACGCAGGCGGCTGGCGCCGAAGATCGTGCACATCTCGGCGACAGCGGTGTCGAAATCCTCGTTGACAATCAGGTAGTCGAACTCGTCGTAATGCGACATTTCCTCGCGCGCGGCCGCCAGCCGCTGCGCGATCACCGCCTCGCTGTCCTGGCCGCGCTTGCGCATGCGCTGTTCCAGGGCCGCGCGCGAGGGCGGCAGGATGAACACGCTCACCGCCTCAAACACCTGCGCCCGCACTTGGCGCGCACCCTGCCAGTCGATCTCCAGCAGCACGTCGCGCCCGGCCGCGAGCTGCGGCTCCATCGACTGCCGCGCGGTGCCCTTCCAGTCACCATGCACCAGCGCGTGCTCGAAGAAGTCGCCGGCATCGATCATGCGCTGGAAGGCATCGCGGCCGATGAAATGGTAATGCTCGGCGTGGCGCTCGCCCGGACGGGGCTGGCGCGAGGTGAACGAGATCGACAGGCGGATGTTGGGGTCGCGCGCCAGGCAGGCGTTGACCAGGCTGGACTTCCCGGCCCCGGAGGGCGCGGCGACAATGTAGAGGGTTCCACGCATTGATTCGGCGTCGTGAGTCGAAAGACGAAAGACGTGAGTCGTGAGTCGTGAGTCGTGAGTCGCGAGTGAAGAATCGCACAAGCCGGCAGCCAGCGAATGCTACTGCTTTTCCCATCCTCGATTTTCCATTCTCGATCCTCGAGCCCGGCTCCCGTCTCCTCCCTACTCGATGTTCTGCGCCTGCTCGCGGATCTGGTCGATCAGCACCTTGAGCTCCACCGCGATCGCGGTGGTACGCGCGTCGACGGATTTCGAGCCCAGGGTATTGGATTCGCGGTTGAACTCCTGCAGCAGGAAATCCAGCCGCCGCCCGACCGGTTCGGGCTGGGTCAGCACGCGGCGGATCTCTACGATATGGCTGTCGAGGCGATCGAGCTCCTCGTCCACGTCCAGCTTCTGCAGCCACAGCACCAGCTCCTGCTCGACCCGGCCCGGCTCAAGCTTGGAAAATCCGGCAGGCAGCGCGAGGTCGGCCAGGCGCGCGTCTAGCTTGGCGCGCTGCCCGGCACGGATCGCCGGCATCAGGGCGCGCGCCTGCGCGGCCTGGCGCTCGATGCCGTCAACGCGCTCGCGGATCGCGGCCACCAATTGCGTGCCTTCGCGCTCGCGCGAGCAGATGAACTCGGCGAGCACGTCGTCGAGCAGGGCCAGCGCCTCGGCCTGCAGCGTGGCGGGGTCTCCACTCTCGGACTGCAGCACGCCGGGGATCGCCAGCAGGCTGGCGAAGTCGGTGCGCAGCCGCGGGAAGTCGGGATCGATGCGCCTGGCGATTGCACCGAGCTGAGCAAGCAGGGCGTCGTTGACGCGCAGCGCGCCTTCGCCCTCCACCGGCCGCAGGCGCATCGACAGGTCGAGCTTGCCGCGCGCGACCCGCGCCGAGATGCGCTCGCGCATCGCCGGCTCCGAGACCCGCAGGTCCTCGGGCAGGCGGGTGCCGATCTCGAGGAAACGGTGGTTGACCGCGCGCAGTTCGCAGCCGAGCGTGCCCCACGGGGTCTTGCGCTCGCCGGAGGCGAAGGCGGTCATGCTCCTGATCATCGAACGGCCCCGCTGGCTGGGCGACAAGTATGCCATCCACGGTTTCAGGCGATCGGTAGATCCGGCGCACTTTGTCCTGGGCCGCAGCTGGACAATCGGCGCGATGGATGTCGCCGATCAGCCTCCATGGGCGAGGTGGCGCGCTTGCGAAGCACCGCTTCGCGCGCCACCAAACGCACCCCGTCGACGATGGTGGGCCGGGCTCGCGCAGCGGGGATTCACGGCGTGTCGTGCCGTGGGCCCGGGCAAGGTGCATACCCGCGCAACCTCCGCCCGGACGATGATCCGTTGCTAAACTGCCCCGCCACGCGCCAGAGCCCGCCATGAACGATCCGATCCGCCCCAGCGGCCGCGCCGCCGACCAGATGCGCGACGTGCGCATCGAGCGCGGCTACACGCGGCATGCCGAGGGCTCGGTGCTGGTCGCCTTCGGCGACACCCGGGTGTTGTGCACCGCCAGCGTCGAGAACCGGGTACCTGGCTTCCTCCGTGGCAAGGGCGAGGGCTGGGTCACCGCCGAGTACGGCATGCTGCCGCGCGCCACCCACACCCGCGGCGACCGCGAGGCCGCGCGCGGCAAGCAGGGCGGGCGCACCCTGGAGATCCAGCGCCTGATCGGGCGCAGCCTGCGGGCGTGCGTGGATCGCACCGCCCTGGGCGAGCGCACCATCACCCTGGACTGCGACGTGCTGCAGGCCGACGGTGGCACCCGCACCGCCGCCATCACCGGCGCTTATGTCGCCTTGGTCGATGCGGTGCGCTGGCTGCAACGCAACCGGCAGTTGCTGCCGGCCAAGGGCGGGCGCGACCCGATCCACGGCGCCGTGGCCGCAGTCTCGGTCGGCCTCTACCGCGGCAACCCGGTGCTCGACCTCGACTACGCCGAGGACAGCGACTGCGACACCGACATGAACGTGGTCATGAACGACGGCGGCGGCTACATCGAAGTGCAGGGAACCGCCGAGGGCCACGCCTTTCGCCGCGACGAGCTCGACGCCCTGCTGGGCCTGGCCGAACACGGCGTCGGCGAACTGCTGGCGGCACAACAGGCCGCGCTGGCGCGGTGATGCGGCAGATCGGCAGCGTCGCCCTGGTCGTCCGCGACTACGACGAGGCGATCGCGTTCTATACCCGGGCGCTGGATTTCCTCCTGCTGGAGGATGCGCCTCGGGAAAACGGCAAGCGCTGGGTCCGGGTCGCGCCGCGCGGCGGCGGCACGGCCCTGCTGCTCGCGCGCGCCACCAACCACGACCAGCGCGCACGGATCGGCGACCAGACCGGCGGCCGCGTGGGCTTCTTCCTCCACACCGACGATTTCCACCGCGACCATGCCGCCATGCGCGCACGTGGCGTGCGCTTCATCGAGCAGCCGCGCCAGGAAGATTACGGCACGGTCGCCGTGTTCCTGGACCTTTACGACAATCGCTGGGATCTGCTGGAATTGCAGCCATGAAGCTGGTGCTGGCGAGCGCCAATGAAGGCAAGCTGGCCGAGTTGCGTGCGCTGCTGGCCGGCGTCGGCATCAGCTTGCGCGCGCAATCGGAATTCGGCGTCGACGAGGTCGAGGAAACCGGCCTCAGCTTCGTCGAGAACGCCCTGCTCAAGGCCCGTCACGCCGCGCGCGCCACCGGATTGCCCGCGCTGGCCGACGATTCCGGGCTGTGCGTGGACGCGCTCGACGGTGCGCCGGGCCTGTATTCGGCGCGCTATGCCAGCCCGCATGGCGATGCCGGCGCGGCACTCCCTCAAAGCGGCCGCCCCATGGACGCGGCCAATGTCGGCAAGCTGCTTGCAGCGCTGGACGGCGTGCCGGACGCGCGCCGGGGCGCCCGGTTCTGCTGCGTGCTCGCTTTGCTGCGCCACCCGCACGACCCGCAGCCGCTGCTGGCGGAGGGACGCTGGGAAGGCCGCATCCTGCATGCCCCGCGCGGCGACCACGGTTTCGGCTACGACCCGGTGTTCCTCGATCCGACCAGCGGCCTGAGTGCGGCCGAACTCGCCCCTGCCGACAAGCATCTTGTCAGCCACCGCGGAAAAGCCCTGGCGGCGCTCCGGAATCGTCTGCTTGAGGACGGTGGGACGTTAGACGTGGGACGTTAGCCACCAGGCCATCGCGATTTACATCTCACTTCTCACGCCTTCCAGCGCACCCATGCTCACACCGCCGCCCCTGTCGCTGTACGTGCACCTGCCGTGGTGCGTACGCAAGTGCCCGTACTGCGACTTCAACTCGCACGAGGCGCGCGGGCCGCTGCCGTTCGCCGACTATGTCCAGGCCCTGCTCGCCGACCTTGACCACGACCTGCCGCTGGTCCGCGTCCGCAGCCGCAGCATCCACAGCGTGTTCTTCGGCGGCGGCACCCCCAGCCTGTTCCCTGCCGACGCCATCGACGCCTTCCTGCAGGGCGCCAGCGCGCGCCTGGACTTTGCCCGCGGCCTGGAAATCACCCTGGAAACCAATCCCGGCACCACCGAGCACGGGCGGTTCGAGGACTATCGCCGCGCCGGCGTGAACCGGCTCAGCTTCGGGATCCAAAGCTTCGACGACCCCGTGCTGGCGCGGCTCGGACGCATCCACGACAGCGCCGAGGCCGAAACCGCGGTCTGGATGGCCCAGGACGCCGGCTACGACAACCTCAACCTCGACCTGATGTATGCCCTGCCCGGTCAGACCCTGGCCATGGCCGAGTACGACGTCGAGCGCGCGCTGGCCCTGCGGCCGGCGCACCTGTCGCACTACCAGCTCACGCTCGAGCCCAACACCGTGTTCGCCACCCGGCCCCCTGACGGCCTCCCCGACGAGGACCTGGCCTGGGACATGCAGGAGCAGGGGCAGGCGCGCATGGCCGCGGCCGGCTACCGGCAGTACGAGGTCAGCGCCCACGCCCTGCCCGGGCGCGAGTGCGCACACAACCTCAATTACTGGCGCTTCGGCGACTACCTGGGGATCGGGGCCGGCGCGCACGGCAAGCTCACCCTGGGCGACTCGCAGGCCATCCTGCGCCGCTGGAAGCACAAGCATCCCGCCGCCTGGCTGGCCACGGCCGGCAGCGCCGCGGCGATCGGCGGCGACGAGCGCATCGCACCGGCACGACGTCCGTTCGAGTACATGCTCAACGCCCTGCGGCTGGTGGACGGCTTCCCGCTCGATGCCTTCGAGGCCCGGACCGGCCTGCCGCGCAGCGCGATCGCCGGGCCGCTGGCGGAGGCGCGGCAGCGTGGTTGGCTGCAGAGCGATGGCAGTCAGGTCCGGCCCACCGCAGCGGGGCGGCGTTTCGGCAACGACGTGATCGCGCTGTTTCTGCAGGATTGATCACCGCAGGCAGGCCACGTGGCGCCCACCGGTACGCATGGCTGGCCCCCGGGCATCCGGGCATGCTATGAAGCGCGGTGACTGCAGCGATCGATGTACATGCCCCTTTCGCCACAATCCCCTGACACCACGCCGCGAACACTGGCCGCTGCCGGCCTGCCGAAGCGGGTCCGCGGCGTGCTGGAGCACGCCTTGACGCTGGTTTCCGAGGAGCTGGATCACGGCCTGCATACGCTGCTGGACGAATTCGAACAGGAACTGTTCCGGCTGGCCGATCTGGCCCGTAACCCCGGCAGCGAATCCGGCTACATGCAGATATTGCGCACTTTCCGCATGCATCGGGCCGACTTCGTCCCGCATTTCATGCTGGAAATGGAGGCCGCTGTCGCAAGTGTGCGCCAGCCCGCAGGCGCTACTGCATCTGCCGCCAGCGCGGCCGCACCCTTCCCCACGCTCAGCCTGGTCGAGGACGCCACCCTCGACGAGGACAGCGTGTTGCGCGACATCGCCTTGCGCCAGGAGGGGCGCGCCAACCTGTCCCTGCACCTGCTGGGCCAGCGCTTCGGCGTGCTCTGGGGAACTCCCGCACTGGATTCCGCGCGCGTGCCCCTGGGCCCGCAATCGGTGTGCCGCGCACTGCGCAACGCCAGCCACGCACTGCAGATCGACCATGACGCCCGCCTCCTGTTGTATCGCCTGTTCGATCGTCACGTCATGACCGGCATGGCCCGTCTGCTCGAGAAACTCGATCGCCTGATCGCCGACGACGGCATCCTGCCCGGACTGACCTATGTTCCCCTGCGGATCCGTCCCACGCCGCAGAACGACGACGCTTCAGCGCGCAGCGCCCCCAACGCCCGGGAACAGCGTGGCAAGACCCGCGCACCCCCGCCCTTCGCGCCCCGCGACCGTGTGTCTTCCGATCCCGTCCTGCACGCGAGGCGACGCGGCAACGACCGTGCCAGGCGCGCCGCATCGGAAGCCATCAGGCCCCACACGGCCTGGATGGGAGAAGCCAGCGCGGAGGATGATTACCACGAAGGCGCCGGCAGCGAAGCCGAGGCCTACGAAGTTTTGCAGCAGCTGATGGCCGGCCGCCGGGACCTCATCAGCAAGCTCCGCCCTGCGCCTGCGCCGCGTTCACAAGCCGAACTCGACCAGGCCGACCTCGACCGTGCTCTGGCCGCGCTGCAACCGGAACCGCACTTGCCGATGGGGACGCCCCGCAACCTCACCGACATCAAGCAGACCCTGCTCGCACAGATGCGACAGCAACGCGGACGCCATGCCGCAATGACCCAGCAGCACGATGACACCTTCGAATTGCTGCACATGCTCTACGGGCAGATCGAAGGCGAGATCAGCGCCAGCGCGCCCGCCGCCGCGCTGGTCCGGCGCCTGCAGCTGCCACTGCTTCGGGTCGCGCTGCAGGACCGGAGCTTCTTCGTCCGCGGCGACCACCCGGCCAGGCAGCTGCTCAACACCGTCGCCGAAAGTGCCGCCCGCTGGCTGGGCGAGGAGGATTTCGACCCGCAGCTGCTGGTGCCGCTGCAGGCGGCCGTCAACCATGTGGTCGAGCATTACGCTGGCGACAACCAGGTGTTCGAGGACAGCAACCGCAAGGCCCAGGCCCTGATGCAGGCGCAGGCGCGGAAGGCCGAACTGCTTGAGCGCCGCCACATCGAGGCTGCGCGCGGCAAGGAAAAACTGGAGATCGCCAAGCTCGGCGCCAACGAAGCCTTGCGCCAGCTGATCGGCGACCACCGCCTGCCGCGCTTCACCCGGGCCCTGCTCAACCAGGCATGGGCGGACGTGCTGACGCTCGTGCTGCTGCGCCACGGAGAGGATTCCGACGACTGGCGCAGCCATCTTGACGCAACCCGGCAAATCATCGCGGTCTGCGGGCGCGGCGGCCGCAATGCCGACACGGGCCTCACTTCCCTGGTCGAGGCTGCATTGAACCAGGTCGGTTACCACGGCGAGGAGACGAGCGTGATCGCCCAACGCCTGACCAGCAGCCCGGAAGACGACGAAAACGATCCCGCCTCCCGTACCGAGCTCGCGATGAAGGTCAAGGCGCGCGTGCGCCTGGGCGAGGAAGCAGCCCGCACGGTCAAGCCCAAGCTGCCGCCGCGCACCCCCGACGAGCAATTGAACTACGAGCAGCTCCGTATCCTGCCTTACGGCGCATGGATCGAGTTTGTCACCAACCAGCAGGGAGACGTGGTGCGCCGCCGCCTGTCCTGGTACAGCCCGGTCACCGACAACGCGCTGTTCGTCAACCAGCGCGGGCAACGGGTGGGCGAGCATTCGCTGGACAGCGTTGCGCGGATGCTGGCCCACGGCCAGGCCCGGATCGTGTCTGCCGACCGTGGCCACATCGTCGACCGTGCATGGCAGGGGGCGATCAACGCCTTGCGCAGCTTCGCCAGCCGCGGCGATTCGACCGCAGCTGATGGACAACCGGCATGATCAATGAATTCAGGCGTGCCAAGCGCCGCAAGATATCAAGCACGGTGCTGGTCAGCGACATGATGACCGAGCGCGTCGTCGGGAAGATCGGCAACCTTTCCCAAAGCGGCATGCTGCTGATCGCCACCGAGGCCCTGACCGAGGATGCGCTTTACCAGTTCCGCTTCCTGCTCCCAGGCAGCAAGGCGCAGGAGACACCGATCGAAATCGGCGCACATTTGCTATGGCTGGATCGTGCCAGCGCCCCGGGACAGGCCTGGGCGGGGTTCCGCTTCATGGGCCTCACCGAACAGCATGTCGTCCGCCTGCGCGCCTGGGTCGAGGCACCCGGCAGCCATTACGAGTAGCCGCGCGACCGCGGCACCTCGGTCATTGCGGCACAATGGCACCGATTCCGCTCCGGCCTGGACCCATGCACGCAGACCTCTACCACGCGCACCTGCAGACGCTCCAGGCCCGCACCGAAACCGCGCTCGAGCGCGGTGGTTTCGACCACCTCGTGGTGCCCAGCGGCAGCGTGCATTACCAGGTGTTCGACGACCGCGACTACCCCTATGCGGTCAACCCGCAGTTCAAGGCCTGGCTGCCGCTGACCCGCAACCCCGGCTCCTGGCTGGTCGCCACGCCCGGTCACAAACCGAAGTTGGTGTATCTGCAACCGCTGGACTACTGGCACGTGGTGCCGGAAGCGCCCGCCGGCGCCTGGGTCGAGCACTTCGAGATCGCGATCATCCGCACGCCCGAGGAAGCGCTCCGTCATCTGCCGGCCGACGCGGCACGGTGTGCGATCCTGGGTGAGTCGCAGAGCACGCTCGGCGCTTACGTGCCCAACAATCCGCAGCCGGTCCTCGACCATCTGGATTACCACCGCGCCTTCAAGACGCCCTACGAGGTCGAGATGCTGCGCGCGGCCAACCGGCGCGGCGTGCGCGGCCACCGCGCCGCCGAGCGCGCCTTCCGTGCCGGCGCCAGCGAGTTCGGCATCCACCTCGCCTACTGCCAGGCCGCCGGCCAGGACAGCCTTGAACTGCCCTACAACAACATCGTCGCGCTCAACGGGCACGGGGCGGTGCTGCACTACACCGACCGCGACCGGTTGCCGCCGAGGCCGCTGCGCAGCCTGTTGATCGACGCCGGCGCTGCGCATGCGGGCTACGCCTCGGACATCACCCGCACCTACGCGACCGACACCGAAGGCGAGTTCCAGCGCATGATCGAAGCGGTCGACAGGGTGCAGCAAGCCCTTTGCGCCCAGGTGCGCGCCGGCTCCGACTACCGCCTGCTCCACCTTGACGCCCACCTCGCGCTGGCCGACGTGCTCAGGGACTTCGGCATCGTCAGGATCGCCGCGAACGCCGCGGTCGAGACCGGCATCAGCGCCGCCTTTTTCCCACACGGCCTCGGCCACGGCATCGGCCTGCAGGTGCACGACGTGGCCGGCTTCGCCGAGAGCGATCAAGGCGGCAGCATCGTTCAGCCCGACGGCCACCCCTACCTGCGCCTGACCCGTACCCTGGAACCCGGCATGGTGGTGACCATCGAACCCGGCCTCTACTTCATCGACCTGCTGCTCGACCCGCTCAAGGCAGGCGATCACGCCGGCAGCATCGACTGGGACCGTGTGGAGGCGTTCCGGCCCCATGGCGGGATCCGGATCGAGGACAACGTACTGTGTACGGACGACGCCCCGGTCAATCTCACCCGCGAGGCATTCGCCGCAATCCCGGCCAACGCCTGACAACATCCGCGCCGTGGCGCCGCCCCTGGCGCGACGCGCTCAACCCGCCGCCATGAACGCCTCGACCTCCGCCGCGCTGCGCGCGAGGCCTTGGGTCAGCACCTCGTGGCCGTCAAGAGTGATCGCGACATCGTCCTCGATGCGGATGCCGATGCCATGCCACTTCGCCGCGACCGTGTTGTCGCCGGCGGGGATGTAAATCCCGGGTTCGATGGTGAACACCATGCCCGGCTCGAGCAGCCGGGACTCACCATCCACCCGGTATTCGCCGACATCGTGCACGTCCAGCCCGAGCCAGTGTCCAGTCTTGTGCCGGCAATAGCGCTTGTAACTACCATCGGCGATGATCTTTTCCGCCTTGCCCTTGAGCAGGCCGAGGCCGAGCAGGCCCTCGGCGAGCACGGCGACCGCGGCGTCGTGGCCGCCCGCATACGGCACGCCGGGCCGGGCCTGCGCGAGCGCGGCGCGCTGCGCTTCGACAACGAGGTCGTGCAGCGCACGCTGCGCCGGGCTGAAGCGGCCGTTGACGGGAAAGGTGCGGGTGATGTCGGCGGCATAGCCGCGGTACTCGGCGCCGGCATCGATCAGCACGAGGTCTCCGTCCTTCGCGCGGCCACTATTCGCACGGTAGTGCAGCACGCAGGCGTTGGCGCCAGCGCCGATGATGCTGCCGTAGGCGGGCTCGGCATCGCCGGCACGAAACACGTACTCGAGCTCGGCCTGCAGCTCGTATTCGCGCACGCCGGGGCGGGCGGCGCGCATCGCGGCTTCGTGCCCACGCATGCTGATCGCGGCGGCGAACCGCATCAGTTTCAGTTCCGCGGCCGACTTGAACAGGCGCATCTCGTCGAGCAGGTGGCCCAGCTCGAGGAATTCGTGCGGCGGCTGTGCGCCCATCCGCATCATGGCGCGCACGCGGTTGAGCCAGCCGATCAGCTTGAGGTCGAAGTCGGTGTCGCGGCCGAAGTGGTAGTACACCCGGGTGCGACCCTCGAGCAGGCCGGGCAGGATCTCGTCGAGGTCGTCGATGGGATAGGCGTCGTCCATGCCATGGCGATCGACGGCGCCTTCCGGCCCGGCGCGCGGGCCGTCCCAGCCTTCGCGCTCGGGATCGCGCTCGCGGCAGAACAGCAGGCTCTCGCCATGGGCACGGCCCGGCACCAGCACCAGCACCGCCTCGGGCTCGGCGAAGCCAGTCAGGTACCAGAGGTCGGAATCCTGACGGTAGGGATGGTGGGTGTCGCGGCTGCGGATCCGCTCCGGTGCCGCGGGCAGCACCAAGATGGCGTCGTCGCCCGCCATCCGCATCAGCTGCCGACGGCGGCGGGCGTAGGCCTGCGCGGAGATGCCGGTGCCGGCCGCCATGTCAGTTGAGCCGGCCGCGGTGGCGCGGACCCAAGGTGCAGTCGCCGTGCAGCAGCAGCACCGCGACCCGGACGAACTCCTCGATCTCGGCCAACGCCGCCTCGTCCTCGTCGTCGCCGTCGTCCTGCGCGATCGCGGCGGCCAGCCGGACCAGGTCGTGCAGGGCCTCGCGGCCCTCCTCCGACAGCGGCGGATCCGCGCCTGCACCCAGCCCAAAGCCACCGACGAAGCCCCGGCACCACTCGAACAAGGCACCGCTGCGTACGGCCAGCGTCGCCTCGCTCCCCGGCAGCAGCAGGGCGAAACCGAAGCTACGGTCGTCGAGCTGCGCGGCAGTCGCCCGGCGCAGGCGGTCAAGCGCACTGTCGGGTGCCGGTGGCGGCAAGTCCGTGTCGACCAGCACCTTGGCCAACCAATCCAGCGCTGGCTCGCCGCCGCCGGCCAGCCAGCCGCAGAGACCACCGTGCAGTTCCGGCGCGCTGGTGGCGAGCTCCAACTCGCGGCAAGCGGCAGCGATCTCGGTCAGCGCAGGGAGTACGTCAGCCACGGGAACAATCCTGTTTTCCTGCGGAAGTTCCCAAGTGTAACGGCGGCCGTGCTTGTTGCGGGCCCCACAGGGTGCCTACACTGGGGATGCCGCGGATCGCGGCACGGGAGCAATGCGCTTGGGGATCGCTGCGGACTCGGGTTTGCTGATCGCCGTCGTGCTGGCAACGCTGCTGGCAGTGGGGCTGTGGGCCATGACCACGCGCCGCCGTCGCGAACGCGCCTACCTGGAGCAGCTGCGGGACCGCGAGGAGCGCTTCAAGATGGCGCTCTGGGCCACCGGTGAACGCTACTGGGACTACCATCTGGCATCCGGCACCCTGCAGCGCCTGCTGGTGCACCCCCAGGATCGACGACTCGGCGACCAGATCTCACTGCACCACGTCGACCTGGACCAGGTCATCCATCCCGACGACCTGCCCCACGCGTTGGACCGGATGCAGCGCTACGTCGCCGGCGAAACCGAGATGTTCCTCTCGGAACACCGCATCCGTGATGATGCCGCCAGGGAATGGAACTGGGTGCGGGCGCGCGGGCGCGCCGTCGAGCATGACCCCGATGGCCGCATCATCCGAGTCGCCGGCACCGCGCTGAACATCGACCACAGCCGCCAGGCCGAGCGCGAGCGGCAGATCGCACGCGAGGTGCTGCGAAGCATGAGCGAGGCGGTGACCGTACTTGATCGCGAATTCACGTTCGTTTCGGTCAATCCCGCCTTCACCCGCATGTCCGGCTACAACGAAGACGAGGTGATCGGCCGGGGCGCGGAACTGCTCGACAGCAGCCAGCACGATCCTGCCTTCTACCGGCACATCCGCGAGATCGTCGTGCGCCAGGGCCGCTATTCGGGCGAGATGTGGCAGCGGCGCAAGGACGGCGAGGAGTTCCTGTGCGCGATCGAGTCCAGCGCGGTCGTCGGTACGCGAGACGAGCACCAGCTCTACGTCTTCGTGCTCAGCGACATCACCCAGCAAAAGCGCGCCGAGCAGGAACTGCGCTACCTGGCCAACTTCGACACCCTCACCAACCTGCCCAACCGCGCCCTGCTCGCCGAGCGCCTGTCGCGCGCGATCGTGCGTGCGCGTCGCGAGGGCAACCGCATCGCGGTGCTGTTCCTCGACCTCGATCGCTTCAAGGACATCAACGACTCGCTTGGGCACGCCGCGGGCGACCGCATCCTGCGAGCAGCGGCGGTGCGCCTGCAGCAGACCGTTGGCGAACACCAGACCGTCGCGCGCCTGGGCGGCGACGAGTTCACGGTGGTGCTCGAAAACCTGGGAGTGCCGGAGGATGCGGACAGGATTGCGCGCGAGATCATCACCTCGTTCGAAGCGCCACTGGTCCTCGACAACCGTCAGGAAATCGCCGTCTCTCCGTCGATCGGCATCAGCCTCTGTCCCGATCATGCCCAGGTGCCCACGGATCTGCTGAAGCAGGCCGATACGGCAATGTACCAGGCCAAGGCCGCCGGTCGTCGCACGTTCATGCGCTACGACGACGCCATGGATATCGCCATCCGCCAGCGCGCCACCCTCTCCGGCGCACTGCGCAAGGCATTCGAACGCAACGAACTGCGCCTGGTCTTCCAGCCGCGTCTCGACCTCGGCACCTCCGCAATCACCGGCGTCGAATCGCTGCTGCGCTGGAGCAGCGCCGACCATGGCGAAATCCCGCCTGCACAGTTCATCCCGCTGGCGGAGGAAAGCGGGTTGATCCTCGAGATCGGCGAGTGGGTCCTGCAAGAGGCCTGCCTGACCCTGCGCCGTTGGCAGCAGCACGGCCTCGAAGGCCTCACCATGGCCGTCAACGTGTCGGTGCTGCAGCTGTTGCGCGGCGACTTTTCCGAGGTCGTGCGCCGGGTGCTGGACGACACCGGGATCTCGCCCGCGGCCCTGGAGCTGGAGTTGACCGAGAGCGTGCTGATGGCCAATGCCGAGCAGACCGCGGCCCAGCTGTTGGCATTGCGTGAACTCGGGGTATCGCTGGCAATCGACGACTTCGGCACCGGCTATTCCTCGCTGGCCTACCTCAAGCGCCTGCCAATCACCACGATCAAGATCGACAAGGCTTTCATCGGCGACCTCACCCACGATCCTGAGGACGCAGCGATCACCAGCACGGTGATCACCATGGCGCATTCGCTCGGGCTCAACGTCGTCGCCGAGGGTGTCGAGACCGAGGCCCAGATGCAGTTCCTGGCCCGCCACCGCTGCAATGAAATCCAGGGTTTCTGGCTGTCGCGGCCGCTGGAAGCCCACGCCTGCCTGGGCTTCATCCGCAACTGGGTCCCCCGGCGCACGGCCATGGCGGCGATTTCCGCCGCCGCGCCTTGACCGCCCCGGGCCGCCATGCCTATCGTGCCGGCATGGACACGCCGGACGCGATCGACCAGCTCCGCCGCCTCGCGGCCCGGTTCGACGAACTCGCGGCCCGGGCGCAGCGGCTCGCGGAGGAGAACCGCAGCCTGCGCCAGCAGCACGAACAGTTGTCCGGTGAACGCTCGCAGCTGCTGGCCAAGAACGAGCAGGCGCGTTCGCGCGTGGAGGCCATGATCGCCCGGCTGAAATCACTGGAGCAGCACACGTGAGCGGCAGCAGCGAGGCAGTCAGCATCCATGTCCTGGACCGCGAATACACCGTCGGCGTGGAGCCGGGCGAACGTGACAGCCTCGTCGCCGCGGCACGGCTGCTGGACGCCAAGATGCGCGAGGTGCGCGGCGCCAACCGCATGGCCGCGGTGGATCGGGTTGCCGTGTTGGCGGCCCTCAACCTCGCCCATGAACTGCAGCAGGTGCGCGACGACCGCGGCCGTCTCGACCGTGAGCTCGCCCACACCCTCGACGCGCTGCAACGCAAGCTCGACGACCTGCTCGACGCATGAGCGCCGGCGCCGCGGCGCCGTGTACGTCCGTGAATGCGCGCCGGATGAACCGTTGCCGACGAACGGGCTCCGCCTGCGCCCATCGCGCGATATACTTGCCCCGCGTCCTCTGCCGTGTTCGACGGCCTGCTCAAACATTCGCCTTGTCCCTTAATGACGACCACGGGGGCGCGACGGGATCCGGGAGCGCAAGCCCGCCTCGCAGCGGGAAGCCCGATGGACTCCAGACGTCCCCACTTGAACCCATGGTTCAAGGTCGTTTGGCAGGCATCGCCATGGCGGAGGACGACTCCTTTTTTCGCGAGTTGCGTGGCATCTTGCGCTGCGTGCACCCATGAGTGATGCGCGCGGGGATCCACGCCTGGTCTTGCGCCGCGAGGCGCGCATCCTGCGCCGCCGCATCCCCGCCCCTGCACGCATCACCGCGGCGCAACGGCTGTCTGAGCGACTATTTGCGCTGCCGTGGACGTGCACGCACGGGCACGTCGCTGGCTACTGGGCGATGGACGGCGAAATCGCCCTGAATGCCTGGCAGCTGCGCCTGCCATCGACGGTGACCTACTGCCTGCCGGTGCTGCACGACGACCAGCGGCTGCGTTTCGCACCCTGGCGGCCCGGCGCACCACTGACCAGCAACCGTTACGGCATTCCGGAGCCGCTGGTTGCCGAAGGAGCGCTGCTCGTGCCCGAGGACATGGCCCTCGTAATGGTGCCACTGGTCGCATTCGATGCAGCCTGCCACCGGCTCGGCATGGGCGGCGGCTGGTACGATCGCAGCTTCGCGTTCCGGCGCACGCGCGCCGCCCCACCCTGGCTGGTGGGCGCAGGGTTTGTCGCGCAGCAGGTGGAATCCCTGCCTGTGGCCCCCTGGGACGTCCCGCTCGACGCCGTCTGCACCGACCTCGCCACCCATCTCCGCGAGCCCGCGTCGCCATGACCCCCCGCAAGCGCCACTGGCTGATGAAGTCCGAACCCGGCGACTTCTCAATCGACGACCTGCAGCGCGTCGGCACCGAACCGTGGACCGGCGTGCGCAACTACCAGGCGCGCAACTTCATGCGCGACGGCATGCGGATCGGCGATGGGGTGCTGTTCTACCATTCCAATTGCGCGGTTCCCGGCATTTACGGCATCGCGGAAGTCGCCAGCGCTGCCTATCCGGATCCGACCCAGTTCGTGAAGAAGTCGAAGTATTTCGACCCCAAGGCGACGCTTGAGGAACCGCGCTGGTTCCTGGTCGACGTGGCCTTCGGGCGCAAGCTGCGGCAGCCGGTCGCGCTGGATATCATCCGCGCCGATGCCGACGCACTCGGCGAGGAGTTCGCCCTGATCCGCAGGGGATCGCGCCTGTCGGTGCTGCCGGTGACGGCGGCGCAATGGAAGCGACTGTTATCACTGGAGCCACGCTGATGTCCGATGCCAAGCGCCAGGCCGGCGAGAAGGCCATCGAATACGTCGAAGACGGCATGGTCGTCGGCGTGGGCACCGGATCCACGGTCGCCTGGTTCATCGATGCGTTGGCCACCGTCCGCCACCGGATCGCAGGCGCGGTGTCGAGCTCCGAACAAAGCAGTGCACGCCTGCGCGGCCACGGCATCGAGGTCCTGGACCTCAATGCCACCGGGCCGCTGGCCCTGTACGTCGACGGTGCCGACGAGTGCGACCCGCACAAGCGCCTGATCAAGGGCGGCGGCGCCGCGCTGACCCGTGAGAAGATCATCGCCGAAGCCAGCAACAAATTCATCTGCATCATCGACGCCAGCAAGCGCGTTGACGTGCTCGGTCGTTTCCCGCTGCCGGTCGAGGTCGTGCCGATGGCGCGCAGCCTGGTCGCGCGGCAAATCGTCGCGAGGACCGGCGGGCAGCCCGTCTGGCGCGAGGGCACCCTGACCGACAACGGCAACTGGGTGCTCGACGTGCACAATCTTTCCATCATCGATCCGCTCGGCCTGGAGCGCGAACTCAACCAGATCCCCGGCGTGGTCAGCGTCGGCCTGTTCGCGCGCCGGCCGGCGGACGTGGTGATCGTCGGCGGTGACTCCATGACCATCCTGTAGCGCAGTCCAGCGCCGGCTGGCGCTTCCGTGTCCACAGCACTTGCCGCACTCATGGCGGCTTGATTTGCCACTACTCATGCGCCATCTGTTGCGCTGCGTGACAGCACGCCACCACTGCCCGGGTTGAATGTTGGCCAGGCACAACATGCGCGATGACGGCTGTCAGGCGCGCCACGCGTGCGACGCCAGCACTTCGCGCACGAACGGCAGCGTGATCCGCCGCTGGGCGGCGAGCGAGGCGCGGTCGAGGGTGTCGAGCAGTGCGGTGAGGCTGGCGAGGTCGCGCTCGACATGCTGCAGCAGCCATTCGACGGCGGCGGCATCCATCTGCAGGCCGCGGCGCTCGGCGCGGCGGCGCAGCACTTCGCGACGGCCCGCGTCATCCAGTGGCGACAGCGCGATGCGTGCGCACTGCGACAGCCGCGAGTGCAGGTCGGGCAACGTCCAGTCCAGACCATCCGGCAGCCGCGTGGCGGTGTAGAGCACCCTCCCCCCGGCGTCATGCACGCGGTTGTGAAAGTTGAACAAGGCGCGTTCGTCCTCGCGCTCGCCGACGACGGCATCGATGCCGTCGACCGCAACCAGCGCCCTCGCATGCAGGCCTTCCAGGGCCTGGTGCAGCCGCCCGCGTGCAGCCGTCGGCGCCAGGTAGGCGGCGGAACGGCCATGGGTCTCGGACTCGGCACAGGCGGCCAGTGCGAGGTGGGTCTTGCCCGTGCCCTCCGCGCCCACCATGTACAGCGATTCGTGGCCGCGGCCATCGGCCAGGGCCCGCACCTGCGCCGCGGCGGCATCACCGTCGGCGGCGACAAAGGTTTCGAAACGCTGGTCCGGCGGGTAGCGCATCGCCAGCGGGAGTTGCCGGTGGCCGGCGCCTGCCGGCGGGGATGTGCTGCTCACGCGGGGTCGCGGCCCACGATCTCGGCGGGCATGATGGCATCCGCATCACCGAGATAGGGGTCCAGCACGACCGTGGGCACGTGGCCGGCATAGACCCGGCTGCGCAGGTAGCGCTCGTGCGCGAATCGCAGCAGCACGTTGGCCACCGCGGCCACCGGCAGTGCCAGCAGCATGCCGAGGAACCCGAACAACTGGCCGCCTGCGAGCACCGCGAAGATCACCGCCACCGGGTGCAGGCCGATGCGGTCGCCGACGAGTTTCGGGGTCAGCCAGTAGCTTTCGATCAGCTGCGCGACGGTGAACACCACCGCGACGCCGAGCAGGTGCTGCCAGTCGCCGTATTGCACCAGCGCCGCGATCCCGCCCATCACCACCACCGCCGCCGGTCCCAGGTAGGGCACGAAGCTCAGCAGGCCGCCGATGATGCCGATCAGGATGCCGAGGTCGAGCCCGACCAGCCATAGACCAACACCGTAGAGCACGCCGAGGCAGAGCATCACCAGTGCCTGCCCGCGCAGGAAGCCGCCGAGCATGGCGTCGGAACCCTGCGCCAGCCGGGTGACGGTGCCGATGTACCTGCGCGGCACCAGCGCCGCGGCGCGCTCGACCAGCTTGTCCCAGTCACGCAGGAAGAAGAACGTGAGCACCGGCAGCAGCACCAGGTTGACCAGCCAGGCGATCATCGCGAAGCCGGAGCGGGTGACATAGCCCAGGACCGCGGCGGCAATTCCGCCCGCACGCTCCCAGTGCAGCTGTGCGAGTTCGAAGATGCGGTCGGGCGCCAGCCAGCTCACCAGTTGCAGCCCGGTGCGCTGCTCCAGCCACGGTAGCGCGGTCTGCAGGAACCAGTCGCGGTAACCCGGCAGGGACTCGATCAGGATCAGCACCTGCCGCTGCAGCATCGGGATCAGGATCGCCAACGCCAGCGCGATCAGCAGGGTCATTGCCGTGAACACCAGGACCACCGCCTGGATCCGGCTCAGGCCGCGCGCCTGCATGCGGTCGACCCAAGGGTCGCCCAGCCAGGCCAGCAGCAGCGCGAGCACGAACGGGATCAGCACCGGCGCCAGCAGCCACGCCAGCCAGCCGCCGGCCAGCAGCACCAGCAGCCACTGCAGGCGCCGGAAGAAGCGCGCAATGCTGGCCAGCGCCGCGGTCTGCTCCATCGCCGGCCTCAGCGCAGGCGGAACACGGGCGGTTCGCCCTCGACGGCGCCCGGGACCTCGACCAGCACGCTGCTGTCAACGACGCGGCGGAAGCCACTCAGACCGGTCAGCAGGTCGAGGTCGAGCTCCAGGCGCTCCGGCGTGGCGCGCACCGGGGTGATCCGGCGCACCACCGAGGCCGACTGCAGGGCGGCGGACAGGCGGATGAAGTCGTCGGCACTGCGGATGCCGGTGAATGCCACCCGCTGCACCCCCGCAGGTCCCGCGCTGCCGGCCCTGGCGTAGCGCCGGGTCAGGGCGTCGGCGGCGCCGTCGGCGCCGGCGGCCATCGCCCGGCGGGCGTCGCTGTTC
>JALZMP010000022.1 GCA_030858145.1 Pseudomonadota bacterium
TCCACCGGCAGTCTTGGAAGAGCCGGGAAGCAGTGGAACTGGCCACGCTGGACTGGGTGGACTGGTTCAACCACAAACGACTGCTGGGGCCGATCGGGCACGTCCCACCAGCGGAAGCCGAAGCGAATTACTATCGACAACAGGCCGAGTGCGCCATGGCGGCGTGACTCAAAGGAAATGGCCTCCGGGATTCTCGGGGCGGTTCAGTCGGGTCGCCTTTGTCCTGGACGATGATGTTGTCCTTGGCTGTCCGCAGGCGCCCGGCCTCGCCGGGATCATCCAGGGCATCGACCATCAGGCGTCGATGGATTTCCAGGATCATGTCAACCGTGAGGGGCCTGTCCCGCAAGCCGCGTTGGGCACCTTCTCCCGCCTTGCGGGAGAAGGGATGGAAGCGGACGGGATTTCAGACCGTGACTGGATTCGGCTTGTCGGTGTCGATCTTGTACAGCTTGATCGCCCGCGCCACGTCCTTGGCGGTCATCTTGCCGTCCTTGGCCAAGGCGTCGATGGCGGCGTGGGCGATCCAGTGGCGGTCGACCTCGAAGTGGCGGCGCAGGTTGGCGCGGGTGTCCGATCTTCCGAAGCCGTCGGTGCCGAGCACGGTGTAGGTGCCGGGGACGTACTCGCGGATCTGGTCGGCGTAGGCGCGGACATAGTCGGTGGCGGCGATGGCGGGGCCCTGGCGGGATTCCAGCAGTTCGGTGACGTAGGGCTTGCGCCGGGTCTTGGCCTCGGGGAGCAGGCGGTTGTGGCGTTCGGCGTCCATGCCGTCGCGGCGCAGCTCGGTGAAGCTGGGGCAGGACCAGATGTCGGCCGTCACACCAAAATCCTTGTCGAGCAGGTCGGCGGCGGCGATCACCTCACGCAGGATGGTGCCGGACCCGAGGAGCTGGACGTGGGGGAGGTTGGACTTCTTCTTTGAAGCCGGGCCCTCACCCTTGCCCTCACCCGAAGCGGCTTTGCCGCTTCGACCTCTCCCGCCAGCGGGAGAGGTGCCATCCGCGGCGGCGGGAGAGGTGTTGGCATCCCCTGTGCTTTGTAGCAGGTACATGCCGCGGATCACGCCTTCGGCCGCGCCTTCGGGCAGCTCGGGGTGGGCGTAGTTCTCGTTCATCAGGGTGATATACCAGTACTCGTCGATCTGCTCGTCGAGCATGCGGGTCATGCCGTGCTGGAGGATGACGGCGACCTCGCCGGCGAAGGTGGGGTCGTAGGCGCGGCAGTTGGGGATGGCGCCGGCCAGCAGGTGCGAATGGCCGTCCTCGTGCTGCAGGCCCTCGCCATTAAGCGTGGTGCGGCCGGCGGTGGCGCCGAGCAGGAAGCCGCGCGCGCGCATGTCGCCGGCCATCCACGCCAGGTCGCCGATGCGCTGGAAGCCGAACATGGAGTAGAAGATGAAAAACGGCAGCATCGGCAGGTCGTTGCTGCTGTAGCTGGTGGCCGCAGCCATCCACGACGAGAATGCACCGGCCTCGGTGATGCCCTCCTCCAGCACCTGCCCGGCCGCGTCCTCGCGGTAGTACATCAGCTGGTCGCGGTCGACCGGCTTGTACTTCTGCCCCTGCGGGGCGTAGATGCCGAGCTGCCGGAACAGGCCCTCCATGCCGAAGGTGCGCGCCTCGTCGGCGACGATGGGCACCACGCGTGGGCCGACCTGCTTGTCGCGCAGGATGATCGCCTGCGCCTGCACGAAGGCCATGGTGGTGCTGATCTCGCGCTCGCCGCTGGATTTGAGCAGGCGGTCGAACGCCTCCAGTTTCGGCGCCTGCAGCGTCTCGGTGCTTTTCCTGCGGCGCTGCGGCAGGTAACCACCGAGCTGCTCGCGGCGCTCGCGCATGTATTGCACTTCGTCGGACTTTGGCCCGGGGTGGTAGAACGGAACCGCGCCGTCCTTGAACTGGTCGTCGTCGATGTCGAGCTTGAAGCGGTCGCGGAACGCGCGCACCGCGTCGTCGTCGAGCTTCTTGGTCTGGTGGGTGGGGTTGAGCGCCTCGCCGGCGCTGCCCATGCCGTAGCCCTTCACCGTCTTGGCGAGGATCACGGTCGGCTGGCCCTTGGTGTCGACGGCGTTCCGGTAGGCGGCGAACACCTTGTGCGGGTCGTGGCCGCCGCGGTTGAGGCGCCAGATGTCGTCGTCGCTCATGTTGGCGACCATGGCCGCGGTCTCCGGGTACTTGCCGAAGAAATGCTCGCGGGTGTAGGCGCCGCCGAAGGCCTTGCAGTTCTGGTACTCGCCGTCGACGGTCTCCATCATCAGCTTCTTGAGGATGCCCTGCGTGTCCTTGGCCAGCAACGGATCCCAGTAGCTGCCCCAGATGGTCTTGACCACGTTCCAGCCGGCGCCGCGGAAGGCGCCCTCCAGCTCCTGGATGATCTTGCCGTTGCCGCGCACCGGGCCGTCGAGGCGCTGCAGGTTGCAGTTGATGACGAACACGAGGTTGTCGAGGCCCTCGCGGCCGGCGACGCTGATCGCGCCGAGCGATTCGGGCTCGTCGGTCTCGCCGTCGCCGATGAAGCACCAGACCTTGCGGTCGGACTTCGGCATCAGGCCGCGGGCTTCGAGGTATTTCCAGTTGCGCGCCTGGTAGATCGCCGCGATCGGGCCCAGGCCCATCGACACCGTCGGTGTCTGCCAGTAGTCGGGCATCAGCCAGGGATGCGGGTAGGAACTCAGGCCGCGGCCATCGACCTCCATGCGGAAGTGGTCGAGCTGGTCCTCGGTGATCCGGCCCTCGAGGAAGGAGCGCGCGTAGATGCCGGACGAGCTGTGGCCCTGGAGGTAGAGCAGGTCGCCGGGGTGGTCGTCATTCGGCGCGCGCCAGAAGTGGTTGAAGCCGACGTCGTAGAGGGTGGCCGAGCTGGCGAAGCTGGCGATGTGGCCGCCGAGGTCGCCGGGCTTGCGGTTGGCGCGCACCACCATCGCCATCGCGTTCCAGCGGATCATCGAGCGGATCCGCCACTCCATCCGCGCGTCGCCGTCCATCCGCGGCTCCAGGTGCGGCGCGATGGTGTTGATGTACTCGGTGGTCGGCGCGAATGGCAGGTGGGCGCCGGCGCGGCGGGTCAGCTCGACCATGTTCTGCAGCAACTGGTGCGCGCGCTCGGCGCCGTCGGCGTCGATGACCGCCTTGATGGATTCGATCCACTCGCGGGTCTCGTCGGGATCGGGGTCGTCGTGCAGCAGCTCGTTCAGCCAGTTCATGCGGGGCTCCGCGACGGCCCGCTGGCCGTGCCTGGTTCATTGATTAGGGCCGGAATTCTAACAGGCGGCGCAGCAAGGCCCTGCGGCCGGCCGCCGCCCGGGCCGCTGCCGCAAGCTGCATCGCGGACGCCCGGGAGGCCTCAGGCCGCCGTCGCGCCCGCCCGCTGCGCCCTGCGGATCTGCGCATCCACCGCGGCGATCGCGGTCATGTTGACCACCCGGCGCGGGGTCGAGTCGGGGGTGAGGATGTGCGCGGGCTGGTCGAGGCCCATCAGGATCGGCCCCAGCGCGACGCCGTCGGTCATCACCCGGGTCATGTTGTAGGTGATGTTGGCGGCGTCGAGGTTGGGCATCACGAACAGGTTGGCGCGGCCGTGCAGGGTGGTGTTGGGGAACACGCGCTTGCGCAGGGATTCGTTCCAGGCGACGTCGGCCATCATCTCGCCGTCGACCTCCAGCCGCGGCATCCGCTGGCGGATGATCTCGCGGGCCTTGCGCATCTTGGCCGAGGACGGGTTGTCGTGGCTGCCGAAGGTCGAATGCGACAGCAGCGCGACCTTGGGCCCGATGCCGAACAGCTTCAGCCGATAGCTGGCCTGCAGCGTGGCCTCGGCGATCTGCTCGGCGCTGGGATCGGGCTGGACGTGGGTGTCGAGGAAGAACCACGCGCCCTGGTCGTTGATCACGCCGGTCATCGCCGCGGTGCCGGTGACGCCGGGATCGAAGTCGAACACGGACCGCAGGTAGCCGAGCTTCTTGTGGAAGCGCCCGACCACGCCGCAGAGCATGGCGTCGGCCTCGCCGCGCTCGACCATCAGCGCCGCGATCAGCGCCGGCCGCGAACGGATCAGGTTCTTGGCCGCGTCCGGGGTGACGCCGCGGCGCTGGGTGAGGGCGTGGTACTGCTGCCAGTAGGCGTCGAAGCGCGGGTCGGAGTTGATGTTGGTGAGCTCGAAGTCGACGCCTTCGCGCATGCGCAGTCCGAGCTTCTCGATGCGCGCCCCGATCACGTCCGGGCGGCCAATCAGGATCGGGTGCGCCAGGCCTTCGTCGATCACCGTCTGCACCGCGCGCAGCACGGTGTACTCCTCGCCCTCGGCGTAGGCCACGCGCTTGCGGTCGCGGCGCGCGCGGTCGTAGACCGGCTTCATCAGCAGGCCGGTGCGGTAGATGAACTGCGCCAGCGACTCCTCGTAGGCGTCCATGTCCGCGATCGGGCGCAGCGCGATGCCGGAGTCCATCGCCGCCCTGGCCACCGCCGGCGCCAGCACCGTGAGCAGGCGCGGGTCGAAGGGCCGCGGGATGATGTAGTCGGCGCCGAACATCGGCACCTCGCCACCGTACGCGGCGCCGAGGTCGGAAGACTCCGCCTTGGCCAGCGCGGCGATGGCGCGCACGCAGGCCAGCTTCATCGCCTCGTCGATCTCCTGCGCGCCGACGTCCAGCGCGCCGCGAAAGATGTACGGGAAGCACAGCGCGTTGTTGACCTGGTTGGGGTAGTCGGAGCGGCCGGTGGCGATGACGCAGTCCGGGCGCACGGCCAGCGCGTGCTCCGGCAGGATTTCTGGATAGGGGTTGGCCAGGGCGAGGATGACCGGCCGCGCGGACATGGTCGCGACCATGTCGGCTGTCAGCACGCCGCCGGCGGACAGTCCGAGGAAGAGGTCGGCGCCCTGCACGATGTCGGCCAGCGTGCGCTTGTCGGTGTCGCGGGCGTAACGCTGCTTGTCCGGGTCCATGTTGCCGCGGCCGGTGTGCAGCACGCCGTCGCGGTCGACGGCGAGGATGTGCTCGGGCTTCATGCCCAGCGCCACCAGCATGTCGAGGCAGGCGATACCCGCCGCGCCGGCGCCGGCGGTGGCAAGCCGCACCTCCCCGATCTGCTTGCCGACCACTTCCAGCGCGTTGATCACCGCGGCACCGACGATGATCGCGGTGCCGTGCTGGTCGTCGTGGAACACCGGGATGTTGAGCCGCTCGCGCAGCTTGCGCTCGACGATGAAGCACTCCGGCGCCTTGATGTCCTCGAGGTTGATGCCGCCGAAGGTCGGCTCCAGCGAGGCGATGATGTCGACCAGCTTGTCGGGATCGCGCTCGTCGATCTCGATGTCGAAGACGTCGATGCCGGCGAACTTCTGGAACAGCACGCCCTTGCCTTCCATCACCGGTTTGCCGGCGAGCGGGCCGATGTCGCCCAGGCCGAGCACGGCGGTACCATTGCTGATCACCGCCACCAGGTTGCCGCGCGCGGTCAGGGTGCTGGCTGCGTTGGGGTCGGCGACGATGGCCTCGCAGGCGTAGGCCACGCCCGGCGAATAGGCCAGCGCCAGGTCGCGCTGGGTGACCATGGGCTTGGTCGGCGTGACCTTGATCTTCCCGTACGGCGGCAGCCGGTGGTAATCCAGCGCCGCCTGCTTGAACTCGTCACTCTGCGGAGCGCCAGCGGTATCGAGGTTGTCACGCGTCTGGTCGGGCATGGCGCTCGGCACGGCGGTCGGGCTGGCCATTCTACCCCTCCACCCGCGGCCACCCCGGCCCGCGGCCGTGCGCAGCGCCCAGCACCGGCGCGCGTTGGCGCCGCACCGGCGTTGCGGCCATCATCGACGCCCGAACCAGGAGTCCCCATGCGTCCCGAATCCGTGCCCGACCGCGCGTGGCCCTGGCTTGCGCTCGCGCTGGTCTTTGTCGCGCAATTGCCGCTGGTGCTCAACCCCGGCTACTTCAGCCACGACGAACTGCAGTGGGCGGTCCATGCCGAGGCCGGCCAGTGGGTGTCGTGGACTGACGCGGACAGGTTCCAGTAC
>JALZMP010000073.1 GCA_030858145.1 Pseudomonadota bacterium
GCCCGACTTCAACGACTGCAGTGCCGACCAGTCCCCAGCGTTCGCTTGGGGCCGGTTCGCGGTCGTCGTGCGCGAGCCGCCACGCCTCGATGTGCTTGTGGGTGTTCTCGATCATCACCACCGCGGCATCGACCATGGCGCCGATCGCGATCGCGATGCCGCCCAGCGACATCAGGTTGGCAGTGACGCCCTGCCAGCGCATCACGATGAAGGCAGCCAGCACACCCAGCGGCAGCGTGATGACGGCGACCAGCGAAGAACGCAGGTGCCAGAGGAACAGCACGCAGACCAGCGCGACGACCAGGAACTCCTCCAGCAGCTTCCGCGACAGGTTGTCGACCGCGGCGCGGATCAGCAGCGAGCGGTCGTAGGTCGGCACGATCTCCACGCCGTCGGGCAGGCTCTGCTGGAGCACCTGCAGCCGCGCCTTGACCGCATCGATGGCCGCCAGTGCGTTCTTGCCCGAGCGCAGCACGATCACGCCGCCGACCACCTCCCCTTCCCCGTCGAGCTCGGCGATGCCGCGGCGCAGGGTCGGGCCGCGACGGATCTGCGCCACCTCGCGGAGCAGCACCGGGATGGCACCTACGCCGGTCGTGAGCGGCACGGTCTCGAAGTCCTCGCGCGAGGACAGGTAACCCTCGCTGCGCACCATCAATTCCGCTTCGCCCTGCTCGATCACCGAGCCTCCGCTGGATCCGTTGGCGTCGCGGATGGCGTTGGCCACCTGCTCCACCGTCAGTCCGCGCGCGGCCAGCGCCTGCGGGTCGACCACGACCTGCCAGGCGCGCACCATGCCGCCAATGGTCGCGACCTCGGCTACGTCGGGCACGGTCTTGAGCTGGTAGCGCAGGAACCAGTCCTGCAGTGCGCGCAGCTCGCCGATGTCGTGCCGCCCACTGCGATCGACCAAGGCGTACTCGTAGATCCAGCCGACGCCGGTGGCGTCCGGGCCCAGTGCCGGGCTGACGCCCTCGGGCAGCCGGTCGCGCACCTGGCTCAGGTACTCGAGCACCCGCGAGCGCGCCCAGTACGGATCGGTGCCGTCGGCGAACAGCACGTAGACGTAGGAGTCGCCGAAGAACGAGAACGCGCGCACCGTGGTCGCGCCGGGCACCGACATCATCGTGGTCGCCAGCGGATACGTGACCTGGTCCTCGACGATCTGCGGCGACTGCCCGGGCCAGCTGGTACGCAGGATCACCTGGGTGTCGGACAGGTCCGGCAGCGCATCGAGCGGCGTGCGCGCCACCGAGATCACGCCTGCGACCGCCAGCACGGCGGCGGCCAGCAGCACCAGGAAGCGGTTGCCGATCGACCAGTGGATGATGCGTGCGATCATCGTGACCGCTCCTGCGCACGCTGCTTGTCTCCCGTGTCATCTGCGGGGAGCCTGGCGTCCGTGGGGCGCGTGCCAGCGCCCTCTTCGGCCGCGCGCGTCCGTGCCGGCATGGTCATGCCGGCCATGCCATCAGCCTGCGTCTTGCTGTCCTGGTTCATGTCGGAATCCGCCGTGGACAGGCGCTCCAGTGCGCCGGACAGGCTGGCTTCCGAGTCGATCAGGAACTGTCCCGACACGACCACGCGTTCGCCGCCCTTCAGACCGCGCAGGATTTCAGTCCTGCCCCCGGCCGAGCGCCCGGCCGCAACACGCACGGGCCGGAACCTGCCCTCCCCTTCGGCCACGATCACGCGGGCATCGGTGCCGGTCGCGATCAGGGCGTCGTCGGGGACCAGTGGCCCTCGCTCGCCCTGCGCACCTGCGAACGTCACCTCCGCGAACATGCCCGGCACCAGGCGGCGACCGGGGTTGTCGAGCACGATGCGTGCGCGCTGGGTACGCGTTGTGGTGTCGAGGTCCGGCAGCAGGGATTCGACCTCGCCGTCGAACGCCTCGCCCGGGAAGGCGCTGACGCGGACTGTGGCCGGCGTACCCGGCACGATGCCGGCGGCCTGCGCCTGCGGGACCGCTGCCTCGACCCAGACGGTATCGAGGCCGTTGACCGTCATCAGGGGCATGCCCGCCTGCACGCGCTGGCCCTGGCGGACCTGCAGCGCGCCGACCACGCCATCGGTCGGGGCACGCAGGACCACGCGCGGGTTGCCGCTGCGCAGGCTGCGGATCTGGCCCTCCTCCATGCCCAACACCCGCAGCCGGTTGCGTGCCGCAGCCTGCAGCGCGCGCGCATCCGCGGACTCGGCGCGTCCCAGCGCGAGGTATTCCTGCGCCGCCGCGCTCCATTCCGGAGCGATCAGTTCCGCCAGCGCCTGACCCTTGCGCACGGGCTCATAGGGCGCGCGCACGAAGAGCTTCTCGATGACGCCATCTGCCCGCGCATTGATCTCGTAAGCCGAGCGCAGGTCCCAGGCGATGCTGCCCGGCACACGTGCGCCTGCTGAAAGCGTGCCGACTTCCACCTTGGCGGTGCGCACCCCCAGGTTCTGCAGGGTGGCGGCATCCACACTGACCACACCTGTATCGCCACTGCCACCTTCGGGATACTTCGGCACCAGTTGCATATCCATGAAGGGCGATTTGCCGGGCTGGTCGAAGTGCTTGTCCGGATACATCGGGTCGTACCAGTACAGCGGCTCTGCTTTGGCGGGCGCTCCGGCGTCGGCGTACTTCGGCACCAGCTGCATGTCCATGAACGGCGATTTGCCCGGCGCGTCGAAACGCTTGTCCGGATACATCGGGTCGTACCAGTAGAGGACCTCCTTGCCGGTATCGGCTGCTGCCGGCATGTCGTGGTCGCGCATGCTTCGCATGCCCAGCCAATAAGCCGTGCCGGCGACGAGGACGAGCAGGAGTGCGGCCGCGATGGCGAGCAGCGCGGGCTTGGACGGTCGGGTCATGGCAGTGTCTCTCCGGGCAGCAGGTAGGCCAGCGCGGCCCAGGCTTGTCCCCACGCCGCGAGGGTGTCGGCGTAGTCGATGCGGGCGTCGATCTCGTCGCGGCGGGCGTCGAGCCAGTCCTGCAGCGACGCGCCGCCGGAATAGGCCGCCAGCGCGATCTGCGTGCGGTCGCGCGCCAGCGGCAGCAGCTGCTCGCGGTAGCGTTCGACCTGCCGGCCGAGGGCGGCCCATTCGGCGACGGCCTTGCGCACGCTTTCGGCCTGCATCCTGCGGGCGTCTTCGCGGGAGGCCTGCACTGCGTCGCGGTCGGCGGCGCGCGCGCTGATACCGCGATCCTGGCGGTTGCGCGGGAACAACGGCAGACCGACCCCGACTTCCAGCCAGACCACGTCCGAAGCGCCTGCGCCACGTTGCGCGAACCCGGCGCCGATGCTCCAGTCCGGGCGTTTCTCGGCCCGTGCCTGCGCCAGCGCCGCGTCGGCGGCAGCCTCGCGCGCGTCCCAGGCCAGCAGCGGTCCCTGCCGGTCGAGGCTGGCCAGCAGTCCGGCCTCAGTGACCGGCAGCCGGGAGAAATCCGGAGGCGTAGCCGTTTGCGCGGATGGCAGTTCGCCCAGCCAGCGCGCCAGCGCGGCGCGCGCCTGTCCGATCCGCGCCGTGGCTTGGTCGAGGCGATTCTCCAGCGCCAGATCGGTGCCGCGTGCCGCCAGTGCATCGCTGGCCGAGCCCTGCCCTCCTGCCAGCCGCGCGCGCGTGGCGCGCACC
>JALZMP010000091.1 GCA_030858145.1 Pseudomonadota bacterium
CTGCCGAGGCTTCCGACGCCGCCGGGCAGGCGCTCGGCGTGTTGCGCGCGCGGGTTCCTGCGGCGCTGGTCGAGGCGTTCGACGCCGCCCAGGGGCCGCCGTGAGTCCGGAGGCGGGCGACGACGACCTGCGCCGCAAGTACCAGCAACTGCTGCAGCGCATCGAGGCCAACGAGGGCGAGTTCCGTCGCCTCGGGCGTTCGGTGTGGAAGGTGCAGGAGGAGGAGCGCCGCCGGCTGGCGCGCGAACTGCACGACGGCATCGGCCAGAACCTGACCGCGCTCAAGCACCGCCTTGCCCTGATCGGCAGTGAGCTGGGTCCCGGCCAGGATGCACTGCGCGAGCGGGTGGAGGCGGCGATCCTGCTCTGCGCCGGGACGCTCGACGACACGCGCCAGCTCTCGCGATTGCTGCGGCCGCCGATCCTCGACGACCTCGGCCTCGAAGCGGCCCTGCGCTGGCTGGCACGCAGCGTCGAGGCGGGCGGCGGGCCTGAAGTCGACCTGGATCTCGAGCCGCTCGCCGTGCTCGACGAGGAGGCGCAGACCCTGCTGTTCCGGGTCGCGCAGGAGAGCCTCAACAACATCGCCAAGCATGCGCGGGCGCGTCGCGCGAGCGTGCAGCTGCGCGGCCTAGGCGGCTGGATCACGCTGCGCGTCGAGGACGACGGCCAAGGGCTCGCAGCCGGCGCGCAGCTGCAGGGCGGCAGCGGCCTCGGCGGCATGCGCGAGCGGCTGCGTCTGTACGGCGGCCGCTTCGAGCTCGAATCCACGCCCGGCGCGGGCACCCGGGTGACGGCGACGATTCCGATTGAAGTCTGATCCTGCGTCGTGGAGCGAGTGCCGGGCGGATGCGGGGTTCGCCCCGGCTTGACGCGCCCCGGCCGTACGCGCAGTTTAGGCGGATGAATCCGGTTCGCGTGCTCATCGCCGACGACCACACCCTGGTGCGCGAGAGCCTGGTCGGCGTGCTGCAGGCCGCCGGGGTGCAGGTCGTCGCGCAGGCGGCGGACGGCATCGAGACCGTGGAGCGTGCGCTGGAGACGCGTCCGGACGTGGTCATCGTCGATATCTCGATGCCCCGGCTCAACGGCATCGAGGTGGTACGCCGTCTGCGCGAAGCCCTGCCCGAGACCCGCGTGCTGGTGCTCACCATGCATGAGGAAGAGGAATACGTGCTGCACGTGGTGCGTGCCGGTGCGTCCGGCTATCTGGTCAAGGACAGCCCGGCTGCCGAACTGGTGGCAGCGGTACACAGCCTGCACGCAGGGCGCGGTTATTTCGGGCCGCAGGCGGCGAAGACGCTGGCCGATCAGGTGCAGCATCCCGAGCGTACGATGGGCGATCCCTACGGCGGATTGACCCCGCGCGAGCGCGAGGTCTTCCACCTGATCGTCGAGGGCCTGACCACCAAGGAGATCGCGCGGCGGCTGGAGATCAGGCCCAAGACGGCCGAGAATCACCGCGCCCGAGTGCTCGACAAGCTCGACGTGCGCAACACCGCGGAACTGGTGCGCTTCGCCGTGCGCAGGGGCCTGCTCGACTAGCTTCAGGCATCTCCTACCGCACCCTGTTCCGTACCGCACTCGCCGGTGCGCAGCCTCGACTACCGCCATGCCGGCGTGATGGGCGTGGTCAATGGCGCGTTCCGGCCGATGGATGAGGTGCCGCGCGTGAGCCTGGCCTGTTCGCTGCTGCAGGGGCTCGGCCTGCAGCCGAAGTCGCAATCGTGCCGCAGACGTGATCGTGCAGGAAGCAGGTGCCTGCGACCCGGGCTGTGGGGTGTTGTGACAAGGCATTGATATCCTTGCGGCTGTCCTGCGGGATGCCCGCCATGTCTTCGACCGTCGGTCCTGCCGTCCCGTCCGCGTCTCGCGTCGTGCTGGTCCACGGCCTGTGGATGGTCGGCGCGGCGATGCGGTGGTTTGCGGCGCGGCTGCGGGAGGTGGGGTATGCGCCGGAGGTGTTCGGCTACCACAGCATCCTCGGCGGGCCGGAGGCGGCGGTGGCGGCCCTGGCCGCGCGCTTGCGCGACGGTTGTCCGGCGCACGTGGTCGCGCACAGCCTGGGCGGACTGCTGGTGCTGGACGCACTGGCGCGGCATCCGGACCTGGCAGTCGGACGCATCGTCGGTCTCGGCGTGCCGCTGTGCGGCAGCGGTGCGGCGACGTCGCTGGCGCGCTGGCCACTGGTGCCGTTGTGGTTGGGGCGCAGCTCCGGACTGCTGCGGCGCGGGTGCGCGCACTGGCCTGAGGCCGTCAAGGTCGGCATGGTGGCCGGCTGCATCCCGCGCGGCCTTGGCGCGTTGTTCGCGCAATTCGACGGCGAGCACGACGGTACGGTCGCGGTCGCGGAAACACGGCATCCCCTGCTGGCCGGACACGTGGTCGTCCCGGCCAGCCACAGCGGCCTGATCTTCTCCCGCGCGGCGGTGCGCGAGACCCTGGCGTTTCTTCGCGACGGCCGGTTTTCGGGCGTGGACGGCAGTGGAGTCTGATGTCGTCAGAACGGCCACGCGCCCTTGGCGACCGGCGTCCGGGGGGGGGCGCCGCCGCGCCGGTGGACGCGTCGCTATAATCGCTCGCTTGTCCATCGCAGCACGGATCCACATGGCCGGCCACTCCAAATGGGCCAATATCCAGCACCGCAAGAACGCGCAGGACGCCAGGCGCGGCAAGGTGTTCACCAAGCTCATCCGCGAGATTTCCGTGGCCGCGCGCGGCGGCGGCGGTGATCCCGAGGCCAATCCGCGCCTGCGCACCGCGATCGACAAGGCACTGGGCGCCAACATGACCAGGGACGTGATCGAGCGCGCGGTGAAGAAGGCGACCGGCGAGCTGGAAGGCGTGGACTACGAGGAGATCCGCTACGAAGGCTACGCGCCCGGCGGGGTTGCTGTTCTGGTCGACTGCCTGACCGATAACAAGGTGCGCACGGTGGCCGACGTGCGCCATGCCTTTGGCAAGTTCGGCGGCAATCTCGGCACCGACGGCTCGGTGGCCTTTTTGTTCCGCAAGCTAGGGGTGCTCAGCTATGCGCCCGGTGCCGACGAGGACACCATCACCAGCGCCGCAATCGAGGCTGGCGCCGAAGACATCGTGGTCTATCCCGACGACGGCGCGGTCGACGTGCTGACCGCGCCGGAGGCCTTGGCGCAGGTCCGCGACGCGATGGCGTCGGCGGGCTTTTCCGCCGACCAGGGCGAGGTCACCTGGCGCGCCGGCACCGAGGTTGCCGTGGCCGGTGACACCGCGCAGCAGGTGCTGAAGCTGCTGGGCTGGCTGGATGACCTGGACGACGTGCAGTCTGTCTACAGCAACGCCGAACTCGGCGAAGACGCCTACGCATGAGTGGGACGCTGGACGTGAGACGCGAGACGTGGCCCCGCCGATCGGTGGTCGTCGGCGCCGCCTATTGTTCAAGCCAACCCTGCGACACGGACAGCGCGCGCCGTAAAACCTTCGGGGATCAGGCGCATTGTCTGCTCACGTTTCACGCCTCACGTCACCCATCCCGATGACCCGCATTCTCGGCATCGACCCCGGCTCGCAATGCACCGGCGTTGGCATCATCGACGTCGACGCCGTGGGCGCGACCACGCACGTCTTCCATGCGCCGCTGCACCTGCTGGCGGGCAAGGACGAGTCGATCGAATTTCCGCTGCGGCTCAAGCGCCTGCTGGCGGCGCTAGCCGAAGTGCTCGATGCGCACCGGCCGGACGAGGTAGCGATCGAGTGCGTGTTCATGGCGCGCAACCCGGACTCGGCGCTCAAGCTCGGCCATGCGCGCGGCGCGGCGATCTGCGCGGTGGTGCTGCGCGACCTGCCCGTGCACGAGTACGCGGCAAAGGAGGTCAAGCTGGCGGTGGTCGGCAGCGGCGGCGCGGACAAGCAGCAGGTGCAGCACATGGTCGGGGTGATGCTGGGACTGCAGGGCAGGTTGCAGGCCGACGCTGCTGATGCGCTGGCGGTGGCCATCACCCACGCCCATGTGCGCGCCAGCGCGCAGCGGCTGGGAATCAACGTGCGCCAGGCCTGGAGCCGGAAATGAAAATCCCGACGCCACTGCGATCCGGCGCGCTCCCTTTCGCGAGCAACCCGCTCCCGACCGCCCGGTCCTCAGGCCCAACCTTCGGGCGTTGGTCGGTGCGGGAGCCATTGGCTCGCAAGTGCACCTCCGCACTCTCCTGCGCTGCGTGCATGGGGAGCATGGAAACAGGGAGCAGCTCATGATCGGCCGCCTCAGGGGCA
>JALZMP010000096.1 GCA_030858145.1 Pseudomonadota bacterium
AGGCACGGGTGCGCGCACCACGCGGGCTGCGCAATCCCGGCACTCTGGACAGCGAGAAACATGCGTTCGCGCAGCGCATTGCCGCCACCGGCTACGTGCGAGCTGCGGCAAGCGCGCAGCGGGTGGCCGAGGCACGCGGGATCGACGCCTGGCGCGACCGGATCGCAATGCGCATCGAGGCGGCGGTGGCCAGCGGCTCGTCGCGCTATGTCCGCGCGCTGGCGCTGGGCGACACGCGTGCGCTGTCGGAATCCGACTGGGAGGCGCTGCGCGCCACCGGACTGACCCATCTGATCGCGATTTCCGGCTTCCACGTCGGGCTGGTGGCGGGGTTCTTCGCGTTACTGGCATCGGGATTCTGGCGGTTGCTCCCGGCCCTGGGACGCGCCGTGCCGCGTCCGCAGGCGGCGGCGATCGGCGCCCTGCTGGGTGCAGGCGGTTATGCCGCGGTCGCGGGCTTCGCCCTGCCCACGGTGCGCACCGTTCTGATGATCGCAGTAGTGGTGGCCGCACGGTTGTGGCGGCGGCCCCTGGGGGTGGCCCAGGCGCTGGCACTGGCCGCGATCGCGCTGCTGATGGTCGACCCGCTGGCGCTGCTGGCGGCCGGTTTCTGGCTCAGCTTCGCCGGGGTGGCTTGGCTCGTGTGGTGTCTGCCCGACGCGCGTGGCGGCAGGCGCATCGTCCACGAATTCCTCTCCGCCCAAGGTGTGGCCACGTTGGGCCTGCTGCCGCTGACCGCGATCCTGTTCGGCCAGGCCTCGCTGGCCGGCCCGCTGGCGAACCTGTTCGCGATTCCATGGTGGAGCCTGGTGGTGGTGCCGCTGTCTCTGGTCGGCACCGGACTGGAAGCGCTGCATCCGGATTGGGGCGGCGGGGCCTGGCGGCTGGCGGCGGCCTGCTTCGACCTCAGCTGGCCGCTGTTCCAGCGCATGGCCGACAGTCCACTGTCGCTGTACTGGTTGCCGGACTCACGCCCCTGGGCACTGCCGCTGGCCATGGCCGGCGCGTTCTGGTGCCTGCTGCCGCGCGGCGTGCCGGCCAAGCCGCTGGCGCTGCTGCTGTGGCTGCCGCTGCTGTGGCCGGACCGAGCGCTGCCCGCGCACGGCGAGGCGGAGCTGGTGGTCATTGATGTCGGCCAAGGGCTGTCGGTGCTGGTGCGCACGCGACGCCACGCATGGCTGTACGACATGGGTCCGGCGGTGGTCGACGGTTACGATGCCGGTGAGCGCACGGTGGTGCCGTCGCTGCATGCGCTCGGGGTGCGCCGACTCGATGGTGCGGTGGTCAGTCATGGCGACAACGACCATGCCGGTGGGTATCCGGCGGTCGCGCGTCGCTTCCCGCCGCGCAGGACGCTCGCACCGGAGGGCTCCGGGATCGATGGCGCCCGGACCTGCGTGGCGGGCAATGGCTGGGAGCACGACGGCGTGCGTTTCCGCTTCCTGCATCCGCCCGCGCATTTCCCCTACCTGGGCAACGAGGCCAGCTGCGTGCTGCGGATCGAGACCACGCATGGAGCCGCGCTGCTCACCGGCGACATCGGCGCGGTGGTCGAGCAGGGGCTGGCCAGGCGCCACGCCACCGACCTGCGCGCCGACGTGGTGCTGGCGCCCCACCACGGCAGCCGGCATTCCTCCGACCCGGCCTTCGTCGCGGCCACCGGTGCGCGCTACGCAGTGGTGTCCGCCGGCCATGGCAACCGCTTCGGCCATCCGCATCCGGATGTGGACGCGCGCTGGCGAGACGCGGGGGCAGAAGTGTTGTCGACGCCGGAAGGCGGCGCACTGCGCATCTGCCTGCAGGCCGCCGGCGTCGTCGCCACGCGACAGCGTCAGACGCATCGCCGCCTCTGGGACGCGGCGCACAGGCAGGCGCGGCGGGAACGCGTGCCCGGTGGGCTATCCTATCGGCCGGAATGAAGCGGCCACGGCCGGGGGAAGACGCGTGCTGGAACTGGTGAAGGCGGGGGGCTGGCCAATGATTCCGCTGCTGCTGCTCTCGGCGCTGGGCCTGGCGATCATCATCGAGCGGTTCTGGACCCTGCGCCGGCGCGTGGTGCTGCCGCCGGGGTTGGGCATGGAAGTGCGCGAGTGGGCCGCGCGCGGCAAGCTCGATCCGGTGCACATCAACTCACTGCGCGGCAATTCCCCATTGGGCGCCCTGCTGGCATCTGCGCTGGACGTGCGCAACCGCCCGCGCGACGAGATCCGCGAGCGGGTCGAGGACGTCGGTCGCCACATCGCCCACCGCATGGAGCGCTTCCTCAACGCGCTCGGCACCATCGCGGCCGCAGGTCCGCTGCTGGGATTGTTCGGTACCGTGGTCGGCATGATCCAGATGTTCCTCGGCATCCTCGACCATGGCGTCGGCGACGTGAACCAGCTCGCCGGCGGCATCGGCAAGGCGCTGGTCTGCGCCGCCACCGGCATGATCGTGGCGATACCGGCGCTGTGGGCGCACCGCTATTTCCGCGCCCGCATCGATGGCTATATCGTCGACATGGAGCACGAGGCGATCCAGCTGATGGACGTGATCGACCCGCGCATGCGCCGCGCTGCCGCGGCGGCGGGGGCGATCGACCCTGCCACGCGCTTCGCGACCGACTGAACGCCCGCATGCGCATCCGCGACCGCCGTGCCGAGGACAACCCCGAGATCAACCTGGTGCCGTTGATCGACGTGATCCTGGTACTGATCATCTTCTTCGTGGTCACCACCACCTTCGACGCGCGCTCGGTGCTGAAACTCGAACTCCCGCGCGCCGACGGCCAGCCTAACGAAGCGCAGTCGCGGGCGCTGAGCCTGCTGGTGAACGCCGACGGCCGCTATTTCGTCGACGACCGCGAGGCGCTGCGCACCGACCTGGACTCATTGAAGCGCACCATCGCCGAGGTTGCAGGGAGTGACCGCGAGCGACCCGTATTGCTGCGCGCCGATGCGCGCACGCCGCACCAGGCCGTCGTCACCGCACTGGAGGCGCTCGGCCAGCTCGGCTTCCGCCAGATCTCCATCGCAACCGCGCCGGACACGCGTGCGGCCGCGGAACCGGCGCCACGGTGAGCGGTCCGCAACCCGCCGCATGGCCGGTCTACCGGCGCCTGCTCGGCTACGCCTGGCGCTACTGGCCGCTGCTGCTGGTGGCGACCCTGGCGATGGTGGTCGAGGCGATCGCCAACGGTGCCTTCGTGCAGCTGATGCAGCCGCTGGTCAACGACGGCTTCGTCGATCCCAAGCCGGAGATGGCGGTGTTCCTGCCGCTGGCGATCATCGGCCTGTTCCTGCTGCGTGGCGCGGCCTCGTTCGTCACCGACTACGGCATGGCCCGGGTCGGCCGCAGCGTGGTGCGCGACCTGCGCGAGCAGGTGCTGGGCAAGTTCCTGCGCCTGCCGAGCACGCACTACGACATCGAGTCGGTGCCGGCGATGGTCAGCAGGCTCAACTTCGACACCGAACAGGTCACCCAGGCCAGCACCGAGGCGCTCAAGATCCTCGTCACCGACGGGCTGACCATCGTGTTCCTGCTGGCGGTGATGCTGATGACCAGCGTCAAGGTGACCCTGGCGATGATCCTGATCACGCCGCTGATCGGGCTGCTGGTCTGGTACGTGGGCAAGCGCTACCGGCGGATCAGCCGCGGCATCCAGGACGGCATGGGCGGGCTGGCGCAGTCCGCCGAGCAGTCGCTGGCCGCGCAACAGGACGTCAAGGTGCATGGCGCGCAGGATTTCGAACAGGAACGCTACTCCACCCTCGCCAACCGCATGCTGCGGCTGAACATGAAGGTCGAGACCACCCGCGCCGGAGCCTCGGCGATGGTGCAGACGCTGGCGGCCTTTGCGCTGGCCGCGATCGTCTGGGTCGCGACTCGCGAGGCGCTGCAGGGCCAAATCGATGCCGGCGAGTTTGTCAAGCTGATGACTGCGATGACGGGCATCATCCCGTCGCTGCGGCGGATCACCAGCGTGCAGGCGATCATCGGCCGCGGCATCGCGGCGGCCGACCGCCTGTTCGACATCCTCGACAGCGAGGAGGAAGTCGACCGCGGCCGCACCCCGCTGCGGCGCGCGCGCGGCGAGCTGGCCTTCGAGCACGTTGGCCTGCGCTACGCCCGCGACCCCACCCGCGCCGCGCTCGACGACATCAGTTTCAGCGCGCGCCCCGGCACCGTCACCGCCATCGTCGGTCGGTCCGGCAGCGGCAAGACCAGCCTGGTGCGGCTGCTTCCGCGCTTCTACCAGCCCAGTTCCGGCCGCATCACCCTCGACGGGGTGGACATCGACGACTACCGCCTGGCCGACCTGCGTCGGCAGATCGCGCTGGTCGGGCAGCGGGTGATGCTGTTCGACAACAGCGTCGCGGCCAACATCGCCTATGCCAGCGAGGCCACGCCGACGCAGCTGCGTGCGGCCGCGGAAGCCGCCAACGCCTGGGAGTTCATCGAGCGCCTGCCGCAGCAGCTCGACACGCCCATCGGCGAGAATGGATCGCTGCTCTCGGGCGGTCAGCGCCAGCGTCTGGCGATCGCGCGCGCGATCCTCCGCGACGCGCCGATCCTGATCCTCGACGAGGCCACCGCTGCGCTCGACACCGAGTCCGAGCGTCTGGTGCAGGACGCGCTGGACCGGCTGATGCCCGAGCGCACCACCCTGGTCATCGCCCACCGCCTGTCGACCATCGAGCGCGCCGACCAGGTACTGGTGCTCGACCACGGTCGGCTGGTGGAGCGGGGGACCCATGCGGAACTGCTGCGCGCAGGTGGCCTGTACGCGCACCTGCACAGGATGCAGTTCCGCGAACCGGCGGAGGGCGGGGGATGAGCGCAGGACCGGCGATGTCCCGGATCACCGGTCCTGGCGCATGAGCCGGCGCGCCGCGCGATCGCCGGCGTACTGGTATGACGGCGCCACGCCACCCTTGTCGGCGCGCGCGCTGGCGGTGGTGTATGCG
>JALZMP010000108.1 GCA_030858145.1 Pseudomonadota bacterium
CGCGGCCGGCGTCGACGCGCTCGCATTGCGCCGCCGGGAACTCCGCGTGCAGCCGCGCCTGCAGCGCCGCATCGTCGTCGCCAAGTTCGACCATGCAGATGCCGCGCTCGGTCGCGGCGACCATGGCGCGCCCCAGCGCGGTGTCGAGCAGGCTCCAGTGGATCGTCATCCCCGCGCCACCGGCACGGTAGCGCGCCGGCGTCATCCCGAGCTTCGCCGCGCCTGCCTCGTACACCCGGGAGGGCGATCCATAGCCGGCGTCGTACAACGCCGAGCTCACGTCCTCGCCCTCGCGCAGCGCCGATTTCAGATGGCCCAGCTTGCGCTGCGACAGGTAGGCCGCGGGGCTGATCCCGAAGCGCGCGCTGAAGCGGCGCTGCAAGTGGGAGGCGCTCAGGCCCACGGCGCGGGCGAGATCGGAAAGCGAGGGTTCTCCGGCATCGAGCAGGCGCCGGGCGCGATCGATGGGGTCGGGTGTCTGTGCCATGGCCGAAAGATTAGCGGGCGCCCTGGGCGCCCGCTATCCGATTCGTGCTTTGCCCTTGCTGCCCCGAAGGGCAAGCGAAAATCAGCGCGCCCAGCGTCCGGGCGCGGTGGATTCCGGCAGCACCTGCGCCGACAGCTGGCGGTCGCCGTTGAGCAGGCGCACGGCGTCGGCCAGGATCGCGGCGGATTCGCGCAGCAGTGGGTCCGGGCGCTTCTCGGCCGCCTTCTCGCGCGCGGCGTCCTGGGCCACGTTGCGCTCGCCGGCCTGCAGGCCGTCGTCGATCAGCTCCTCGGCCAGCGGATCGAGTGCCAGGCCCAGCTGCGTGCGCAGTTCCTGGCGCTGCTTGCGCTTCTGCGCCTGGCGATCGCGCTCGCTGCGGCGCTCGGCCTCGTTAAGCGAGATGTACTTCTTCTCCTGCTCGGCACGGAACTCGGCCACGTCATCTTTCCACCACTGGAATTCCCTGTCCTGCGCCACCCGCGCGTTGTGCAGCGCGTCGAGCTGCGGCAGCAGTGGCGCGAAGTTGCCGTAGCGGGTGTGCGGCACCGCGGCGATCCGCGTCCACGGAATGGCATTGTCGTAGGTGCTCTCGCCGAACGCGGTGGCGTCCACGGTCACCGGGAAGCGGAGGTCCGGCACCACGCCCTTGTTCTGGGTGCTGCTGCCTCCGGGCAGGAAGAACTGCGCGATGGTCAGTTTGACCTGGCCGTACTGCTTGCCCTCGCTGGCCGGCCAGCGGTCGAGGTCGACCAAGTTCTGCACCGTGCCCTTGCCGAAGGTGGGCTCGCCGATCACCAGGCCGCGGCCATAATCCTGGATCGCGCCGGCCACGATCTCGGAGGCCGAGGCGGAACCGCGGTTGATCAACACCGCCAGCGGGCCGTCCCACGAAACGCCGGCGGTTTTGTCGGACTCGACGCTGACCCGGCCGCCGGATTCGCGTACCTGCACCACCGGCCCCTTGTCGATGAACAGCCCGGTCAGCTCCACCGCCTCGTTGAGCGAACCGCCGCCGTTGTTGCGCAGGTCCAGCACCACGCCGTCGAGCTTGTCGGCGCGGAAGCGCTCCAGCAACCGGGCCACGTCGCGGGTGGCGGAGGCAAAGTCGCCGTCGCGGCTGCGCCGACCTGAGAAATCCTGATAGAACGCCGGCAGCTCGATGACGCCGATGCGCTTGTCGGCGCCACCGGCGGCCCCGGGCAGGGTCAGCACCTTTGACTTCGCCGCCTGCTCCTCCAGCCGGATCCGGGCGCGGGTCAGGGTGATCCGCACCGGCGGACTGTCGAGCAGCGCCTCGGCGGGCACCACGTCCAGCTGCACCTGGGTGCCGGCCTTGCCCTTGATCTTCTCGACCACGTCGTCGATGCGCCAGCCGACCACGTCCTCCATCGGCCCGCTGCGGCCCTGGCCGACAGCAATGATGCGGTCGCCGGAGGTGAACTTGGCGCTCATCGCCGCCGGTCCGCCGGCGATGATCTCGCGGATCACCACCACGTCGTCCTGCTTCTGCAGCTGCGCGCCGATGCCCTCCAGCGACAGCGACATGCTCTGGTTGAACAGCGCCGCGCGGCGCGGGTTGAAGTAATCGGTGTGCGGGTCGATCGCACTGGTGTAGGCGTTGAGGAAGCTCTGGAAGGCATCTTCGCCGTTGAGCTGCGCCACGTTGCTGGCAATGTTCGCGTAGCGCCTGTCCAGGGTCTTGCGGATCTCGTCGGGTTTCCTGCCGGCGAGCTTCAGCCGTAGCCAGTCGTTGCGCACCGACTGCCGCCACAGCTGGTCGAGTTCGGCGGCGTCGCGGGCCCATGCCGCCTTTTCGCGGTCGTAATGCCAGCGGTCCTCGCCGGTGAAGTTGAAGATGTCCTGCTTGAGCAGGCGGCGCGCGTAGTCCACGCGCTGGCTGACGCGCTGCTTGTACAGCGCGAACATGGAAAACGCCGGCCCGGTGTCGCCCTGCTTGAGCGCCTCGCCGATGCCGCTGCGGTACGGCGCGAAACCGGCGATGTCCTGCGCGGTGAAGAACAGCTTGCTGTTGTCCAGCGATTCCAGGTAGCGGCGGAAGACATCGGCCGACATCCCGGCATCGAGCGCGCGCGGCCGGTAGGCGTAGCGGCTGTCGGAGAGCAGGCCGTAGACCAGCTTCGAGGTGGTGACGTGGTCGCTGCCAGGCGTGGCCTGGACCGCATTGCCGGCGGCGGCGCTGTCGGCGCGGGCGAGCAGGCCCAGCGGCGCGGCCAGGGCCAGTGCGATCACGGAAACCGACAGGAGGTGGGAAACTTTCATGCGATGGCTCGGGCCTTCATCGGGAGCTGGCTGTGGTTTGGATCAGCAGGATGCACCCGGACAGAGACGTGTGCACAGTGCTGAAAGTTGCATGCGCCCGGCAAAGCGGGACGCGAAATCCACTGTAACCGCGCCGGAACCCCGGGATGTGAACACTTCCGCAGCCGCACGCTGGTTCCCGCGCAGAGGTCCCGGCCCGGGCCGGGGTGGGGGGCGCGGCTCAAGCAGCGCCGCGGGCGGCCTGGATACGGGCGGCATCTGCCGCCTGCTGGTCGGCGTGGTAGGACGAACGCACCAGCGGCCCGGAGGCGACGTGGCTGAACCCCAACGCCAGGCCGAAGTCCTCCAGCGCCTTGAATTCGTCCGGCGTCCAGTAGCGCAGCACCGGGTGGTGATGGGCACTGGGCTGCAGGTACTGGCCGATGGTCACCATCTCGACGTCGTGCGCGCGCAGGTCGCGCAGGGTGCCCTGCACCTGCTCCAGGGTCTCGCCGAGGCCAAGCATGATCCCGGACTTGGTCGCAATGCCGGGATGCTGCTGCTTGAACTTCTGCAGCAGGGTCAGCGACCACTGGTAGTCGGCGCCCGGGCGCACGTTGCGGTACAGGTCCGGGACGGTCTCGACATTGTGGTTGAACACGTCGGGAGGGTTTTCGGCCAGGATCTCCAGCGCGCGCTCCATGCGGCCACGTCCGCGGAAGTCGGGGGTGAGGATCTCGATCCGGGTGCGCGGCGAGCGGGCGCGGATCGCCGCGATGCAGGCGACGAAGTGGCGGGCACCGCCGTCACGCAGGTCGTCGCGGTCGACCGAGGTCACCACCACGTAGTTCAGACCCATGTCGGCGATGGTGTCGGCGAGGTGGCGCGGCTCCTCGGGGTCCGGCGGCTTCGGTCGGCCGTGGGCAACGTCGCAGAAACTGCAGCGCCGGGTGCAGACCTCGCCCAGGATCATGAAGGTGGCGGTGCCGTGGCCGAAGCATTCGTGGATGTTCGGGCAGCTGGCCTCCTCGCACACGGTGACCAGCCGGTTCTTCCTCAGCCTGGCCTTGAGTTGGGCCACGGCGTTGTTGGACGGGATCCGCACCCGGATCCAGGACGGCTTGCGCAGCGCCGGCGCGGCGTCGAACTGCACCGGCGAGCGCGCGATCTTGTCGCCGGCGACCTGTTTCTCGCCCGGTGCGAGCGGCGCAGGGCCAGCCGTGGAAACGACCTGCAGCGGAATCGCGCGGGGGGTGGGCAGGCTCATGGGGGCATTCTAGACGATGGCTGCTGGCGGAAAGACGCTCAGGCGGCCTGCAGGCATTCCGGCAACTGCAGCGTGGCCTGCAGATCGAGGCCGAACTGCGCGGCCAGGGCATCCAGCAATACCGGTTTCACGGCATCGGTGCTGGACGGTCCGCCCAGGTCCTGCACCGAGGTCACCTGCAGCCCCTGGAAACCGCAGGGGTTGATGCGTCGAAAGGGCTCGAGGTCCATCGCCACGTTGAAGGCCAGGCCGTGGAAGCTGCAGCCGCGGCGGACGCGGATGCCGAGTGCGGCGACCTTGGCGCCATCGGCGTAGACCCCCGGCGCGCCGTCGCGCCTGGCGGCAACGATGTCCCAGGTGCCCAGGGTGTCGATCACCGCCCGCTCGATCCGCTGCACGTACTCGCGCACGCCGAGCTTGAGCCGCCTGAGGTCGAGCAGTGGATAGACCACCAGCTGGCCGGGGCCGTGGTAGGTCACCTGGCCACCGCGGTCGACCTGCAGCACCGGGATGTCGCCGGGCATCAGGACGTGTTCGGGCTTGCCGGCCTGGCCGAGGGTGAACACCGGCTCGTGCTCGACCAGCCACAGCTCGTCGGCCGTGTCCTCGCCGCGGGCATCGGTGAAGCGCTGCATCGCGCGCCACACCGGCGTGTAGGACTGGCGGCCGAGGTCGCGGACCAGGCAGTCACGCGCGCTCATGCCTGCTTCCTCCCCTTGCGCCTCACAGTGTCCACTTCACTTCCGGGTGCGCGCACAGCGCCGCGTGCGCGGCGTCGTAGTCCTCGCGCGAGTTGGCGCGGAAACTGAGCTTGACCGACACGTACTTGCCACCGCTCGAGGCGCGCGTGGACACGCTCTCCTCGCGCACGCTGATGCCAGCGGCGCGCAGCAGGGTCGGCAGTTCGGTTTCCAGGCCCGCAGAGGCCGGTCCCATCGCCGTGATCTCGAAATCGCCGGGGAACTGGAAGCCGTGTTCCGGGTTGTCGGACTGAATCTCCATTCGCAGCTCAGACCGACTCCCACCACATCAGCAATTCGTGCCACAGGCGCTTGAAGAAGCCGCCCTGCTCGACGCCATCGATGGCCATCAGTGGCGCCTGCGCGACCACCTTGCCGTCGAGCGAGATGCGTACGTTGCCCACCGCCTGGCCCTTGGCGATTGGCGCGACCAGGGACCTGGGCACGTCCATCGTCGGCTTGAGCTGGTCGTACCTGCCGCGCGGCATGCTGACCAGCAGCGGGCGGGCGACACCCAGTCGCACTTCGTCGGCCTGGCCCTTCCAGACCTTGGGCGTGGCGATCGCTTTGCCTGGGTCATAGAGTTTGTGGGTCTCGTGGAAGCGGAAGCCCCAGTTGAGCAGGGCCAGCGAATCGGTGGCGCGCTGCTTTTCCGAGCTCGAGCCCATCACCACGCTGATCAGGCGCTGGTCGCCACGCTGGGCCGATGCCATCAGGCAGTAGCCGGCGGCGGAGTGGTGGCCGGTCTTGATACCGTCGACACTGGGGTCGCGCCACAGCAGCAGGTTGCGGTTGCGCTGGGTGATCGGGCCAACCGTATATTCCTTGATCTTGTTGTAGGCGTACTCCTCGGGGAAGTCGCGCACCATGGCGCGGCCAAGCAGGGCCAGGTCGCGCGGCGTCGAGTAGTGGTCCGGGTCCGACAGCCCGTGTGAATTGACGAAGTTGGAGTTCGCCATGCCGATGCGCTTGGCGTAGGCGTTCATCAGCGCGGCGAAGGCGTCCTCCGATCCGGCCACGTGCTCGGCGAGCGCGATCGCGGCGTCGTTGCCGGACTGCACCACCATGCCCTTTTCCATCTCGATCAGCGCTGCGGTCTTGTTGACCTCGAAGCCGCTGTAGCTGCCGTCAGTACCGGCGCCGCCGCTGCGCCAGGCGTTTTCACTCATCATCACCGGGTCGGTGGGCTTGACCTTGCCGGCCTTCATCTCCGCCGCGATCACGTAGCTGGTCAGCACCTTGGTGATGCTCGCCGGCTGCACGCGCTGCTCGGGGTTCTCGCCGGCCAGGACTTGGCCGGTGGCGTAATCCATCAGCAGCCAGGCTTCGCCGACCACGGCCGGCGGCGGCGGCACCGGCAGCGCGTCGCTCGATGCCACAGGCGGCGCGGATGCAGGCACCGGTTGCGGGGCCTGGGCGATGGCCAGGCCAATCGCGGTGGTGGTGAGCACGGCGAGCACGGCGGCGCGCGCGGGAAACGAAACATTCATCGACAACGGGACTCCGGGAAACTGGCCCATGCGGGCCAGGAAGCAAGCAGAAGGATCGGTGCAGTCTAGTGCCTCGGCACGACCGGCCGCCCACGGTGCAGGCGCCTGCTGTGGTGGCAGCGCCAGGCGCGGCACGGCGCTCGCTTGCCACGGCCGCTGCAGGCATCGCTACTCCCGCACCACCTGCGGCATGCCGAACCCCAGACCTGCCACGCGCGCGCTCAGTTCCGCGACCTGGCCAGGATCGACCGGACCGACCCGTAGCCGCCACAACGGGCTGCCGCTGACGCTGCCGGCCAGCAGGCGCGCACCGGGTATGCCGGCGTGGCGCACGAGCGACAGCGCGCGCTCGGCATTGTCGAGGCCACCGAAGGC
>JALZMP010000130.1 GCA_030858145.1 Pseudomonadota bacterium
CGAGCGCGACATCGGTCCTGATCGTGACCAGCTCGCGGTTCAGCGGCAGTCGATCCACCGCCGCGCGCAGGTTGTCGCCGACCTTGCCCTTGATGTCGTCGGCGTGGTCGATCACGCCGTCCAGCGAGCCGTACTCGGCCAGCCACTTGGCGGCGGTCTTGGGTCCGCACTTGTCCACGCCGGGCACGTTGTCGATGCTGTCGCCCATCAGCGCCAGCAGGTCGACGATGCGGTCCGGGCGCACACCGAACTTGTCGACCACCGACGCCTCGCTGTCCAGGCGGCTGCCGCTCATGGTGTTGACCAGCGCGATGCGGACGCCGCCCTCGTCGCGCACCAACTGGGCGAAGTCCTTGTCGCCGGTGGAGATGGTGACGTCGATGCCCTCGGCCGCGGCCTGTACGGCCAGCGTGCCGATCACGTCGTCGGCCTCGACGCCGTCCACGCATAGCAGTGGCAGGCCGAGCGCCTCGACGAGCCGCTGCAGAGGCTCGACCTGGGCGCGCAGGTCGTCGGGCATCGGCGCGCGGGTGGCCTTGTAGTCGGCGTAGAGCGCGTCGCGGAAGGTCGGGCCGGGAGCATCGGCGACGAAGGCGATGTAGTCCGGCTGCTCCTTGAGGTGCGCGCGCAGCATGTTGACTACGCCGAACAGCGCGCCGGTGGGCTCTCCTTCCGCGTTGGACAGCGGCGGCAGCGCGTGGAAGGCGCGGTAAAGGTAGGAGGAACCGTCGATCAGGACCAGGCGCGGCATCGAGCCAGTGTACCCGCGCTCACGCGGCGGCCGGCGTCACCTGGCAAGGACGCGGGCCGGACGTACACTCCTCTCCCACGCGACCGCCGCCGGAGACCGCCATGAAACAGACCGCCGCCCTGGCCCTGACAGCCGCCCTGTGCACCGTGTTGCTGCTGCCGGCCTGCGCCACCCTCGGCGCCGATTCTGCGGCCCAGATTCCGCCCGGCGCGGTGGAGACCACACGCACCGAGTCCAATGGCGACGTGGTCACCGAGTTCCGCGTCGACGGCCGCCTGCGCGCGCTCAAGGTGGTGCCTTCGCGTGGACCCACCTACTACCTCTACGACCGCGACGGCGACGGCATCGTCGACCGCGAGCGCGATGGCATCTCGCCGGTGTACTACAAGCTGTTCGAGTGGTGAGCGCCGCGGCACCCCATCGCACCTGCATCGCCAGCGCCTGTAAACCCGAATCAACACGCCCTGCACCGGTGACGTGCGGCGGTTAGGATGAGGCACGTCCGCACGCCCCTGCCCGCATGGCACCACGACAACCGCTCAAACCCCTTTTCGCGACCTGGCTGACCGGCCTGCTGGCGGTGCTGCCGCTGGCGCTGACCCTGATCCTGGTCGGCTGGCTGGTCGGTATCGCCAACCGCGTCCTGGGGCCGAGCAGTCTGTTCGGGCGCTCGTTCACCGTGTTCGGCGATGCCTACGTCGCCCACCCCTTGCTCGCCTACCTCTTCGGCACCCTGCTGGTGGTGATGCTGGTCTATGTGTTGGGGCTGGTGGTGCAGTCGCGGTTGAAGGCGCCGTTCAAGGCGCTGGTCGACGGCACCCTGCGCCGCATCCCATTGGTCGGCAGCGTCTACAACCTCGCCGACCGCTTCGTGTCGGTGATCGGCGACCGCCAGGAGGCCGACATCGCGGCGATGAGCCCGGTCTGGTGCTTCTTCGGCGGCGACGGAGTCGCGGTGCTCGGCCTGCTGCCCAATCCGGAACCGCAATCCATCGATGGCCGCCTCTACTTCACCGTGCTGGTGCCGACCGCGCCGATCCCGGTCGGCGGCGGCCTGATCTTCATGCCGGTGGCCTGGGTCAAACCGGCGGACTTCGGCATCGATACGCTGACCAGCGTCTACCTGTCGATGGGGATCACGCCGCCGCGTCGGCCGGTGGCGACACCTACCAGATCGCGTACCGCACACGCGGTCGAACCAGACGAATACGGCGGTCGCAACACATAGGCCATCCGATCCACAAACGTGCGTTGCGGTCTTGTGGGAGTGGCCATGGCCGAGATGCCTTGCCTGGCAAGCGAATCGCGGCCATGGTCGCTCCCACCGGGCCACTGCTACCATCGCGGTCCCTTTGGGGAGTAGCCGGCTTCCTGCTGCGCCTGCCGCAGCGCGAAGCGTCCGCGTCAACATGCTCGGCCCTGCAAGCGGCCGTGGCGCGGGCCACCGTTCCGGGTTGGCGAGACCATCGGCGCAGCGGCGCAACGCCAGCTTGGGCGTGCCGGTGCGCCGTCGTCGCCAAGCCCGCCGGCCCATCCCATGCATCCGCTTTCGATCCTGCTGCTTGCGCTCGCGATGTCGACCGACGCCTTTGCCGCGGCCGTGGGCAAGGGCGCGGCGATGCAGCGCCCGCGGCTGCGCGACGCGTTGCGCGTGGGCTTGATCTTCGGCGCGATCGAGGGCCTGACGCCGCTGGCGGGCTGGGCCTTGGGCGCGGTGGCGGCCCGTTACGTCACCCAGTGGGACCACTGGATCGGGTTCGCGCTGCTGGGCGGTCTGGGCCTGCGCATGATCTGGCTGGGCACCCGCGGCGACAACCCTGCGCACGCCCGGCCGCTGCCCAAGCGGCATGGCTTCTGGGCGCTGGCCGCCACCGGCTTTGCCACCAGCATCGACGCCATGGCGGTCGGCGTGGGCCTCGCCTTCCTCGACGTCAACATCGTGCCGGTCGCCGCCGTCATCGGACTGACCACGCTGGTGATGGTCACCGCGGGCATCCTCCTCGGGCACGTGCTGGGCAGGCTGGCCGGCAGGCGTGCGGAACTCCTCGGCGGCGTGCTGCTGGTCGCCATCGGTACGGGGATCCTCGTCCAGCACCTAGGGCTGGCCTGAACGGCTGTCCTGCCCGGTTCACGTCGCGTCCAAACGGGCTGCGCCAGAATTGCCGCGTTTCCCCAGGGATATGGTCGCCATGTACGGCCGCGAACGCCGCAAACCGGAACCGCTGGACATCGCAACCCTGCGTGCGGCGTTGACGCCTGCGCAGGCGAAGGCCCTGGAAACGCTGGAGCAGTTTCATTGGACGCTGAAGTTCGTGCGTCGTCCCATGTTCCTCGATCCGATCTCCGTGATCGTTGACCACGCCGGCAAGCGCCATGCCGTGCTGGAGGCCGACGGCTCGATCAACGAGTCGCCGGGTTTTCACATCCGCGACTAGAAACGATTCGCGCACGACTGCGCCTGCCTGTAGCCTGCACCGCCATTGGCTGCGCCAGGGCGCGCGGGCGGATGGACCGGACGCAGCCTTCACGACGGCGACGCCATCCTGTCTATGCCGTCTGCACGAGCATCAGGAAAAACGAATGGGTGTACTGGTCGATGGAAGCTGGCAAAGCGAAGACGCCTCCTGGACCGATGACGACGGCCGCATGCGCCGGCCGTCGTCGAAGTTCCGCCACTGGGTGACCCACGATGGCGAACCCGGTCCGGCCGGCGACGGGGGCTTCAAGGCCGAGCCCGGTCGTTACCACCTCTACATCTCCCGCGCCTGCCCCTGGGCCCACCGCACCACGATCCTGCGCGAGCTCAAGGGCCTGCAGGAGATCGTCGGCATGTCGGTCACCCACTGGCTGATGGCCGACAACGGCTGGACCTTCGACGACGGCCCCGGGGTGGTTCCCGACGAGGTCAATGGTGCGCGCTACATGTGGCAGCTCTACGCCGCCAGCGACGGCACCTACAGCGGCCGCGCCACCGTGCCGGTGCTATGGGACAAGCGCACCCACCGCATCGTCAACAACGAGTCCGCCGACATCCTGCGCATGTTCAACCGTGCCTTCGACGCCGTCGGCGCCAAGCAAGGCGACTATTACCCGGAGCAACTCCGCAGCGAGATCGACGCGCTCAACAGCCGCATCTACGAGTACCTCAACAACGGCGTCTACAAGGCCGGGTTCGCCAAGTCGCAGCAGGCCTACGACGAGGCGGTTGCGCCGGTGTTCGAGACCCTCGACTGGCTCGAGGGCGTATTGGGTGAGCGCCGCTGGCTGTGTGGTGACACGCCCACCGAGGCCGACTGGCGGCTGTTCACCACCCTGCTGCGCTTCGATCCGGTCTACCACGGCCACTTCAAGTGCAACCTGCGCCGGCTCGTCGACTATCCCGCGTTGTGGGCCTATACCCGCCGGCTCTACCAGCACCCCGGCGTGCGCGGAACGGTGGATTTCGACCACATCAAGCGCCACTACTACCAGAGCCACGCCGACATCAATCCCACCGGCATCGTGCCCGCCGGCCCGGAGCTCGATTACGACGCTTCCGTCGAGGCGTGAACCGGGCTTGCGTGGCGGCCGCAGCCCTGCGTGGGCACGATGGAAGCACCCAAGCGCCTGTACAGCGCCCTGACGCCACGATCCGGGGCAGGTGGCGGAAAAGGCGCATACTCGATGCATATCACCCGGACACGCCGCACGTGAACAACCATGTCGAGTTCTTCAAGATGCACCTCGTCGACGGCCAGAGCATCGGCCCCGACGCGTTGCGCGTGCTGTGGTCGCGTGCCTGCGAGTCCAGCGACATCAGCGTCAGCCGACAGTCGCGGCGCACCGCCTACGGCATGAAGGACGTGTACTCGCTGTCGGCGCCGCCGCGAATGAAGGACCAGCCGATGATCGAATCACGGCTGAAGATGCTGCTGCTCGAATCCAGGCTGACGGCGTCGGTGACCTCCGTGCATGTCTGACCGCGACCACGGCCGCAATTGCCATAGCCGGGTGTCCGGGAGCCAGCACCATGGCCTATGACATCGGCATCGGCATCTGCACCGCCATCGAGGCCAAACAGATCGCCGTGAAGCTCGACAGTGCGATGGTGAGCAAGTTCTTCCCCGGCAGCCCTTGGCGGCGTTCGGGTACCAGCCTGCTCTACTTCGCTCCGGCACTGTGCAGCGATCGCAAGCTGCTCGAGGTCGGCAGCGAAACCTACCTCGGCCGCGAACGCATCGGCGCACGCGCGACCGCCTCGCTCGACATCAACGGCGATGGCCGGCTGGAGACGGTGAAGCTGCAGCAGCTTCTCGACGGACTCGATCCGGGCCCGGCCCCGAAACCCGCGAAGTCGCGGTCAAAGCGTTGACCTGAAGGTAGTCGAGCGGTTTCCGGCGCACCTGGCTCGATTGGGAACGCGGGTTCCACGTCAACCGCGGGAACGATGTATCGCGCAACAGATGCCTAGCCCAGCTGCAGGTTGGCATACGCCAGCACCAGCCACTTGCTGCCGGCCTCATCGAAATTGACCTGCACCCGGGCGTGCGCACCGGCGCCCTCGATCTCGGTCACCGTGCCGCTGCCGAAGCTGGCATGGGTGACCTGCTGGCCGAGCCGGACGCCCACGGACTCCGCGACCACCGCGTGTCCGAAGTGCCGTGGGCTCGCCAGCTGCGTGCTACGCGGCACGTGCACCTTGGGCCGGACCTCGTGCAGCAGCGCAGCCGGAATCTCGCGCAGGAAGCGCGAAGGAATGCCGTACATGTCCTGGCCGTGCAGGCGCCGGGTCTCGGCGTGGCTGAGCACCAGCTTCTGGCGCGCACGGGTGATGCCGACGTAAGCCAGGCGCCGCTCCTCCTCCAGCCGGCCGTCCTCCTCGACCGAGCGCGCGTTGGGGAACAGCCCCTCCTCCAGCCCGGCCAGGAACACCAGCGGGAACTCCAGCCCCTTGGCGCTGTGCAGGGTCATCAGCTGCACCCCGTCCTCGCCCGCCTGCGCCTGTCCCTCGCCGGCCTCGAGCGCGGCATAGGCGAGGAAGGCGACCAGCTCGGACAGCGCCGCCTGCTCTTCGCCGGCAAGCACCTCCTCGTCGCCCTTGACGAAGCGCGAAGCGACCGAGACCAGTTCGTCGAGGTTGTCGACCCGCGAATCGACCGCGCCCTTCGACTCCCGGTCATAGTGCTCGCGCAGGCCCGAGCGCAGCAGCACGTGGTCGATCTTGTCCTTCAGCGGCAGTTCCGGGACGTCGCCCGCCAGCGCCTCGACCAGGGCATGGAAGCCGGCCAGCGCATTGCGCGCCCGCGCCGACAGCCCATCGCCTTGCGACTCGCGCAGGGCAGCCGCCCAAAGCGACAGGCCTTCTGCGCGCGCGCGCCTGCGCACCTCGTCGAGCGTGCGCTCGCCGATGCCGCGCGGCGGCGTATTGACCGCCCGCTCGAAGGCCGCGTCGTCGTCGCGGTTCGCCACCAGGCGCAGGTAGGCCAGGGTGTCCTTGACCTCGGCGCGCTCGAAGAAGCGCACGCCGCCGTAGACCCGGTAAGGCACTTGCCCGCCCAGCAGGGTCTCCTCGAACATCCGCGACTGCGCATTGCTGCGGTAAAGGATGGCGCAGTCGCCGTAGCTGCCGCCCTCGCGCACCCACTGCGCGATGCGCTCGTGCACGTAGCGCGCCTCGTCGATCTCGTTGTAGGCGGCGTAGAGGTCGACTGGATCGCCGCCGCCCGCATCGGTCCACAGCCGCTTGCCCAGGCGCGCAGGGTTGTGCGCGATCACCGCGTTGGCGGCGTCGAGGATGTTCGCCGTCGACCGGTAGTTCTGCTCCAGGCGGATGGTGCTGGCGCCTGTGAAGTCGTGCAGGAACTTCTGCACGTTCTCGACCTTGGCGCCGCGCCAGCCATAGATCGCCTGGTCGTCGTCGCCGACCACGAACACCTGGCCGCTGTCGCCGGCAAGCACGCGCACGAAAGCGTACTGGATGCTGTTGGTGTCCTGGAACTCGTCGACCAGCATCTGGCCGAAGCGCTGGCGGTAATGCGCCAGCAGCGCCGGCGTGTCGCGCAGCAGCTCGTGCGCGCGCAGCAGGATCTCGGCGAAGTCGACCAGGCCGGCGCGGTCGCAGCGCTCCTGGTACAGCGCGTAGCTGCGCAGCATCACCTCCGACCACTCGTCGCGCTGCTGCTGGATGTGTTGCGGCCGGCGGCCCTCGTCCTTCTGCGCATTGATCCACCAGGCGGTCTGGCGCGGCGGGAAACGCGCTTGGTCGATCTCCAGTTGCTGGGTCACGCGCTTGACCAGGCGCAGCTGGTCGTCGCTGTCGAGGATCTGGAAGCCTTCCGGCAGCTTCGCGTCCTGCCAGTGCAGGCGCAGCAGGCGATGGGCGAGGCCGTGAAAGGTGCCGATCCACAGCCCGCGCGAGCCCTGCCCCGCACCGGCCTGGCGCAGCAGCACGTCGGCGCGGTGGCGCATCTCGCCGGCCGCCTTGTTGGTGAAGGTGACCGCGAAGATCCCGTGCACCGGCACCGCGAAGACCTCGTGCAACCAGGCGATGCGCTGGGTCAGTACCCGGGTCTTGCCGCTGCCGGCGCCGGCCAGCACCAGGTAATGCCCCGGCGGCGCCGACACCGCCTCACGCTGGGCGTCGTTGAGGCCGTCGAGCAGGTGGGAGACATCCATCGCGGCATTTTACGCGACGGCTCGTCGGCTTCCGCGCATTTGCTCATCCAGCGCTGCAGTGAGCGCCACGCGTACGCGTCATCTCAGTGCCTGCACACCCATCCGCGCCAGCAAAGCGGCCATGCGCCCGGCCTGCGCGGCCTGGTCGCTCGAGGCGTTGCCCTGCTGCGCACGCCTGGCGACACCCTGGGCGATCGCCGCGAGCCGGAAGAAACTGAAGGCGAGCACGAACGGCCAGTCAGCATCGACGCGCGTGCCGCTGCATTCGCTGTAACGGCGCAGCAGCGCCCCTTCGTCGGGAATGCCGAGCGGGGCGCGCGCCTTGCCCGCCAGGCCCGGCAGCGGCGGTTGTGCCGGCAGCCGCAGTGCCATGCAGAGATAGCAGAGATCGGCGAGCGGATGGCCGAGCGTCGAAAGCTCCCAATCCATCACCGCAAGGATGCGCGGGCCATCGTGGGCGAACATCAGGTTGTCGATACGGTAATCGCCATGCACGAGGGCGGTGCGACCATCATCTGGGGGACACTGGCGCGGCAGTTCCGCGATCAGGGTGTCCATCGCCGCGATGGGCTGCGTTTCGCTGGCCCGGTATTGCCCGCTCCAGCGTGCCAGCTGTCGCGCGAAATAATTGCCGGGCTTGCCGAAATTGGACAGGCCTGCCACATCGACGTCGACTGCATGCAGGGCCGAGAGGGTCGTGATGAGGGCGTCGTAACAGGCGCTGCGTTGGCGCTCGTCGAGTTCGGGCAAGGCCGGGTCCCAGAACACGCGGCCATCGACATGTTCCATGAGGTAGAACATCGTGCCGATGACCGAGGTGTCTTCGCACAGGTGCAACGCGCGCGCCACAGGCACCGCGCTGTCGCCCAACGCACGCAGCACGCGGAACTCGCGGTCGACGGCGTGGGCCGACGGCAGCAGCGTGCCGGGCGGCTTGCGGCGCAGCACGTAGCGGCCGCTCGCGGCCTCGACCAGGTAGGTGGGGTTCGACTGGCCGCCCTTGAACTTGGTCGCGGTCAGCGGCCTGCGGAAACCTTCGACATGCCGTGCAAGATAGTCTGCGAGCGCGGCTTCGGGGAGCGCGAAGGAGGCGTCCGCCATCGCCTCAGCCCTTCAGCATCGAGCGCGCCAGTGCGGCGATGTGCACCTCGTCCGGCCCGTCCGCGAGGCGCAGGGCGCGCGCCGCGGCGTAGGCCCGGGCGAGGAAATGGTCCTGCGACAGCCCACCGGCGCCATGCAGCTGGATGGCGCGGTCAATCACCGCGCAGGCCATGCGCGGGGCGACGATCTTGATCATTCCGATGGAGTCACGGCCGATGCGGTCGCGCGCGACCGGATCACGCGCGCCCGCGCCAACTGCTGCGTCCAGTGACGTGGCCGCATGCAGGGTCAGCAGCCGTGCCTGTTCGACCTCGCAGCGCGAGGTCGCGATCATGTCCTGCGCCATCCCGTGCGCGCCGATCGGTTGCGCGAATGCGATCCGGCTGCGTGTGCGTTCGACCATGGCTTCCAATGCGCGCTGCGCGAGACCGACCAGGCGCATGCAGTGGTGGATGCGGCCCGGACCGAGGCGCGCCTGCGCGATCTCGAAGCCGCTGCCTTCGGCATGCAGCAGGTTGGCGGCAGGGACGCGGACGCGGTCGAAGCGCAGTTCGACGTGGCCGTGCGGCGCATCGTCGTAACCGAACACGCTGAGCGGGCGTTCGACGGTGATCCCCGGCGTGTCCATCGGTACCAGCAGCATCGACTGGCGGCGATGCGGCGACGCGTCGGGATTGGTTACACCCATCACCACCAGCAGCGCGCAGCGTGGGTCGCCGGCGCCGGTCGTCCACCACTTGCGGCCGTCGAGCACGTAGTCATCGCCGTCGCGCACGAAGCGCATGGCGATGTTGGTGGCGTCCGACGACGCGACTCCGGGCTCGGTCATCGCGAACGCGGAGCGGATGCAGCCGTCGAGCAGGGGCTGCGGCCAGCGCGCCTGCTGTTCGGCGCTGCCGAACTGCGCCAGCAGCTCCATGTTGCCGGTGTCCGGCGCGCTGCAGTTGAAGATTTCCGGCGCGATCAGCGAGCGCCCCATGCATTCGGCCAGCGGCGCGTAGTCGAGGTTGCTGAGCGCGTCGCCGTGCGCCTCGTCCGGCGATGCAGGCTTGCCGAGGAACAGGTTCCAGAGGCCGGCTTCGCGCGCCCGCGCCTTCAGCGTCTCCAGCAGCGGCGGCACCGTCCACCGCGTCGCGGGATCGGCGTCCCAGGCGGCGAATGCGGCCTCGGCCGGCAGCATGTGCTCCTCCATGAAGGCGCCAAGCTTTGTCGCGAGCGCGCGGCTGCGGTCGCCTTGCGCAAACAGGCAGCTGCGCGGTGCCGGTGGCGTCGTCGGCATGGTCATGCGTTCCCGGCGAAGGCCACGCCCGGCAACGACAGCACGTACTCCGCGCCCATCAGCTGCGACGGCGTGCGGTAACCCGCAGCATCGGTGCCACGCAGCAGGGATTCGACGATGCCCAGCGACGCGGTCACGGTCAGCGTGTAGCCGTTCGGCACCATCAGGTGGCGCTCGGCTTCAGCGCCGTCCGGCCCACGCACCTCGCCCCAGACATGGGTCACGGTGCGCGCACGCTTCTCGTCGGACGGACCGCGCACCGAGCGCGCCACGCCGCGCTTGAGGAAACCCTGCACCAGGCGCGTATCCAGCAGCGGCCCGAGCATCCGCAGTCGGCGCAGGCGCGACACCGTGGCTGGCGGCACCGCCATGTAGACCTCGATGTTGTCGATGCCGGTGCTGACTTGCGCGGTGTAGACGTCGCCCCAGGGGATCGTCATCGCCAACCGCGGCTGGCCGTCGCGGACGAACTCTCGCGTCTTCCACGCCAGCGGCACGTGGCGCACCTCGCCGTCTATCCGCACGCGGCCGCCCTTGCCGAGCCCTTCGACGCTGGTCTTCGCCGTGCCTGGGCTCGGCCCGCCGCCGGCCTCGAACGCCAGCACGAGGTGCGTGGCCGAGGGCAGGTCGCGCTTGAGCATCGCCGCCAGGCAATCGGTCGGCACCACGTCGAAGCCCGCACCCGGCAGCATCACGATGCCGCGCTCGCGCGCTCGCGCGTCCTGCGCGTCACAGTGCGCGAACACGTCGATCTCGCCGGTGATGTCCAGGTAGTGCGCGCCGGCGGCAAGGCAGCCCTCCAGCATCGGTGCGCTGGTCGCGGAGAACGGCCCGGCGCAATGCAGTACCAGGCCGATGCCTTCGAGTCCGGCGCGCAACGCGCCGGCGTCGTTGAGGTCAAAGCGCCGATGCGCCACGCCCAGTTCGTCCGCCAGCGTCTCGACCTCGGCGCTGCGCCCGGCCAGGATCGGCGACAGTCCGCGCGCCTTGGCTTCCTGCGCAATGAGGCGGCCGGTGTAGCCGTTGGCGCCGTAGATCATCCATGGCATGCGGGGATTCTCCTGAAGACGCTTGCCTCGATTGTAGGAGCGGCTTCAGCCGCGACAGGGG
>JALZMP010000071.1 GCA_030858145.1 Pseudomonadota bacterium
CCACCACACTGCATGACGCCTCCAATCTGCCCCACGCGCAGGTCGCCGCACGCATCCGCGACGCGGGCATCGACGTGTTATTCGACCTACGCGGATGGGGGGGTGGTGGCGTGCCGGCGGTGCTGGCGATGCGACCGGCGCCGCTGCAGGTCAACTGGCTGGCCTACCCCGGCACCTCAGGCGCGCCGTGGATGGACTATGTGCTCGCCGACCACTTCGTGCTGCCGCAAGCACTGGCACCACATTTCTCCGAGGCCGTGGCGCGCCTGCCGCGCTGCTTCCAGCCATCCGACAACGCCCGCCCGCTGCCGCCGCCGCCCACACGCGAGTCATGCGGGTTGCCAGCGGCCGGCGTGGTGTTCTGCTGTTTCAACAACAGTTACAAGACCAATCCGGCGAGCTTCGCGCGCGCGCTGGACGTGCTCCGCCGCGTATCCGGCAGCGTGCTGTGGCTGCTGTCCGGGCCCGGCCTTGCCGACGCCCGCCTGCGCCAGGCCGCGCACGAGGCCGGCATCGACCCACAGCGGCTGGTGTTCATGGCCAAGCAACCGCACGCCGACTATCTGGCGCGGCTGCAGCTGGCCGGCCTGTTCCTCGACAGCAATCCCTACAACGCCCACACCACCGCTTCCGACGCGCTTTGGGCCGGCTGCCCGGTGCTGACCCGGCCCGGCGACACCTTCGCCGCACGCGTCGCCGGCAGCCTCAACCAACACCTCGGCCTGGAGGCGCTGAACGTCGCCGACGACGATGCCTATGTTGCGCTGGCCACGTTGCTCGGCAACGACCCGCAGCGGCTGGCTGGGCTGCGTCGCCAGCTGGCGACGCGCAGGTCCAACTCCGGGCTGTTCGACATGCGCGCCTTCGCTCATGACTTCGCCGCCCTCGCCGCCCGCATGGCCGAACGCCAGCGCCAGGGCCTGACGCCCGCCGCCTTAGACTAGGCGCATGACGACCACCGCCGCCGACTTGCTCCCGCTGTCTCTCTGCGTATTGACCGTGTCCGACACACGCAGCGCGGACAACGACACTTCCGGCGACTACCTCGTCGCGGCGCTGGAGGCGGAAGGCCATCGCCTGTTTTCGCGTGCGCTGCTGCCCGACGACCTCTACCTGCTCCGTGCGCTGGTATCGCAGTGGATCGCGGACCCGTGCGTGGACGGAGTGCTGGTCACCGGCGGCACCGGTTTCACCGGCCGTGATTCCACGCCGGAGGCGCTGATGCCGCTGCTGGACAAGCTGATGCCGGGCTTCGGCGAGCAGTTCCGCGCGATCAGCGTGGAGGAAATCGGCACCTCGGCGCTGCAGTCGCGCGCCTTTGCCGGGCTGGCCAATGGCACCTTCGTGTTCTGCCTGCCCGGCTCGACCTCGGCCTGCCGGACGGCATGGGAGAAGATCATCCGCGCCCAGCTCGACGCGCGCACCCGGCCCTGCAACCTCGCGACCCTCCGGCCGCGGATGTAACCCGACCGCCTGCACCGGGATGCGCGGGCGCTGGATCCTGGACGTCCCCAAGGAGAACGGCATGGCCATCGACCAGACCCTGCGCTTGCTGATGAAGGCGCGCGGCCTCACCACCGCCGAACTCGCCACCGCCATTCCCCGCGCCGGCGTGGCCACGGTGTCGGCGTGGATGCGCGGGGAGAAGCTGCCCGGCCGCGAACAGCTCGACGCGCTGGCACGCACCTTCGGTGTACCCGCCGGCGCGCTGCTGGCCGAGCTCGCCAGCACCTTCGACCCTGCGCGCACCAAGGGCGAGCACGACCTGCTCGCCGCCTACCGCACGCTCAGTACCCGCCAGCAGGGCGCCCTGCTGGAAGTCGCCCGCGGCATGGCCGCGCACAAACGCTAGGGTGGCCCCCCGGCCCACCATCGACATCCATGGCATCACTGCCGGCACGACGCAGGACGCGGTGGGCCAAGGCCACCCTACGGAGAGCACGCGATGAAACCACTCAAGCGCAAGGACTATGAGCAGCTGCTGGAGCCGATGCAGCACGAACTGGTGGCGATGGCGCGCTGGGCGCGGCACACCGGCCAGCGCATCGTGGTGGTCCTGGAAGGTCGCGACACCGCCGGCAAGGGTGGCAGCATCACGGCCATCACCGAATACCTCGACACCCGCCAGCACCGGGTGGTCGCGCTGCCCAAGCCCAGCGAGCGCGAACAGGGCGAGTGGTACTTCCAGCGCTACGTCGCGCACCTGCCATCAAAAGGCGAGATCGTGCTGTTCGACCGCAGCTGGTACAACCGCGCCGGCGTGGAAAAGGTCATGGGCTTCGCCAGCGAGGCGCAGGTGCGGGCCTTCCTGGAACAGGCGCCGGTGTTCGAGAAGCTGCTGGTCGATGACGGGATCTTGCTATGCAAGTACTGGCTCGCTACCGACCAGGCGCAGCAGGAGGAGCGCTTCGCCGAGCGCCTGCACGACCCGCTCAAGGCCTGGAAGCTCTCCCCCATCGACGTCGCCGCCCGCGACAAGTACGACGACTACACCCGCGCCCGCGAAGCCATGCTCCAGGCCACGCACACCCCGCACGCGCCGTGGACTCTGGTCGACTTCAACGACCAGAAACGCGGCCGCCTCACCCTGATCCGCCACCTCCTCGACCGCCTGCCGGACACCCACGTGCCTGAGCAGAAGCCGGTGTTCCCACCGTTGCAGGGGAAGCCCGGTAAGGAAAAATACGGGTCGCTGAAGCCGATCGCGCTATACGACGATACGGTGGGTGGGTAAGCAGGCGTCGGCTTGCGGGCAGTAGCGCGGATCCAACCCGCGCGTGCCGATGTTGCCCGCGGATCACTTGCCCGAATTGGCGAGCTCTGTCTGAATCCAGTCCACGAAGTCGGAAACACGCACGAACACCTCCTCGACGCCGTAAACACCTTCAGGCCCATCCATCGTGCGCTGCGCGGAACTGACTCCGGCAATGGACCACCCCCTAGGCGTACGCACGAGAGCCGGCCCGCCACTGTCTCCCGGGCCACTTATCCCCTCCAGTGTCAGCGCCTTGCCTTGGGCCGGATCGTCAAACGTCCAATACAGGCGTCCGTTTTCTGCGCGATCCACCCTGTTTTCAGCCACTCGAAAAAGGCCGTCGGAAGGCCCCGCCCCGGTCTGGCCGGTGCCGGTACCGCCCCAACCCGGTATCTGGACCACTCGTCCCACCTCGTTGCCGTCGCGCAGCAGGCCGATGGGCTGTATGTGAGTCACGGACCGCTCCAGCCGCAGAAGCGCAAGGTCAGGTGCCGGGTCGGCGCCTGAAACCTGGTACTGGATGACTGCCTCGATGCGGACCTGCAGCCCCGCGATCTCGACCGCGTAGCCACCTTTCCCCGTGCCGAGCTGCGCCTGCAGCTCGCTTACGTCCGTGCAGTGGGCCGCAGTAAGTGCATGACGAGGGCCGATCAATGTAGCCAGGCAGTCCCAATGGCCCGTGTGGGTCCGGTAGAGACCGAAGACGGCCGGGAAGTCGCTCTCGCGGCCCAGATACGCCGCCGCCGGGACGTCATGCCGGACAACAAGCGCGGCGACCGGGCTGGCAAGGCCGAGGGCGCTGAACGCCATGGCAAAAAAGAGGAGTGAACGCGTGAGGCGGGAAATCATGTGGCACCTTCTCTCTTTCCCGCTTCGCAAATTTTCACCGTGGCACTTGGTGTTTGCGGTCGCGGGGCGTGGCAGGCAAGGTGCCTCTCGCCAAGCTGGTTTGAAACGATTCTATGAAGCCGCAAGCCGGTTGTAAACAATGCTCGGCAACCTCCGATTCGGTTCGATCGCGGCCCCTCACCCCACGACAAACCCCGTCCCAACCTCGTCCTCCGACGCCCTTTCGCGCTCGACGCGCGCCACCTGCGCCATCGGCGGCCCTTGCTGCAGCCAGCGTGCCAGCGCATTGATCGCGTCGTCCTCGCCGGCGGCGAGGACTTCGACACGGCCGTCGGGCAGGTTCCGGGCGTGGCCGCGCAGGCTCCGGCGCTGCGCCTGCTCGCGGGTGCTGGCGCGGAAGAACACACCCTGGACTCGGCCACTGACGAGGAAACGTGCGGCACTCATGTCTTGGGCGCCTCGGGGCCTCCGGCGGCAGCGATGGCGGCCTCGATCTCGATCGCGGTGATCGGCCCGAGGAATTTCTTCGTCAGCCGGCCGTCGGGAGCGATGAGGTAGGTCATGGGCAGGCCGCGCGGGGTGGCAAAGTCGGCGGGCGGTGCGTAGGTGTCGAGGATGGCGATCGGATAGACCACCGGATGCTTCTGCAGGAAGGCGCGCATGGCGTCTGGTTCGATGTCCTCGTAGGCCAGGCCGACGACGTCGATGTGCTCGCGCATGGCGTCGAGCGCGGACAGCTCGGGCATCTCCTTCAGGCACGGCGCGCACCAGGTGGCCCAGAAGTTGACCACCACCCACTGGCCGCGACGCGCGGCGAGGTCGTATTCGCTGCCGTCGAGGGTGGCGATCCTGAGTGTTGGTATCTCGGGCTCGCTGCGGGCGCGATCGTCGTGCATGGTCGCGGCGGGCGCGGACGTTGCCGGCGCGATGTCGGCCGCGGGCGGCGCGTCGGGGGCATCGTCGCGCTGGCAGGCGGCGATCACGGGGACGAGCAGGCAGAGGATCAGGGTGCGGAGTGTCATGGCTGCAGTCGACCTCGTTTCAGGAAATCCCGTGGCGCTCTACCGCAACGCGTGCGGAGGCTGGGGCATCCGCTTGTGGATGCCCCGCCATGGCAGCGATGCAGGAACGTGCGTGACCGCACGCCAAGAGTAATCGCTTCACGGCAGCGATCACGACGCATCCTTGCCGGTCGCGTACAGGGGGCCGACCCGGCGCTTGAGCAGCTCGCGCAGCGGCACGCGCAGCTCGTCGAGCACGCCGATGGCGACCTCGCCGAGCGCGTCGTCGCGGCACGGCAGGCGGGCCTCGGAGATCGGCACGCGCAGGCCACTGGCCTGGTAGATCTCGGCCAACGTGACCCCGTCGAGGTCGCGCGCCAGCAGCCACTCGCCGGTCTCGGCGCGGCGCACCAGATCGATGCCCTCGAACTGTGCCAGCAGCTGTTGCACCAGCGAATCGGTGAGCATCGGCTCCAGCGCCTGGATCTCGTGGCTGTGCAAGCCCTTGCCCTTGCGCCGGGCATGGTTGAAGCGGCCGAGCATGCGCAGGATGCCGTACATCTCGTAGCCCTCGGGCAGGCGCATGTGCGCGGGCTGGTAGCGGAACGCGGACAGCGACGCGGCAAAGGAGGCCCCGAGCAGGATCGATACCCAGCCGAAGAAGATCCAGAGCAGGAAGATCGGTGCCATCGCCAGCTGGCCGTAGATCTTCTGGTAGGCGTTGAAGCTGCCCAGATAGAGGCCGATCGCCCACTTGGCGAACTCCAGCAGCAGCACCGCGATCAAGGCGCCGGCGAACGCGTACCCCCACTGCACCGTGCGGTGCGGCACCACACGGTAGATTGTCGCGATCGCCACCAGCTCGATCAGGGTCGGCGTGAGCCGCAGGATGGCCGACTGCAGCCATTGCCCGGAGACGCTCTGGAAGATCCCGAGCTCGAAGAAGCGTGCCGACAGTGCGAAGCTGGCCGCCGCCATCAGCGTGCCGAGCGTGAGCACGGTCCAGTAAACGAGGAAGCGGCTGAATTTCGGCCGCGCCGATTTCACCCGCCAGATCCGGTTGAAAGTGGTTTCAACGCTGACCAGGGTGACCAGCAGGGACACCACCAGCGCGATCACGCCCACCGCGGTGAGCTGGCCGGTGTTCTCCGAGAACTGCACCAGGTAGCCCTGGATGGCGCTGGCGGAGCTGGGGACGAAGTTGGCGAAGATGTAGTCGCTGAGGGTGTTGCTGAGCGTGTCGAACACCGGGAACGCCGACAGCACGCCGAACATCACCATCGACAGCGGCACCAGCGCGAACACCGTGGTGAACGCCAGCGCGCCCGCGGCCTCGAACAGCCGATCATCGAGGAATCTCCGCCACAGGAAGCGCGCGAACGTGGTGGCGCGTGCGCGGTCGCGCATGCGCTCGGTCCATCGGTAGAGGCTGTCCAGCGGCTCCATCGCCGCGAGGGTACCCCATCGAGGCCGGCAGTCGCGTGGGTGTGCTGCCCTGCCGGAACCCGCGTCGACGGTATGCTGTGGGCAAGGAGGCCACATGCCCGAGATCCTTGTTCTCTACTACAGCCGCGGCGGGTCGGTAGCGGCACTGGCGCGGCAGATCGCGCGTGGCGTTGGTGAGGTCGACGGCATGCAGGCGCGCCTGCGCACGGTGCCGCCGGTGGCAGCGCTGACCCAGGCGGCCGCGCCACCGGTGCCGGAGGACGGCGCGCCCTATGTCGAGCGTAGCGACCTCGCCGACTGCGCCGGCCTGCTGCTCGGCAGCCCGACCCGCTTCGGCAACATGGCCGCACCGCTGAAACACTTCATCGACGGCCTTGGCGCCGAGTGGGCCAGCGGCACCCTGGTCGGCAAGCCGGCGGCAGTGTTCACCTCGACGGCCACGATGCACGGCGGCCAGGAGTCGACCCTGCTGTCGATGCTGCTGCCGCTGCTGCACCAGGGCTGCGTGATCGCCGGGATTCCCTACACCGAGCCGGCGCTCTCGCGCACGCAGGGTGGGGGCACGCCGTATGGCGCCAGCCATGTCGCAGGGCCAGACAACGATCCGCAACCCAGTGAGGACGAAGCCGAGCTGGCGCGCGCGCTGGGGCGGCGGGTCGCGATGCTCGCGGCGCGGTTGTCGCCATGAGGATGCGGGTGTCTCACGTCGCAGCTGCCGATGGCGGACCAAGGCCCGCCCTGCGCGGTCTGGCGCGATGACGCTGCCGGCATCGCGCCTGGTGCTGGCGCTGGCGCTGGGCGCTCTGGCGCTGCTGTTCTTGCTCTGGTTCCGCAACGAGGCGCAGGCGCTGGCAGCGATGGCGCTGTTCGCCGGCCCGCCGCTGCTGCTGGCCGCGGTCGTGCTGCGTGGGAGCCGCGTCGCGGCGTTCTGGAGCGGGGTATTCGGGCTGTTCTGGTTCTCCCACGGCGTGATGCTGGCATACGACCGCCCTGCCGAGCGTGGCCATGCGCTGGCCGAGGTGGCGCTGGCGCTGCTGGTGATCGCGGCCGCGAACTGGCCCGGGCTGCGTGCGCGATTCGGCGGGCGCGGCAGCGATCGCAGCATGCCCTAGCGGCTGCCGGTGCGACCTGGAGGATGCAAGGCAGCCGACGCGGCCAATCGCCGCTGTCGCAGCGCACACGAGGTGCTCAGCGCCATGCGGCCCGCGCTGCGCCTGGCGAAGGGCGGGCGTCTACAATGCGCCAAGCCGACAAGGGCGCGATTGCGCGTTCGAGGACATCGCGATGGCACTGGTCCCCATGGAAGAACTGCTGGTCGTCACCACCGGCGGCACCATCGACAAGGTGTATTTCGACGACAAGTCGGATTTTCAGGTCGGCGAGCCACAGATCGGCCGCATCCTGGAGGAACTGGGCGTGGCGTTCCGCTTCCGGGTGATCCCGGTCCTGCGCAAGGATTCCCTGCACCTCTGCGACCCCGACCGCGAGCTCATCCGCGACACCATCGCGGCCCAGGACGCAGCACGCGTGCTGGTCACCCACGGCACCGACAGCATGGTCGACACCGCGCGCGTGCTGTCCTCGATCAGCGGCAAGACCATCGTGCTCACCGGCGCGCTCAACCCTGCGCGCTTCCGCGGCTCGGATGCCGAGTTCAACATCGGCACCGCCGTGGGCGCGGTGCAGTCGCTGCCGTCGGGCGTCTATATCGCCATGAACGGGCGCATCTGGGATCCGCGCAAGGTACGCAAGAATGTGGATGCCAATCGTTTCGAATCAGCCACCTGAACCTGCCAGGCAGCGGTCGGCGTGGCGCGGGGAAAACAGGACTCGACAAGGTTTCCTGCCGGCCGATTCAGAGCATCCCGGTTTCCAGCCGCGCCGCCTCGGACATCATGTGCCGGCTCCACGGTGGGTCGAACACCAGTTCGACATCGGCTTCGGCCACGGTCGGGATCATCTCCAGCTTGCTGCGCACGTCATCGACCAGGATCTCGCCCATGCCGCAGCCGGGCGCTGTCAAGGTCATCTTGACCGCGACCATCCGGCTGCCGTCGTCCTGCGCAGACACCACCGCCTCGTAGACCAGGCCGAGGTCGACCACGTTGATCGGGATCTCGGGGTCGAAGCAGGTGCGCAGCTGCTTCCATACCAACTGCTCCACGGCCTCGTCGTCGGCGCCCGGTGCAAGTTGCAGCGGCTCCGGCGGCTGCTTGCCGATGGCGTCGCCATCCGGGCCGGCGATCCGGAACAGGTTGCCCTCGACGAACACCGTATAGCTGCCGCCCAGCGCCTGGGTGATGTAGCCGACGCTGCCCGCAGGCAGGGTCACGGCCTCGCCCTGCGGCACCAGGACGGCGGCGCAGTCGCGTTCGAAACGGACGGGTTCGCTGTTGCGGGAATACATGGGTTCGACATGGTGGCGGCCAGCGACCGCGCAAGGCAGTCATTGTAGCGAGGCGCCGACGGTATGCTGTGCGGCCTGCCTGCCTGGCCGTACCGCGAGCACGCCGATTTCCGCATTGCCCCCCCTTCCGCCCCGGGCCGCCTGGTTCGCGCCCTGGCTGGTGCTGCTCGGTGCCTTGGGTTTCGCCGCGGCCTGGGTGCTGCTGGCCTATGGCCGCGGCCAGGTATTCGCGTGGCTGGCGGTGGTGGCGGCGCTGGACGTGGCCCTGCTGCTGCGAATGGGCCGGGTGCGGCCGGGCTGGAGGCGCGCGACATTTGGCGTGATCGCCACGGCGGCCACGATTGCGGCCGCCACCTGGGGCGTGCTGGCGGCGCTCAGTGGCCTGCCGCTCGGCCTGCTGCCGTGGGAGTCGGCATTGCGTCTTGGGCCGAACCACGCCTGGACGCTGTTCTCTCTGGCCTATGGGCAGCTGGAACTGGCATGGTTCGCCGCCGCCCTGGTGATCGCGGCGGTGGCGGCGCGCTGACCGGCCGGCGGTTGCTCAATGGCCGCCGTCGAGCGCCTTGAGTTCACCGACCAGGGCGTTGCCCATCTCGGCACCGTCGCCGTAGAGCATGCGCGTGTTGTCGGCGTAGAACAGCGCGTTTTCGATCCCGGCGAAGCCGGTGCCCTTGCCGCGCTTGATGACTATCGTGTTCTTCGACCTGACCACGTCGAGGATCGGCATGCCGTAGATCGGCGAGGCCGGGTCGGTCTTCGCCACCGGGTTGACCACGTCGTTGGCGCCGATCACCAGCGCCACGTCCACGTTCGGGAACTCGGGGTTGATGTCGTCCATGTCGGCGATCAGGTCATAGGGCACGCCGGCTTCCGCGAGCAGCACGTTCATGTGACCGGGCATCCGCCCCGCAACCGGATGGATCGCGAACTTCACCTTGACCCCGCGCTCGATCAGGCGCTGCGCGAGCTCCCAGATCTTGTGCTGCGCCTGCGCCACCGCCATGCCGTACCCCGGCACGATCACCACGCGCTCGGCGAAGGCCATCATCGCGGCGACGTCGCCGGCCTCGATCGGCTTTTGCGCGCCCTCGATCGCCTGCGCCTCGCCGCTGGCGCCGAAGCTGGAGAACAGCACGCTCCGGATCGAGCGGTTCATCGCCTTGGCCATCAGCCGGGTCAGCAGGATGCCGGCAGCGCCGACCATCATGCCGGCGATGATCAGGGCCTCGTTGCCGAGCACGTAGCCCTCAAAGGCCACCGCAAGGCCGGTCAACGCGTTGTACAGCGAGATCACCACCGGCATGTCGGCGCCGCCGATGGGCAGGGTCATCAGCACGCCCAGCGCCAGCGCTACCAGGAAGAACGCGGCAATGGCCGGCACGCCCAGGGCATGGATCACCAGCCCGCCCAGCACCAGCGCGACCAGGAACACCACGCCGTTGAACAGCTGCTGCCCCGGGAAGGTGTAGCGCTTGTCCATGCGCCCGTCGAGCTTGGCCCAGGCGATGATCGAACCCGAAAGCGCGACCGAGCCAATCAGCGCCCCGGTCACCGCGAGCACCAGCACCACCGGATTCGGCGCCGCGCCCTGCGCCGACCAGCGCAGTAGCTCCACGCCGCCGATCGCCGCCGCCGAGCCACCACCCAGGCCGTTGTACAGCGCCACCATCTGCGGCATGTCGGTGATCGCCACCTTCTTGCCCGAAATCCATGCCAGTGAGGTGCCGATGGTGATCGCCAGCAGCATCAGCGCGATGTTTTGCAGCCCGGGGAGGAAGAATGTCGCAACCGTGGCGATCACCATGCCCCAGCCGGCCCAGTGGATGCCGCTGCGCGCGGTGGTCGGTGAGGCCATGCGCTGCAGGCCGAGCAGGAACAGTGTGGCCGCGACCAGATAGCTGACCTTGATCGCAGTGGAGAGCAGTTCCACGCCGCTCATGCGCGCAACTCCGGGACCCACCTCAGCAGGCAGCTCATGCCTTGCCCTCCGGCTTGCCGGCCGCCGGCTTCCGGCTGGACTTGAACATCTCCAGCATCCGCTCGGTGACCACGTAGCCACCGGCGGCATTGCCCGCCCCCATCAGCACCGCGACGAAGCCGATCGCCTTTTCGACCGTGGTATCGGCATGGCCCAGCACCACCATCGCGCCGATCAGCACGATGCCGTGGATGAAGTTGGAACCCGACATCAGCGGGGTATGCAGGATCACCGGCACCCGCGAAATGATCACGTGGCCGGCGATGGCCGCCAGCATGAAGATGTACAGCGCCACGAAGCCGTCGATCACGCCTGCTCTCCCCCGGATGCGTCCGGGGCATCATAACCGTCCGCTGAAGGCACCGGCAGCCGACAGGCCCGGTGTCAACGGTTCGCCATCTGTGGCGTTCCCGCCTCCAGACATGCGCGGCGGGAGGGATCGCAGCGATGGACGGCGGGGCAGTGCGACATCGCTGCGGCACCGGGATGGGTATGCTGGCCGCCATGCACGCCCAGCCAGGCCGCATCCAGCGCCCGGACGAGCCAACCGCTGCCGTCGCGCAGGCGCGGGCGCCGACGTTGGAGGAGTTCCTCGACGGTGTGGCCGCGCGCGCGTTCCGCTTCGCCGAGCTCGGGCTGCGCAACCGCGACGACGCCATGGATGCGGCGCAGGACGCGATGATGAAGCTGCTCGCCTATCGCGAACGCCCGGCGGAGGAATGGACGCCTCTGTTCTGGACCGTGCTGCGCAGCCGCATCATCGACCTGCAACGGCGGCGCCGCTTCCGGCTCAACTGGCTCACCGGCGGCGGCGGGGACATGCCCGAAGACGCGGCGATCGAATGGGCCGATCCGGGACCCGGCCCGGCACGCGCCCACGATGGGCGCGAGGCCTATGCGGTCTTCGTGGCAGCCCTGCGTGACCTGCCACGCCGGCAACGTGAGGCCTTCAGCCTGCGCGTGCTGGAGGAACTGGACGTGGCCACCACCGCGCGGGTGATGGGCTGCAGCGAGGGTTCGGTGAAGACCCACCTGTTTCGCGCCCGCGACGCCTTGCAGAAACGACTGGAGGATTTCCGATGAGCACCCACCGCGACGAAGCCGATCGCCTTTTCGACCGTGGTATCGGCATGGCCCAGCACCAC
>JALZMP010000169.1 GCA_030858145.1 Pseudomonadota bacterium
GGCAGGGCGCGCTCGGTGGGCGTGAACAGGCGGCCATCGAAGCTGGCGACCAGGAGGCCATCGCTGAGCAGACGTTGGTTGCCACTGACGGTGAGTGGCGTATTGATGCGCACGCGCTGACCGACGAAGTCCTGCCACTGATCGGGGGCAGTGGCGAGGACGACCACTGCGGGCGCGGACGGGGCGCTGTCTGCGCTGTGCGGCGCGCGCGTGGCGCAACCGACGGCGAGCGCCGTGGCGGCTAACAAGCAGAGCGAAAGGACTTGGGGCGTCCGGGACAAGGGGATGGCTCCAGTTGGGTGCGTTGCCGCGCGCCAGCGCCGCAAAAGGCAATGCCGCCTGCAGGTGGCGTAGCGGCGATGCGCCTACTGCAGGTTGTCGACCATCCAGTCGACCGAGGCAATGACCTGCTCATCGGTCAACGCGGGGTTGCCGCCCCGGGCCGGCATCACCCCGGCAGGGCCGATATAGCCCTCGATGGCGTGCTGATGCAACGTGCCCGCGCCCTGGGCGAGGCGCGAGGTCCAGGCCGCGCGCTCGAGCCTGGGTGCGCCGCCGGCGCCGGAGGTGTGGCAACCGGCGCACAGGTTCTGGTAGATCACTGCACCGTCCAGGGTGCCGCCATAGGCGACCTGCGCCGCGGCCTGCGCCGCCGCCGCCGCGGTCGCCGCTGCCTGGGCGGAGGCACCGGTGGCGCCGGCATAGACCGAGCCCACCGGCGCGATCCGATTCTCCACCCGCTCGACCGCCGCCGGGTCGGGTTCGCGCGGGATCACCCGATGCAGCATCGAGGCGCCGATGATCAGGCCCACGGTGACCAGGACCAGGCCGCCGATCACCAGGGAGAATTTCTTCAGGAAGTCGAGGTCGTAATTGTGCACGGGTCACCTTGTGGAAACAGGCAACCGGTGCGGCCGGGAGCCTTCCGATGTCCCTGCCCGGCGCCAGCGAGCAGGGGCGCGGGTGGGGCGCGCGACTCCTCGGCCGCGACTGGCTGCGGATTATAGGACACGGCCGGGGTTGCGCCGCAGCGGGCCGGCGCGCTGCGCCACGAGCGGTACGGCAATGCACGCATGCGCAAGCTGGCGCGCCCGGAGGGATTCGAACCCCCGACCAATGGCTTCGGAAGCCACTACTCTATCCGGCTGAGCTACGGGCGCGTGGCCGGTCATTGTCCATGATCGCGGCTTGCGGCGCGAGTTGCCGGCGCCGGCGCACCGGTGGCCTTGCTAGGCTGTGCCGATGAGCTACGAGCGCTACGAAAGCCCAGCGACGCCGCGGGTGTCGCGCTGGCGCCAGCGGCTGTCGCTGTACTGGGCGCTGGTCCGCGGCAACCGCCCGGTCGGCTGGCTGCTGCTGCTGTGGCCGACCTGGTGGGGGTTGTGGCTGGCCGCGGGTGGGATGCCGTCGCTGTGGATCCTGTTGGTGTTCTCCCTGGGCGTCTGGTTGACCCGCTCGGCCGGCTGCGTGATCAACGACTATGCCGACCGCTGGCTGGACCCCCAGGTCGAGCGCACCCGCGACCGGCCGCTGGCCACCGGGGCGGTGTCCGGGCGCGAGGCGTTGGCGCTGTTCGCCGCGCTGATGCTGGCCGCGTTCGCGCTGGTGCTGACCCTGAACCGGCTGACCGTGCTGCTGAGCATCGTCGGCGTGCTGCTCGCCACCAGCTATCCCTACCTGAAGCGCCATACCTACCTGCCGCAGGTCTACCTGGGACTCGCCTTTGGCTGGGGCATTCCGATGGCCTTCGCCGCGGTGCAGGCCGCGGTGCCGCCGCTGGCCTGGGTGCTGTACGTGGCCAACATTTTCTGGGCCACGGCCTACGACACCTGGTATGCAATGGTCGACCGCGACGACGATCTCCGCGCTGGCGCCAAGTCGACCGCGATCCTGTTCGGCGAACTTGACCTGGCGGCGCAGGCTGTCTTGTACACCTTGTTCCTCGCCGCGCTGGCGCTGGTCGGCCGGCAGGCAGCGCTCGGGCTGCCGTACTGGAGCGCGCTGGGCATCGCCGCGCTGCTGGTGATGTACGAGTTCGTGCTCGCGCGCCATCGCGACCGCGACGCCTGCTTCCGGGCGTTCCGCCACAACCATTGGATCGGGGCGGTGATGTTCGCGGGCATCGCCCTCGACTATGCCCTGCAATCCACGCCCGCCACCTGAAGCGCAGGGCGATTGGCGGCAGCATGTTCACGGCGCTCGCGCGCACACCCACGCGTCCACGCGCGCCACGCCGGCGCGTCGCAGCACCGCTGCCGCTGCATGCAGGGTCGCGCCGGTGGTCATCACGTCGTCGACAAGCACGACATGCGGCGGTAGTGGGATGCACTCGACCAGAGTGAATGCGCCACGCAGGTTGCGTCGTCGCTGCCGCGCGTCCAGCCGCGACTGCGCAATGGTGGCACGTCGCCGCTGCAGCGCGCGGTCGATCACGGCGATGCCCAGCGCCCGGCCCAGCGGCCGCGCCAGCTCCAGCGCCTGGTCGTAGCCGCGGCTGCGCAGCCGGCTGCGATGGAGGGGGACCGGCAGCAGGGCATCGGGCCTGGGCAGCCCGTCGAAGGCGTCGGCCATGTGCTGCGCGAGCAGGCGGCCGGCGGCGAGGTCGTGGTGGAACTTGAATCGCGGCAGCAGGCGGTCGAGCGGAAAAGCGTAGGTGAAGGCCGCCTGCACGGCATCCAGCGGCGGTGGCCGCTGCAGGCAGGCCCCGCAGCGCGTCGCCTCCCAGTGGCTGCCCGGGCCGTTGCCAGGATCGACGACTGAGGGCAGGGGCAACGCGCAGCTGCAGCAGGCGGCACCACTCCACGGCAATGCGGCGCGGCACGCGTCACACAGGTCGCGGCCCGCGGTGCCGGGCGCGCGGCAGACCAGGCATCGCGGCGGGCAGACGACCCGGCCCAGCCGCGTGAGCCAGCCGTCAACCGGAAACCGGGCGCTCTGGTTGACAGCGACGGGCATGGTTTCCAGACTGACTGACCCGCCGCGCCGCGCCGATCAGGGGACGCCGATGCCAGCTGTCAGAAAACCCCACCGGTCTTCGGAACGCGCTTCCGCCCGCCCGCGCCACGACTGGTCTCGCGCCGAGATCGAGGCCTTGTTTGCCCTGCCCTTCACCGAACTGCTGTACCGCGCGGCGACGGTGCACCGCCAGTACTTCGATCCGGCCGAGGTCCAGGTCAGCACCCTGCTGTCGGTCAAGACCGGTGGCTGCCCGGAGGACTGCGCCTACTGTCCGCAGGCGCAGCGCTACCACACCGGCGTCCAGGCACAGAAGCTGATGAGTACCGAGGCGGTGCTGGACAAGGCCCGGCAAGCCAAGGCCGCCGGCGCCTCGCGTTTCTGCATGGGCGCGGCCTGGCGATCGCCGGCCGACCGCGACATCCCCAGGGTCGCGGCGATGATCCGCGAGGTCAAGGCGCTGGGGCTGGAGACCTGCGCCACGCTGGGCATGCTCAGCGGCCCGCAGGCCTCGGCGCTCAGAGACGCCGGCCTCGACTACTACAACCACAACATCGACACCGATCCCGAATACTACGGCGCCATCATCCACACCCGCGGGATGCAGGACCGCCTCGACACCCTCGCCCACGTGCGCGACGCGGGGATGAAGACCTGTTGCGGCGGCATCGTCGGCATGGGCGAGTCGCGCCAGCAGCGCGCCGGCCTGCTGCACACGCTGGCGACCCTGCCCGCGCACCCGGACTCGGTACCGATCAACCGCCTGGTGCAGGTCGAGGGCACGCCGCTGCACGGCACCGCCGAACTGGATCCGTTCGAGTTCGTGCGCACGATCGCCGCGGCACGGATCAGCATGCCGAAATCGATGGTGAGGCTGTCCGCCGGGCGCGAGACGATGAGCGATGAATTGCAGGCGCTGTGCTTCGCCGCCGGCGCCAATTCGATCTTCTATGGCGAGCAGTTGCTGACCACCGGCAATCCCGACACCGCGCGCGACCAGTCGCTGTTCGCGCGGCTGGGGTTGCGGCCGATGCCTCTGGCGGGTGGTACGCGCGCGCGGGGCGTCGACACCGGGCACGTCGGCATCGCCGAGCCCGCCGCGGCCCCACAAGCGGCATGCGGCGCGCGGGAGTAGGCGTGCGCCGGGACCAGCGATGAGCGGC
>JALZMP010000018.1 GCA_030858145.1 Pseudomonadota bacterium
CCCGCGTGGTGCGCGCACCCGTGCCTGCAGCCGCCAGCGGCTGCCGGGGTCGAGCCGGTAGCGCGGCGCGTCGGCCGACGGCGACGCACCGTAGTCGTCGTACCACGCCAGCCGCAAGGTCCGCCCGCGCAGGGCCGGTGGCTGGTCGTCGCCGGCGTCCACCCGGAACACGAAGCGCGTGCGCCGGGGCTCGTGCAACGGCAGCTCCAGCACGCGTCCGCTGAGGCTGACGTCGCTGCGTTCCAACGCCACCGGCAACTGCCCCGCCAGCGAGGCCGCCGCATGCAGGCCGGCCAACCCGAATCCCGCAAGCAGCACGCCACCCAGTCGCCAGAAGTCGCGCCGGCACCACAGGACCAGGCCCGCCAGCAGCGTCGCGAGCAGCCACGGCCACGCCGGCAAGACCGGCAGGCGCAAGCATGCCGCCACCCCGGCGATCAGTGCGAACGCGGCCGCGATGCCCAGCGGCGGCAGAGCGATGGCAGGCGCGTGGGCCGGCACGGGGCAGTCCTGGCGGAAACGGGACCACCGTATCGACCGGGCGGAGCCGACGCAGTCGCCGCAAAACTTGTCCTACAGTAGGAAATCACCGACGACGGCTGGCGCGACGCCGGCACCTCGCAGCGCGCCCGTGGGGAGCGATGACCCCCTACACGTCCGCAACTGCCACCTCGTGCAGTTTGCCCTCGTGCAGCTCCAGCACCCGGTCCAGCCGCCGCGCCAAGCTGCGGTCGTGGGTCACCAGCACCAGACTGGTCCGTTGCGCGCGGTTGAGCTCCAGCATGATTCCGAACACGGATTCCGCGGTGCGCTCGTCGAGGTTGCCGGTGGGTTCGTCGCCGAGCACGCAGGCGGGCTTGTTGACCAGGGCGCGCGCGACCGCCGCGCGCTGTCGCTCGCCGCCGGACAGCTCGCCGGGCTTGTGCTCCAGACGATGGCCGAGGCCCACCGACTCCAGCAGCGCCCTTGCCTGCTTCGCGGCGTCGGCAACCACCGTGCCGCCCAGCAGTACCGGCAGCATCACGTTCTCCAGCGCAGTGAACTCCGGCAGCAGGTGGTGGAACTGGTAGACGAAGCCCAGCGCGCGGTTGCGCAGCTGGCCGCGTTCGGCGTCGGACAGCGCACTCATCCGTTGCCCGCTGACGAAGACCTCACCGGCCGTGGGCGTGTCCAGCCCACCCAGCAGGTGCAGCAAGGTGCTCTTGCCGGCGCCAGAGGCGCCGAGAATCGCCACCGTCTCGCCGGCGTGGACCGCAAGGTCGAGCCCGTCGAACACCGGCGTGTGCAGCTTGCCTTCGGCATAAGTCTTGGCGAGGGCTTCGGCGCGGAGGATGGTGTCATCCATCGATGCGTTCCTCATTGCCAGAGGTGGCCGTCCATGGCGCAACAGCAACGGCCTCGGCACGCCTTGCCCGGCCATCCATGGCCGGGCGTTCGCCCATGCGCGACGCAGTGCCTCGCAAGCGCATGGACTCACTCATAGCGCAACGCCTCCGCAGGCGCCGTACTCGCCGCGCGCCACGCCGGGTACAGGGTGGCGACGAAGGCCATCGCCAGCGCCACCAGGGCGATGGTCAAGACGTCGTCCGGATTGAGTTCGGTCGGCAGGCCGGTGATGTAGTACACGTCGGCCGGCATCAGCACCACGCCGAAAGCACCCTCGATGGCGCGCAGGATGTGCTCCAGGTTGAGGGTGAGGAGGATGCCGCCGACCACGCCCAGCACCGTGCCGATCATGCCGATCAGCGAGCCCTGCACCATGAACACCTGCATCACCCCGCGCGGGGTGAGCCCCAGGGTGCGCAGGATGGCGATGTCGGCCTGCTTGTCGGTCACCAGCATCACCTGCGAGGACACCAGGTTGAACGCGCCCATGGCGATGATCAGTGACAGCAGGATCGCCATCATCGTTTTCTCCAGCCGCAGCGCGCGGAACATGTTGGCGTTCTCGCTGGTCCAGTCGCTGACCCGGTACGGCCCCTGCAGCCGCAGCGCCAGGTCGCGGGCGACGTCCCATGCCAGGTCCATGTCGTGCAATTTCAGGCGCACGCCGGTCACGCCCTGGCCCATGCGCATCAGCCGTTGCGCGTCCTCCATGTGCACCACGGCCAGGCCCTTGTCGTATTCCTGGTAGCCGGCCTCGAAGATGCCGCTGACGGTGAAGCGCTTGAGCTGCGGCACCGCGCCCATCGGCGTGGTCTGGAAATCGGTGGTGACGATCACGCTGTCGCCGATGCCTGCGCCCAGCCACAGCGCCAGCTCCTTGCCAAGCACGATGTTGAACCCGCGCGGCGTCAGCGAATCGAGGCGACCCTGCACCATGCGCTCGGACAGCACCGAGACCTTGTCCTCCTCGGCCGGCAGCACCCCGCGCAGCAAGCCCGGCTGCCGGCGCGCGCCCGAGAGCAGCGCTTCGGTGGTGATGTAGGGCGCGGCGCCGGCAACGCGCGGATCCTGGTTGGCCTCGGCGATGGCCTGCTGCCAGTTCTGCATCGGTTCGCCGTCGGCGCTGACCGTGGCGTGCTGGGTCATCTCCAGCATGCGATCACGGATTTCGCGCTGGAATCCGCTCATCACTGCCAGCGTGGTGATCAGCGCGGCGACGCCGATGGCGATGCCCAGGATCGAGGCCAGCGAGATGAAGGAGATGAAGGCGTTGCGACGCTTGGCGCGCAGGTAGCGCAGGCCGATGGCGACGGGGATGGGTCTGAACATCGAATCTCGCTTGATCGAGGCACCGGCCCGCCGCGAGTATGGCCGGGGGCGCGAAGGTGCCTATGGTGCCATCGATGGCCCGCCACGCGCAGTCTTGCGGTCGGGCGCGGCCAGTCGCAGTTCACGTCGTGCTGAGGCCGGCAGCGTGTCCGGCCACCACACCAGGCGATGGCGGCGACCATTGCCGGCTCGCCAGCGCAGGAAGGTGAGCGGCCCGCGCCACTGCAGCACCACCTCTGCGGCCGGCTCGCCGTCGACCAGGACCGGGGTGCTGGCGCCGGAGAAGACCAGCTCACGTTGTGGACGGCGCCATTCCCGGCGCGCCAGGCAAGCGCCGTAGACCAGGGTCGCGAGCGCCAGGGGCCACGCCGCGACCCGGGGCATCTCCGAGGCCAGCACCGACAGCATCGCAAGCGGGGTCATTGCCGCCAGCACCGCGAGCAGCCAGCGCGAAGGCCGCCACGCGAACCTGCCCTGCAGCGCCGCAATCCGATGCCTGACTTCGCAGGTTCCAGCCGGCGGCGTGCGCGCCGATGCGCTAGACGGCGGCCTGCCCGCGGTCGCCGGTGTCAGCGGGCGGCAGGGAACAGATGCGCTGGACGAGGGCATCGAGTGCGGCATCGGGCGGGCGTTCGCGGGCGAGGAACCAGCGCCAGAGCCTATCGTCCTCGCAGTCCAGCAGGCGTAGGAAAACCCCGCGTTCGCCGTCGGACGCCTGCGTCCAGCACTGATCCAGGTAGCGGACCAGCAGTTGATCGAGCTCGCGCATGCCACGCCGACATCGCCAGCGAAGTTGCCTGTGGGCGGGATCGCCGCTCATCCTACGGCCCGTTCGTGCGCACCAGATGGAAGGCGATCACGCCCCACAGCGCCCACAGCACCAGATTGCTGGCGAAAAACGCGGACAGGCGGTGGCGCACCCGGTTGTGGCCGCAATGGATCCAGCTGTGGACGACTCGCAGCGTCACGTAACCCCAGACCAGCGCGAGGCTGAGCGGTGTCACCGCACCGACCAGGGATGCCACGATGACCGCGGCGTAGAAAAACACCGGCATCTCGAACAGGTTGCGGTAATTGTCCGCCGCGCGGGTGTCGGCGAAGCGCGACGCCATCTGCGAGCCGCTTGGGATCTCGCTGAAACGGATGCCCTCGGCCGCCACCTGGCGCTTGCGCTCGAAGAACATGCGGAAGGTGACGACGGCGACCAGCACCACCATCGCCACGATCGGCCACAGGATCAGCTGCGTCGGCATCGTCTGCTCCGAAACGTGTCTTCTGCGACGGAATGCCTCACACCTGGCGCGCCAGCATCCGCTGCTTGATCTCCGCGATCGCCTTCGCCGGGTTGAGTCCCTTCGGGCAGGTGCGGGTGCAGTTCATGATGGTGTGGCAGCGGTAGAGCTTGAACGGATCCTCGAGATCGTCCAGGCGCGCGCCTGTGTCCTCGTCGCGGGAGTCGACGATCCAGCGATGCGCCTGCAGCAGCACCGCCGGGCCCAGGTAGCGCTCGCCGTTCCACCAGTAGCTCGGGCAAGCCGTCGAACAGCAGGCACACATGATGCACTCGTACAGTCCGTCGAGTTTGGCGCGGTCGGCCTTTGACTGCAGCCGCTCGCGGTCCGGCGGTGGCGCGCTATGGGTGCGGATCCAGGGCTGGATCGAGGCGTACTGGGCGTAGAAGTGGGTCATGTCCGGGACCAGGTCCTTGACCACCTCCATGTGCGGCAGCGGGTAGACCGGCACCGCGCCCTTGCCGCCGCCACAGTCCTCGATCGCGCGGGTGCAGGCCAGGGTATTGACGCCATCGATGTTCATCGCGCAGCTGCCGCAGATGCCCTCGCGGCAGGAGCGGCGGAATGTCAGGGTCGGGTCGACCTCGTTCTTGATCTTGATCAGTGCGTCCAGGACCATCGGCCCGCATTTGTCGAGGTCGATGTCGTAACTGTCGGTGCGTGGGTTCTCGCCGTCGTCCGGGTTCCAGCGGTAGACCTTGAACTCGCGCACGCGCGTGGCGCCCTCGGGCGCGCTGAATCGCCGACCCTTGTGGATCTTCGAGTTCTTGGGGAGGGTGAATTCGGCCATCTCAGTAGACCCTCGCCTGGAGCGGCACGACCTCGACGTCGTCGTCGAGGGTGTACATGTGCACCGGCCGGTACTCGATGCGGGTCTTGCCGTCCGCGTCCACCCGGCACAGGGTGTGCTTGTGCCAGTTGGCGTCATCGCGCTCCGGGTAGTCCTCGCGCGCATGCGCGCCTCGCGACTCGGTGCGGTTTTCGGCGGAGACAATGGTGGCCAGTGCCTGCCCGAGCAGATTCTGCAGTTCCAGGGTCTCGACCAGGTCGGAGTTCCACACCAGCGAGCGGTCTGTGGTCTTGACGTCGGCGAACGATGCATGGATCTCGCGCACCTTGCCTACGCCCTCGGCCAGGGTCTCGGCGGTGCGAAACACGGCCGCATGGTCCTGCATCGCGCGCTGCATGTGGTCGCGGATCTGCGCGGTCGGGGTGCCGCCGTTGGCGTTGCGAAGGCGATCAAGGTTGGCCAGCGACGGGTCGCAGGCATCGGCGGCAAGTGTGCTGTGCCGCTGCCCGGACACGATGGTCTCCGCGCAACGGTTCGCCACCGCGCGGCCGAACACCACAAGGTCGAGCAGGGAATTCGAGCCCAGCCGGTTGGCGCCATGCACCGACACGCAGGCGGCCTCGCCGATGGCGTAAAGGCCCGGGACTACGGCGTCGGGGTTGCCGCCGGCGATCTGCACCACCTCGCCATGGTAGTTGGTCGGGATGCCGCCCATGTTGTAGTGCACGGTGGGCAGCACCGGGATCGGCTGCTTCTCGACATCGACGTTGGCGAAGATCTTCGCGGTCTCGGCGATGCCCGGCAACTTCTCATGGATGTCGCGCGGATCCAGGTGGGTGAGGTCAAGGTGAATGTGGTCCTTGTGCTCGCCGACCCCGCGGCCCTCGCGGATCTCGATGGTCATCGAGCGCGAGACCACGTCGCGCGAGGCCAGGTCCTTGGCGTTGGGCGCATAGCGCTCCATGAAGCGCTCGCCCTCGCTGTTGCGCAGGATGCCGCCCTCGCCGCGCACGCCCTCGGTGATCAGCATGCCGGCGCCGTAGACGCCGGTGGGGTGGAACTGCACGAATTCCATGTCCTGCAGCCCCAGCCCGGCGCGCAGCACCATGCCGTTGCCATCGCCGGTACAGGTATGCGCCGAGGTCGCGGAGAAGTAGGCGCGGCCGTAGCCGCCGGTGGCGAGCACGGTGCCGTGAGCGCGGAACAGATGCAGGGTGCCCTCGGCCATGTCCAGCGCCAGCACGCCGCAGCAGGCGCCGTCGGCGTCCATGATCAGGTCCAGCGCGAAGTATTCGATGAAGAACTCGGCCTGGTGTTTCAGCGACTGCTGGTAGAGCGTGTGCAGGATAGCGTGCCCGGTGCGGTCGGCGGCGGCGCAGGTGCGCTGCGCGGTGCCCTTTCCGAAGTGCGTGGTCATGCCGCCAAACGGTCGCTGGTAGATCTTGCCCTCGTCGGTGCGCGAGAACGGCACGCCCTGGTGCTCGAGCTCGATCACCGCGGGGATCGCCTCGCGGCACATGTACTCCACCGCGTCCTGGTCGGCCAGCCAGTCCGAGCCCTTGATGGTGTCGTAGAAATGGAAGCGCCAGTCGTCCTCGCCCATGTTGCCGAGCGCCGCGGAGATGCCTCCCTGCGCGGCCACGGTGTGCGAGCGGGTCGGGAACACCTTGCTGATGCAGGCGGTGCGCAGGCCGTTGTGCGCCAGTCCGAAGGTCGCACGGAGCCCGGCGCCGCCGGCGCCGACCACCACCATGTCGTAATCGTGTTCGATGATCTTGTAGGCCGAAGTCATGCGCCGATGCTTTCCTTGATGAAGCAAGCCTTGCTGAAGCGAGGCGTGATGAAGCGGCCCGTGGTCAGCCGAGCAGCGCGATGCGCCCGATTGCGTACAGCGATGCCAGCGCGCCGAGCGTGCACAGCAGGGCATTGAGCACCAGCAAGGTCAGCTCGACGCCGCGCGCGTGCACGTAATCCTCGATCACCACCTGGATGCCGAGCTTGGCGTGCCAGAACAGCGCCAGCACGAACGCTGCCAGCAGGATCGCGTTCCACGGCCGGGCGATCGCCGCCTGCACCGTGGCGAGGTCGGCGCCGACCAGCGATACCAGGGTGCCCACCAGCCACGGCACCAGCAGCGCCAGCACGATCGCAGTCACCCGCTGCCACCAGAAGTGGCCAGTGCCCGATTTCGCCGAGCCCAGGCCGCGGGCGCGCGCAATCGGCGCGCGGTAGTCGCGCTCGACCTCCGGCGCGCTCATGCTCCACCCCGCAGCGCGACCAACCAGATCGCCGCCGTCAGCAGCACGGTCAACGCGGCGACCGCGTATCCCGAGCGATAGATCTCGGGGATCTCCAGACCCCAGCCCGCGTCCCATAGCATGTGCCGGATGCCGTTGAGCAGGTGGTAGACCAGGGCCAGGGAGAAGCCGGCCAGTGCCAGCAGGCCCAGAGGCGATGCCAGACAATGGGCGGCGTCGGAATAGGCCTCGCCGCCAGCGGCCACCGCCAGCAACCACCAGGCCAGGCCAAACGCACCCAAGGTCAGGATGACCCCGCTGGCGCGATGCAGGATCGACATCAGCATCGTGATTTGCCAGCGGTAGACCTGCAGGTGTGGCGACAGCGGGCGTTGTGGGTGGGTCATCGCGCGCGGAGCTCTCTCGCTGGGCGGCCGTGGCCGCGTGGGCTGGATGGTGCGCCGGCACCCCTGCGCCGGCCGATGGTCAGAAATCGATGCAGCGCCCGTTCCTTTCCCAGTCGCCGAAGCGGGTCGGATCGGGCCCTTCACGGCCGCCGACTTCCTCGGCGGGCAGCTCGCCGGCGACGGGCGCCTGCGTCGTCAGGGCGATCTCCGCAGCGCGGGCAAGGTCGGCACCCGGCATCGGCTCGCCTACTATGATGGTTTGATCCTGCACCGGCCAAGTCTAAGTCCCGCATCCCCCATGAACAAGCCGAACGATCTGCATGCTGCGTTCTTCGAGCTTCCCGGGCAGCGCGTGCTCGCGCTGCAGGGACGCGATGCCGTGGCCTTCGCGCAGGCGCAGTTCATGAGCAATGTCACCGCGTTGGGCGACGGGCAGTGGCAGTGGAGCGGCTGGCTGACGCCGAAGGGGCGCCTGATCGCGTTGTTCGCCGTGTTGCGGCTCGATGTCGAGACTTTGTGGCTGCTGGTGCCCGACGCCAATGCCGGTGAGATCGCCTCGCGCCTGCAAGGTTTCGTGTTCCGCAGCAAGCTCGCCCTCGCGGTACGCGGAGACCTGGTGGTGTCCGGTGGCTTTGTGCCAGCGCGCGGCGCGCGGCGCGAGCAGGTGGCAACCACCGAAGAGGGCCAGGTCGAACTCGACTTCAGCGGTGACGCCGGCCCCCGCACCCTTCATATCGCGCCCACCCCAGCCCACGCCGACCCCGCCCAGGCGTCGCGCTGGACCCGCGCCGACCTCGCCCACGGCCTGCCGCGGCTGCCGCCGTCCCAGGCCGAGCAATGGACCCCTCAGCAGCTCTCCCTTGAGCGGCTGCACGCCTACAGCGTGAACAAGGGCTGCTATCCCGGCCAGGAGATCGTCGCCCGCACCCACTACCTCGGTCAGGCCAAGCGCGGACTGGTCCGCCTGCGCGGTGACGGCGTCGCCGCGCTCGGAACGGTGCAAGCCGCCGGCGCCGGAGTCGGCCAGGTGGTCAGCGCGGCCGGCGACGAAGGCCTGGCGGTGATGGGACCCGATGCACGCGAGAGCCTGACCACCGGCGGCGCACCGTGCGAGGTGCTGCCGCTGATCGCGGGTCTGGCGCGCTGAGCGCCACCGCGATCAATCCTCGCTGGCCAGCACCGCGGCCGCCGCGACGATATCCGCCTCCGACGGGATCACCAGGAAAGCCGCACCGGCCAGCGGGGTGAAGCTGTCCGCACCGACGATGCGCTGCAGTGGCTTGGCACCATGGCCGGCCTCGACGAGGGCGGTGATGACCCCCTCGCCCACGCCGGCGCTGCGGCGGCCTTCGTCGACCACCAGGATGCGCGCGCATTCACCGGCGTGGCGCGCGATGGCGGCTTCATTGAGCGGCAGCAGCCAGCGCAGGTCGACCACGCGGACCTTCCAGCCGTGCGCCGCTTCGATCGAACGCGCTGCGCGCAGGCTCATTGGCACGCCGTTGCCGAAGGTGAAGATGACGCAGTCGGCCGCCTCGGCGTTGTAGACGCGTTCCTCCCCGAACACCATGGCCTTCTCCGGCGACGGGTACGGCGTCAGCCAGCCACCGTCACCCGGCGCGTACAGGTCCTTGGCCATGTACAGCGCGATCGGTTCCAGGAAGGCGCAGACGCGGCCGTCGGCCTTGGCCATCGCCGCCAGCGTGCGCAGCATCATCGCCGCGTCGTCGCCGCGGCTGGGGCAGCCGACCACCAGCCCGGGGATGTCGCGCAGCGCGGTGACCGAGTTGTCGTTGTGGAAGTGGCCGCCGAATCCCTTCTGGTAGCCCAGCGCCGCGATCCGCAGCACCATAGGGTTGCGGTACTGGCCGTTGCTGAAGAACTGCAGGGACGCCGCCTCGCCGCGGATCTGGTCGCAGGCGTTGTGGAAATAGGCGAGGTACTGGATCTCGGGGAACGGCAGCAGGCCCAGGTTGGCGTAGCCTTGTGCGAGACCGAGGATGACGGTCTCGTCAAGCAGGGTGTTGAACACGCGGCGATTGCCGAAGGCCTTGTGCAGGCCTCTGGTGACGGTGTACACGCCGCCCTTCTGCGCCACGTCCTCGCCGAACATCAACGCCTCGGGATACTTGGCGAACAGGTCGTGCAGGGCATTGTTGATCTGGACGGCGAGGTGCCGCGGCGGCAGCTGCTCCGGCAGCTTGTCCTCGCCGCCGAAGATCGCGGCGCGCGCCGGCGCGTGGTCGAAGCGCGTCGCCTCCGCCCGCACCAGCTCCGGGGTGTACGGGGCAAGCGGGGCCATCACGTCGGCGAGTTCGGTCAGGCGCGGCCGGCGGTCGGCGTCCTCCGCGGCGGCGAAGCATTTCTGCCGCGTGTCCTCGTAAAGCGTGAGGATTTCTTCCTTCGACATCAGCCCCGACTCAAGCGCCATCGCGGCACTGCGCAGCAGCGGGTCGGCCGCCTCCACCGCGCACAACTCCTCGATCGAACGCCATTCGATCTCGAAGTCGCTGCCGGCGTGGCCCATGATCCGCGTGGTGCGCAGGTGCAGGAAGGTCGGCCGACGCGTGCGCCGGCAGTGCTCGACGGCACGCTGCACGTCGCCGTAGCCGGCGGAGAGGTCCAGGCCGTCGGCGGCGAAGTAGTCAAGATCGCGCCGCTCGGCGAAGTTGCGCGCGATCCAGCCGTCCGGTGTCTTCACCGAGATCCCGATGCCGTTGTCCTCGCACACGAACAGCACCGGCGCCGGCAGCTTCTGGTAGGCGGTCCAGGCGGCGGCGTTGAACGCGGTCTGCGCGCTGGCGTGGTTGCTGGAGGCGTCGCCGAACGAGCACACCACGATGCTGTCGTTCGGCACCGGCAGCGCATGGCCGATGCGCCGCGCCTGCTCGATGGCCACCGCCGTGCCGAAGGCCTTTGGCAGGTGCGAGGCGATGGTCGAGGTCTGCGGCAGCACCCAAAGCGGTTTGCTGCCCCAGACCTTGTGGCGGCCGCCGCTGGCGGGATCGTCCCGGCTGGCGGCGAACGACAACGCCGAATCCATGATCGGGTCGAGCCGGCTCGCCTCCGGGCCGGGCAGCTGGCGGAAGCGCTCGGCCATGAAGGCGCCGCTGCGGTAATGCAGGAAGGCGGGGTCGGTGTGGCGAGTAAGGCGCGCGACCATCGCGTTGCCTTCGTGGCCACTACTGCCGATCGTGTAGAAGACCTTGTCCTGCACCCGCAGCACCCGCGCCATCAAATCCAGATGGCGGCTGATCAGCTGCGACTCGAACAGTTCGCGGAATCCCTGCGCGTCGAGCGAGCTGCCGTCGAGGATCGCTTCATCCGGTGCCGGCTTCGCGTCGGCGCACCCGTTCCAGTCGCGCACGAACTCCTGGAAGTTGATGTCGCAGATTTCGGCACGGTTTAGCCCCCTCATGCGGGCGGGGATCGGGTTCGGAACAGTTGCGTACATGTCGGTTTCTTCGTAGGGCGGACCCTGGCCCAAAGTCCAGAGGATGACAAAGTCGGCTGGAAAACCAACCCTATGCGAAACGTTTCCGGTTTTCCCGCCATTGCGCGCGGCTCTGCCCCCAGATGTCCACGGCCACGTCCTCAGCTGGTGGCGGCAGGCGCCCAGGTCGCAACCGCGTCGAACCCAGCCGCTGCGCAACCTGCTGCGAGGCAATGTTCTCCGGCGCGATGCAGTGGATGACCTCGTCCCACCCCTGGGTGTCGAATGCCCAGTCGATGGCGGCGACTGCCGACTCGACGGCATAACCCATGCCCCAGGCGTCGCGGTGCAGCACGTAGCCGATCTCGGTCCCCGGCCAGCCGTCGGGCTGCCACGGCCCCACCTGTCCGACCCACTGCCCGCCCGCCTTCTCGACCACCGAGAACATCGCGAAGCCCTGCAGCGCCCACGCGCCCGGCATCTGCAGGAAACGCCGCCACGCGCCCCCGCGCGGCTGGTGGCCGCCGATATACCGGCAAGCTTCCTCGTCGCCGATCAACTCGGCATAACGCTCGAAGTCCTCGATCCGCGGCAGGCGCAGGATCAGGCGTTCGGTTTCGAGAACTGGACCGGTGCCGGTCATGTCGAACCCCCACCCCAACCCTCCCCAGCAAGCGGGAGAGGGGGTTATCAGAACGCGTTGATACCGGTCAGCTCGCGGCCGACCACCAGCTGGTGCACGGTCTCGGTGCCCTCGTAGGTGATCACCGATTCCAGGTTCAGCGCGTGGCGGATCGGGCAGTGCTCGGTGGTAATGCCGGCGCCGCCGAGGATGTCGCGCGCCTCGCGGGCGATGTCGATGGCCATGCGGCAGTTGTTCCATTTCGCCAACGAGACCTGGGTCGGCTGCATTCTGCCGGCATCCTTGAGCCGGCCGAGCTGCAGCGACAGCAGCTGCGCGCTGGTGATCCGCCGCGCCATGTCTGCCAGCTTGAGCTGCACCGCCTGGTTGGCGGCCAGCGGTCGGTCGAACAGGATGCGTTCCTTGGAATAGCCCAGCGCCTCGTCGAGGCAGGCGATGGCGGCGCCGATCGGTCCCCAGGTGATGCCGTAACGGGCCTGGGTCAAGCAGCCGAGGGGTCCCTTCAGGCCCTTGACCCCGACCAGCCGATTCGCCTCCGGCACGCGCACGTTGTCGAAGTACAGCGCACTGGTGACCGAGGCGCGCAGGCTCATCTTCTTGTGCACTTCCTGCGCGGCATAGCCCTTGAAGTCCTTCTCGACCACGAAGCCCTGGATGCCGTCGTCGGTCTGCGCCCAGACGATGGCGATGTCGGCCAGGTTGCCGTTGGTGATCCACATCTTGGCGCCGTTGAGCACCCAGTCGTCGCCATCCTTCTTGGCATGGGTCTTCATGTTGGCCGGATCGGATCCGCCGTGCGCCTCGGTAAGTCCGAAGCAACCGATGACCTTGCCCGCGGCCATGTCCGGCAGCCAGCGTTTTTTCTGGTCCTCGCTGCCGTAGGCGAAGATCGGGTACATGCACAGCGACGACTGCACGCTGGCGAAGCTGCGGATGCCGCTATCGCCGCGCTCGAGTTCCTGGCAGATCAGGCCGTAGCTCACCGAATTCAGTCCGCCGCCGCCGTACTCCTCGGGCAGGGTGGCGCCGAGCAGGCCGAGCCCGGCCATCTCCGGAATGAGTTCATGCGGGAACCGACCCTGGTCGAAGCAGTCGCCGATGATCGGCAGCACGCGCTCGTCGGTGAAGCGCGCCACGCTGTCCTGGACCGCGCGCTCCTCGTCGCTGAGCAGGGCGCGGACGTCGTAGAGGTCGTAGGGGTGCAGGGCCATGGCGGTTCGCGGACGGGAAACGCGCATTTTAGCCGGGCGTTACGGCCACCGATAGCGGGGCTGCCCCGCACGGCGCCGACGGACTCCACCGCGTACAAATGGAAAGAGCCGGATCGCTCCGGCCCTTTCGACGGGTGACGCTCTGCTGCCGCAGGCTCAGCCGCGGGTGCTGTCGCTTTCCACCGCAGCCACCTGGGTGACCACCTGGCCGCCGATCACCGGCAGCCGATCGCCCGGCTTCTCGTCCATGCGAATGGTGCGCTCGCGGCCGTCATAGCGGTAGGTCACGTCATACGCGACGGTGATGTCCTGGCTGCCGAGCGGGATCTGCTTGCCCGGCTTGCCGTCTGTGCGCATCGTGCCGGTGGTGCCATCGGGGTTGCGGTAGGTCACGTTGTAGCCGATGACCCGCGAGGACTGCGAGGTGTCGGAGACCGTACGGCACTGGCGGTCGACGCGTCCGACCACACGGCCGCCGACATGGCGGCGGTCGATCTCGCGGCCGGCGAAGCCGCCACCGACTGCACCAGCGACCGTGGCCACCTTGCGACCTGTGCCGCCGCCGACCTGGTTGCCGACCAGGCCACCAACGACAGCACCGGCGATGGTGCCGCCTGCCAGGCCGTCGCGCTCGGGCAGGCGCTCCTGCACCACCACATCATTGCAAACCTGGCGTGGGCTGGAACTGGTGGTGGTCTCGCGGACGGCCTCGGTGCCGATCACGGTAGCGAACAGGTTCTGGCGCTCGGTCACCGGATCGATGGCGACGACCTGCGCGTACTCGAGGCGGTCCGCGCTTGGAATCGCGGCATCGGCATCGGCTGCGACCTCGCCATCGAAGGCGAGACCGGGCTGGCGGTCGCGGCCGTTCTGGAACGCGGCGACGGCGACGCCGCCGACCAAAAGTGACGCGAGTGCAATGGCAAGGGTGTTGTTCTTCATAAATCGCCTCCTCGGCGGATTGCCACGAGTTCGGGACAACGAAATTTCAACACTCCCATGCTGAACAGGGCCCATTCCTTGCGTCGGAGACTGACAGCTGACTGAACTGGACACTTCGGTCTGCGTGGTAGCGTGATCGCGTTCGCATCCTCCAAGCCCAGCCGCGGAGCCCGCCCGCCATGCCAAACCCTCTGCTCCGCCCCTTGCTGCGCTGGTTGCGCAGACTCAGCTATCCCAAGCTGTTCGTGGGCACGGCGTTGCTTTTCGCGGTCAACATTTTCATTCCCGACCCCATTCCCTTCATCGACGAGCTCCTGCTCGGCCTGGCCACCATCCTGCTGGCCAACTGGAAGGATCGAAAGGGCAAGCCGGGCGAGACCATAGAAGGCAACCCAAAACGGTCCTGAGCCATGCTGGTCGACAGCCATTGCCATCTGGACGCGGAGGCATTCGACGCCGACCGCGCGGAGGTGGTCTCGCGGGCCAGGTCTGCAGGCGTCCACCGGATCGTGGTGCCGGCCACCCATGCCGATGGCTGGCTCGGGCTGCGCGAGATCTGCAGTAAGGATGGCGAATTGCATCCGGCCTACGGCCTGCACCCGATGTTCCTGCAGCAGCATGCGCCCGCACATCTGGATAGCTTGCGCGAATGGATCGAATGCGAGCGACCGGTCGCGATTGGCGAATGCGGGCTGGACTATTTTGTCGAAGGCCTGGACCGCGATCGACAGCAGCGCTGTTTCGATGGCCAACTGCGCTTGGCGCGTGAGTTCGACCTGCCGCTCATCGTCCATGCCCGCCGCGCGGTCGATGCGGTGATCGCGTCGATCCGGAAGGTCGGCGGCTTGCGCGGCGTCGTGCATAGTTTTTCCGGCAGCCGGCAACAGGCGCAGCAGCTTTGGGAGCTTGGCTTCCTGATCGGTCTCGGCGGCCCGGTCACCTACGAGCGCGCGCAACGCCTGCGCCGGCTGGCAGCGGTGATGCCCATCGACTGCCTGCTGCTGGAGACCGACGCCCCCGACCAGCCCGACGCCGGGATCCGCGGCCAACGCAACGAGCCGGCGCGGCTGGCCAAGGTCCGCGATACCGTCGCCGTATTGCGCGGCGAGACCCCGGAGGCGATCGCGGCCGCGACCACGGCCAATGCCGTGCGCCTGTTCCGGCTCCCATAGGGTGGGCCCTGGTCCACCGCGGCTCCGCCCACCGGTGGCAACATTTCATGCTGGGCAATGGTGGGCCGAAGCCCACCCTACTGCGCGGCCGTCGTCCGGGCGGGCCTGGGCTTGAGCAGCATCTCCAGCGCCTTGCCCGCCGCGGCGAAGGCGAAGGCGCCGGTGATGTGAGTCGCGGCGCCCAGCCCGGCGCCGCAATCCAGCTTGAGCGCGGCGTCGGCGCCCAGTACCGGGCGTTGCCCACCGACGCTGCCGTCGGCCTGCGGGTAACGCACGTTCTCCAGCGAATACACCGCGGGTACGCCAAAGTAGCGCTTCGGTCCCCTGGGGAAGTTGAATTCCGCGCGCAGCTTCTTGCGCACCAGCGCGAGCATGGCGTCGTGCTCGGTGCGCGACAGGTCGCGCACTCGTACCAGGGTGGGATCGACGCGGCCGCCAGCCGAGCCCACGGTCAGTACCGGGTGCTTGTGGCGGCGGCACCAGGCGAGCGCCTCGACCTTGCTGCGGAAGCTGTCGCATGCGTCGACCACCAGCGCGCATCCCGGCGCGAGCAGGGCGTCGAGGTTGGCGGGAGTCAGGAAGGTGGCGAGCGGCACCACTGTCATCGCAGGATTGATCGCCAGGCAGCGTTCGGCCATCGCCTCGGCCTTGTTGCGGCCATACTGGCCCAGCAGGGCGGGCAGCTGACGATTGGTGTTGGACAGGCACAGGTCGTCGGCATCAATCAGGCTCAGTTGTCCCACCCCGCTGCGCGCCAGCGCCTCGACCAGCCACGAGCCCACGCCGCCGAGCCCGACGACCGTGACATGGCATTCGGCCAGGCGCGCCAGGGTGCCGGCACCATAGAGCCGGTCGATCCCCGCGAAGCGTTCGTGCCATGCCTGATCCATGCCCGCAGTCTAGCGGCGCGCCACGCATGCTAGTCTCGAACGCGCCACAGTGCCGGGAGCCACGCGACCATGTCCTCCACCAGCCCGCCCCCGAAACACCCGCCCCCGACGCGGCCCTCCGCGCCACGGCTGTCCCCCGCCGCGCGCCGCTACCTGTTCCTGTTCCTGCTAGGCCTGATCCTCGGCGCCGTCGCCGTGGTGATGATCCTGCGCGCCATCGAGGCCCGGAAGACCTGGCAGGACCGCTATCCGTATGCCGCGATGCAGCTGATGCAGGCGCACATGGCGCAGCTGGCCTCAAGCTCGGCGGCCAATCGTTGCGCGGCCACCGACACCCTGCCGCACCTGCAGGCATTGCGCACCATTGCCAACGACATCGAGCCCGCCTTCGCCGACCTGCGCGACGACGCACGCTTCGTGTCGCACGCTGGCGAACTGCGGGCGACGCTGGATCGCGCGCTGGCCGCGCCTCCGATGCAGTGCGCCGGCGTCGGAAACACCCTCAAGCAGGTCAACGAGGCCTGCAAGGCGTGCCACCAGGACTATCGCGGCTGACGGCGGGCGCATGCGCCCGCTGTCGCGCACGCCTGAACGCCTGCTGCACCCATGCTGCGCGATTGATCGCTTGTTCACGGTATCGAACCTAAGGTCGCGGGCAAGGAGCCGGAGCTGGTCACGTCCATCGATCAGGTCCATTGGTTCCCGCCCCGGACCCCAGGAGACCTGCCATGAAGATCCGCCTGCTCGCCGCCACAGCGGCCCTCGCCACACTCACCCTCGCTGGCTGCGCGACCACCGCGCCCGGCTATTCCTCCCCTGGTTATGGCAGCGCACCCGCCGCGCGGTGCATCGACTGTGGCATGGTCACCAGGATCGACACCCGCGCCCGCACCGGCGGCGCGCCCGCCGCCACCGGTGCCGTGCTCGGTGGCGTCGTTGGCGCGGTCGCCGCGCGCGAAATCGCCGACAACCGCACCGACAGCCAAAGCCGCGTGAATACCGCGACCGTTGCTGGTGCCGTCGGTGGTGCCATGGCCGGAAATGCGATCCAGAACCGCGTCCAGTCCGACGCCGTCTACGACGTGCACGTGCGCATGGACAATGGCCGCACCGTGGTGGTCAGCCAGACTGACCTCGGCGGCATCCGCCAGGGATCGTATGTCCGCGTCAGCGGTGGGCGCGCCTACCTGCGCTGATCCATTGCATCGACGCCTGATCGAAACGGCCCGCATTGCGGGCCGTTTCGATATGGGGACGATGGGCATGCCGTTGCCAAGCCTGGACCAGGTGACGATCTTCTCCACTTTGCTTCGCATCCGCGACCCACTCATGCAGGCTGCAACTCCCAGCCGCTTCTGCAAGAATGTAGCGCGCCTGGCTGATCCATGGCGCCTGCAAGGGAGCAGATGGAAGTCCAGTCGATCTACTACGCACTGGCGGTGGTCCTGGTGCTGGTCGGCATCGCCGGCACTTTCCTGCCGGCACTGCCCGGGCTGCCGCTGGTGTTCGCGGGCATGCTGCTCGCGGCATGGGCGGGTGATTTCCAGCAGATCGGTATCCCCGTCATCGTTGTGCTGGGTGTACTCACCCTGTTTTCCCTTGCGATCGACTTCTGGGCGACCGCGGTCGGCGCCAAGCGCGTCGGCGCCAGCCGCAAGGCTGTCATCGGGGCCATCCTCGGCACCTTTGCCGGGATCTTCTTCGGCCCGGTAGGCCTGTTCGTCGGGCCATTTGCCGGCGCGCTGGCCGGCGAGTTGCTGCACGGTCGCCGCTTCAACCCCGGCGGGATCGGCCATGCCACCCGGATCGGCTTCGGCACCTGGCTGGGAATCGTCTTCGGCGTGGTGCTGAAACTGACGCTCGCCTTTGCCATGCTCGGTCTGTTCGCGCTGGCCTGGTTCCTGTGAGCGTGCCCCTGCCGCCGTCCCCTGGGATTTCACATGACCCTGCCTCTGCGGCACCGAGAGTACGCCGCCGGCGCGCCACCCCCGCACGGAGCCACCGATGACCCGATACTGGAGCAGGACCCGCATGACTTGGACCATCGCCGCCACCATCCTGCTGACCATCGTCGTGATCCTGCTGGCGGTGAATTTCGCCACCCCGGAGAAGACCCTCGAGCGCCACATCCTCCAGCGGTATGCGATCTCGGACCCGCAATATCTGCGCGAGATGTCGGTCCTGCTGGGCCCGACGGTGCTCGACGGCAACCACGTGGTCGACCTGCACAACGGCGACGAGATCTTCCCGGCGATGCTCGACGCCATCCGCGCGGCCGAGAAGACCATCACCTTCGAGACCTACATCTACTGGTCCGGCGAGATCGGGCGGGAATTCGCCGACGCGTTGTCCGAACGCGCCCGGGCCGGGGTCAAGGTGCACGTCACCATCGACTGGGCTGGCAGCATCAAGATGGAGGACGCTATGCTGGACACGATGAGGCAGGCAGGGGTGGAGATCGAGCAGTACCGACCCCTGCACTGGTACAACATCGTGCGCCTGAACAACCGCACCCACCGCAAGCTGCTGGTGGTGGACGGCAGGGTCGGCTTCACCGGCGGCATCGGGATCGCCGACCAGTGGAAGGGCCATGCGCAGGATCCGGACCACTGGCGCGAGGCGCATTTCCGAATCGAGGGCCCGGCGGTCGCGCAGATGCAGGCCGCGTTCAACGACAATTGGATGAAGATGACTGGCTACCTGCTCAACGGGCCGGAGTACCTTCCACCGCTCGAGTCGGCGGGCGATATGAAGGCACACCTGTTCATCGCCTCCCCCGCGGGCGGCAGCGAGAGCATGCACCTGATGTACCTGATGGCGATCGCCGCCTCCAATGAAAGCATCGACCTCACCGCATCGTACTTCGTGCCCGACGCGCTCATCATCCAGGCGCTGATCGCGGCGCGGCAGCGCGGGGTGCGCATCCGCGTGCTGCTGCCTGGCGAGCACATGGACTCGACAACCGTCAAGCTAGCGTCCAAGGGCTCATGGGGCGAGCTGCTGCAGGCCGGGGTCGAGATCCACGAATACGAGCCGACCATGATTCACGTCAAGCTGCTGGTGGTGGACACGGAGATGGTTTCGGTCGGCTCGACCAACTTCGACATCCGCTCGTTCCGGCTCAACGACGAGGCCAGCCTCAACATCTACGATCGCGGCTTCGCCGAGCGCATGACCCAGGTGTTCGAGCAGGACCTGCTCACCTCCAAGCGTTACACCCATGCGCTGTGGCAGCAACGCCCGCTGCAGGTCAAGTTCTCCGAAAAGCTGATCTGGCCGATCCGCTCGCAGCTCTGAACCGCGCTCCGCCGCAGCACTCAGGCCGGCTCGACCACCACCGGGATGCGCCCGATCCTCGCCCGCCACTCGCGCGGACCGGCCCGGGAAGTCATCTGGCAGACGACCACTTCGCCGCCGGCGATCACTCTGGTCGCGGTCGATCCGGCCCTGTTCCCAGGTGCGGAACGCAAGCTGGGTACGGCTGCCATGCAGCGCTACCATGCTGCCAACTTCGAACATCTGCTGCAGCCGGCGCGGAAATTGCTGGCCACGGCCGGGTTGCCCGTCGAGGAACAGGCGCTGGTGGGGGAGATCGCGCCGACCCTGGTCACGCTCGCGAAGCAGGGACGCTCCTGGGCTCGGTGTCCGCAAAGGTATTCGCGCACAGCACCGTGCCGGTGACCATCGTCCGCTGATGCCTGCCTTGAGCCGACGCGCTGCGGTTCAGGCCAGCGCCGCCTCGATGTCGGCGCGCAGCGACTGCGGGGTGTCGGTCGGCGCGTAGCGCCGGATCACCCGCCCATCGCGGCCGACCAGGAACTTGCTGAAGTTCCATTTGATGGCATCGATGCCCAGCAGGCCGCCCTTCTCGTGCTTCAACCATTTCCACAGCGGATGCGCATGCGCGCCGTTGACCTCGACCTTTGCCAACATCGGGAAGCTCACCTCGTAGGTCAGCGAGCAGAAGTTGCGGATCTCGTCCGCGTCTCCCGGCTCCTGGTGGCCGAACTGGTCGCAGGGAAAGCCCAGCACCACCAGACCCTGCGCGCCGTACTCGCGCCAAATCTGTTCCAGGCCCGCGTACTGCGGGGTGAAGCCGCACTTGCTGGCCACGTTGACGATGAGCAAGACCTTGCCGCGCCAGTCGGACAACGGCTGCGGGCTGCCGTCCAGCGCGGTGGCATCGAATTCGTAGGCGGTTGTGGCCATGTCAGTTCCCGCTCAGGCGCAGCGGCGCCGCGAAAGGCTTGATCCCCAGTTCCTCGTGCAGGTCCGCCGGGTAATAGGCCGCACCGCCCTTGATCACCAGCGCGGTCTTGCGGACGTCGGCGATGTCGCGGGTCGGGTCGCCGTCCACCAGAACCAGGCCACCACCAATGCTCGCTTCACGCTGCTCTCCTCGAGTCCCCGGTCCATCCGCAGCCGCCGGCGGCGGCCATCGACAGAGTAACCGCAGCCGAGCGGACCGTCGTGCTCCTGCAGTTCGTCACAGGCTCCAAAGGTCGCACTGCGCTACCCTTGGCAGGCTGACCCTGAGGAGGATCGTCCCGATGAAGCATCCGCTTTCGCTCGCCCTGGCCGCAATTCTGGCCGGCACCCTGACCGCCTGTGCCCACTCCCCCGCCACCGAGTCCGCCGTGACCCAGTCCGCCCAGCTGCAGCAGAGCAACCCCTTCTTCGCTGAGAGCACCCTGCCGCTGCGTTACCCGCATTTCGACAGGATCAAGGACGAGCACTTCGCGTCGGCGTTCGATGCCGGCATGGCCCAGAACCTGAAGGAAGTCGAGGCGATCGCCGACAACCCCGAACCGCCGACCTTCGACAACACCATGGTCCCGCTGGAAAGGTCCGGCGAGACCCTCGGTCGCGCCACCTCGGTTTTCTTCAACCTCGTCGGCACCGACACCAACGACACCCGCAAGAAGCTGCAGGCCGACTATGCGCCCAGGTTCGCCGCGCACCGCGATGCCATCGCGCTCAATTCGAGACTATTTCAGCGCATCCGCACCCTGCACGAGCAGCGCGCCTCGCTCGGCCTCGACGCCGAGGGCGTACGCCTGATCGAGCGCTACCACACCAGTTTCGTCCGCTCCGGCGCCAACCTGTCGGAGAAGGAAAAGGTGCGGCTGAAGGAAATCAACGGCGAGCTCGCCGCGCTAGGCACCCAGTTCAGCCAAAACGTACTAGCCGAGGTCAACGACTCTGCGGTGGTGGTCGAGACCGCCGCTGAGCTCGACGGTCTGACGGACGACCAGATCGCCGCCGCTGCGGCCGCTGCCAAATCCCGCGGCATGGAAGGCAAGTACGTCATCACGCTGCTCAACACGACCGGCCAGCCGCCGCTGTCGCAGCTCAGCACTCGCGCACTGCGCGAGCGCATCCAAAAGGCGTCTGTCACACGCGGCAGCCGAGGCAACCAGTGGGACAACCGCGGCATCGTCTCCACCGTGCTCAAGCTGCGCGCCGAGCGCGCGCGGATGCTGGGCTTCGCCACCCACGCTGAGTACGTGCTCGCCGACGAGACCGCCAAGACCCCGCAGGCGGTGAATGCGATGTTGGCGCAGATGGCGCCGGCGGCGGTGGCCAACGCGCGTCGCGAGGCCGCCGACCTGCAGGCGATGATCGATCGCGAGCAGGCGGCCAAGGGCGAGCCTCGCTTCCAGCTGCAACCCTGGGACTGGGCCTATTACACCGAGAAAGTCCGCCAGGACAAGTACGACTTCGACGAGGCGCAGCTCAAGCCCTACCTCGAAATGCGCAACGTGATGGAGAAGGGCGTGCTCCATGCCGCCACCGAGCTCTACGGCATCACTTTCAAGGAGCGCACCGACCTGCCCAAGTACCACCCGGACACCTGGGTGTACGACGTCTTCGACCACGACGGCAGCCCGCTGGCGATCTTCATCTTCGACCCCTATGCGCGCGACTCCAAGCGCGGCGGCGCGTGGATGAACTCCTACGTCTCGCAGTCCGGGCTCAGGGGCACGCAGCCAGTGGTGGCCAACCACCAGAACATCCCGAAACCCTCCGCCGGCCAGCCGACACTGCTGACCTGGGACGAAGTCACCACGATGTTCCACGAGTTCGGGCATGCGCTGCACGGCATCTTCTCCGACGTGCAGTACCCCTACTTCAGCGGCACCAGCGTGCCGCGCGACTTCGTCGAGTTCCCGTCCCAGGTCAACGAGATGTGGGCCGACTGGCCATCGATCCTGTCCAATTACGCCCGCCATTACCAGACCGGCGCGCCGATGCCGAAGGAGCTGCTGGACAAGGTGCTGGCAACCTCGCAGTTCAATCAGGGTTTCGCCACCACCGAATACCTGGCCTCGGCGCTGCTCGACCAGCGCTGGCACCAGGTCACTGCCGACCGGATTCCGGAGGCCGGCGGCATCCTGGCCTTCGAGGCCGCGGCGCTCAAGCAGGACGGCATGGATTACGCGCCGGTGCCGCCGCGTTACCGCACGCCCTACTTCAGCCACATCATGGGCGGCTACTCGGCCGGCTACTACGCCTACATCTGGTCGGAAGTGCTCGACGCCAACACCGTGGCCTGGATCCGTGAAAATGGCGGCCTCACCCGCGCCAACGGCGACCGCTTCCGCGCCACCCTGCTCTCCCGCGGCGGCAGCAAGGACGCGCTGCAGTTGTTCCGCGACTTCTCCGGCCGCGAGCCGGACATCCAGCCGTTGCTGGTCAAGCGCGGCCTGGTCACCCAGGTCAGCGATGGCGCGCCGCCGGCCAGCCCGCCTGTCTCTCCGCCGGGCGGCTGACCCCTGCCGTCGCCACACCCACAACGCCCGGTATCCCCGGGCGTTGTGCCCTGGCGGCAGGCCTGCCGTGTCGGCAGTTCTAATTCCAAACGCTGTCGCAAGTCCCAGGCACCGTCCACGCGCTCGCCGCCCTTCACCACGTGCAGTCAGCGTCCGCGCCAACCTGCTGCGATGGCCCAATCCCGAGACCACAGCGATCTCCACCCACTGTCCCCGGCCGCGCCCGGCGATCACGCCGCGCATCGACCCGCCTCCAACCTGCAGCGCATGGCCGCACGCCTCGGGCTGCGCATCCCGCTGCAGATTGCCGCCTACCGCGGCCATGGCGATGCGCGTGGCGTCGAATTATGCGGCCGCGTACTCGCCCGGCCGGGCATGGACGGAGCGCAGGACGATGCACACTGGTGGCACAACCTCCGCGACACCTACCGCCGCTTCGCCAACCGCAAGGTGCCGCACGCCCGGCTGCGCGTAACCTTCCAGGGTGCATGTGCGGAACCGATCTGCGATCGCGAAGGCTACTACCACGCCGAACTGGTGCCGCAGTCGGCCCTTACCCCGCAACTCTGGGCCGATGCGGCGGTGTGCCTGGCCGATGGCCGCCTGCCCACCCCGCAGCCGGTGCTGCAGATCGCGGCGGACGCCGCGTTCGGCGTGATCTCCGACATCGACGACACCATCCTGCATACCGGCATCGCCAGCCTGCGCACCACCGCGCAGCTGACCTTCCTGCACAATGCGCGCACGCGCAAGCCGCTGTGCGGCGTGGCGGCCCTGTACCGCGCCCTGAAGTCGGGCGCGGCGGGGGCAGCCGGCCACCACCGGCATCCCCTGTTCTACGTGTCCAGTTCGCCGTGGAACCTGTACGACCTGCTCGACGACTTCATTGGCCACAACGCCATCCCCTGCGGGCCGATCTTTCTGCGCGACTTCGGCATCGAACGCGGCAAGTTCATCGCCACCCGCGGGCATGGACACAAACTCGACCGCGCCATCGCGCTGATCGAGCGCTATCCGCACCTGCGCTGGGTACTGGCCGGCGACTCCGGGCAGGCCGATGCCGAGCTCTATGCCGAGGCTGCGCAAGCCTATCCGCAGCGGATTGCCGCCATCTACATTCGTGACGTCGATCCGGACCATGATTCTCCGCTCGACCAGGCGGTCGACGCGCACATCGAGCGCGTCTCCGGGACCTCGGTGCCGATGCTGCGTGCACCCGACAGCTTGGCGATGGCCGAGCACGCGCACGCACTGGGCCTGATCGACGGCAGTGCGCTGGCCCTGGTGGCCGCCGACGTGCGCCGCGACCGCGCGCGGCCGGACGCCGGCGAGGCCATGGTGGACGCGGCGCTGGGCAGGGCCAGCGAGAATTCAGCCAGCAATGACTGAGACATGCGGCCGGATCGCAGGCTCGTCTTGAACCGGTTCGGCGCTTACCTCAGGCGCCGGCAAACAGGTCCCGGTAACCGACCGCGACATGCGGCAGCAGCACTGCCGCCGGCACCTCCACGGTCTGCACGCCATCCGCGTACGGGCCGACCTGATACGGCGGGAACACGAAGCGCAGCGCGCGCAGGCGTCCGTTGGCATCGAGTGCGGGTTCGAACTGGCGGAAGTTGTCGAGATCGGGCTCCGAACCCTCTTCGATCATCCGGCCGGCCGCGCGCACCACCTGGACCCGCTCCGCAGGCGCCAGGTCATCGGCGTCCACGCGTTGCGACAGCGCTGCGTGCAGCTGCTCGCGGACGTAGCCGGAGACGCTGCGCCAGCCCTGCGGGTCGGGAATCAGGGCCTCGGGACGCAGCAACTCGTTGCGCTCCGGCAACCACACGAAGCGCGCCACTAGCGGGGTGCCGTGCGCGCCGCCGGTATAGCTGCTGCCGTCGGCCGCCACCGCCACAACCCGCGGCGTCTCCGCCAGCAGGGTGTAGCTCAGCGAGAGGTCGTAGGGCGAAGTGGGCACGCCCTGGTCCAGCGCGGCGACGGCCTCCATCAGTTCGCTGCGTGCGGCTTCGGTGTAGCGGCGCAGCTCGGCCGCCAGCCCCGGATAGCGGTTGACGGCCGGCGGATAGCTGATGCCGACGATGTAGCGGGGATCGGTTTCGATGGTGTCCTGGAGCGCGGGCGCCGCGGGGCTGGCATCGTGTCCCTCACCGCTCATCGCGGCCGGCGCCTGGCCCTGCGTCTGCGGCCCTGGCGCGTCTTGGCGGCAACCGGGCAACAGCGCGAACAACGCGGCAGCGGCAAGTAGGCAGACGGGCAATGACTTCATGCGCGTGGTTCCTCCCGAACCTGAAACGGAAATGATCTTCCAGGCCGGCAATCTAGCCGTTCGCGCGTGACGCCGGCATCCACGGGCAGGCGCTGCCTGCCGCACCTGTTGGACCGGCCATGAAAAAACCCCGGGCGTTTCCGCCCGGGGCTGGTCTGGTGCTGACGCGATGCGCCCCGGAATTACTCGGGCTGCACTTCGTCGGCCTGCAGGCCCTTCTGGCCCTGCACGACCTTGAACGAAACCTTCTGGCCTTCCTGCAGCGACTTGAAGCCGGTGCCCTGGATCGAACGGAAGTGGACGAAGAGGTCCTGGCCGCTTTCGGGGGTGATGAAACCGAAGCCCTTGGCGTCGTTGAACCACTTGACGGTGCCGGTCTGACGATCGGACATGTTGCTACTCCTTGGAACAGTTAATGGAAACACGGCCCGCGCTGTGCGGCGCCGAGACTGTATCGAGCAAGGGGTAACGCGTAACGATGGAGCGGATCGTCTGGATCGGCCGTTTCCGGCTTGGTACCTGCTGATCTACCGCATCGGAGCCACGATGTACCGTGATCCCGCTTTGAACAGTGGGCGCACCATACCGCACTTTCGGCCCGAAGTGTGAATGCGGCCCCGGGCCGCCTACCAGTCCCCCTGCCCCGGCACCAGGCCCTGCAGCTCGGGGTCGGTGAGATTCCGCCACTGCCCCGGCTTCAGGTGGCCCAGCTTCACGTTGCCGATCCGCACCCGCACCAGTTGCTTCACCCGGTAGCCGAAGTGCGCCGCCATCAGCCGGATCTGCCGGTTGAGGCCCTGCACGAGCACCATCCGGAAGCCGAAACGGCCGAGCTTGCCGGTCCTGCAGGGAAGGGTCGTCTCGCCATGCAGCGGCACGCCGCGGCTCATGCCGCGCAGGAACTCGTCGGTGACCGGATGGTTCACCGCCACCAGGTATTCCTTCTCCAGCCTGTTCTCCGCGCGCAGCACGGCGTTGACGATGTCGCCGTTGCTGGTCAGCAGGATCAGGCCCTCGGAATCCTTGTCCAGCCGGCCGATCGGGAAGACGCGCTGCTCGTGGCCGACGAACTCGACGATATTGCCCTTGACCGCCGATTCCGTGGTGCAGGTGATGCCGACGGCCTTGTTAAGCGCGATGTAGACGTGCCGACGCTGGCCTGGCGCAGAGCTGCGGATCCGCAGCGGCTGGCCGTCGACGCGGACCTCGTCGCCCTCGGCGACTTCGCTCCCGATACGGCCCCGGACGCCGTTCACGCTCACCCGGCCGGCCCCGATCAGGCGGTCGGCCTCGCGGCGGGAGCAATGCCCGCTGTCGCTGATGTGCTTGTTCAGGCGCATGGCGGCGCGGCCCTGGGGTGGGCGCAGGCGCGCGCCGGAAGCAGGCGGCATCCTACCTGCCGTCCACGCCGCTGTCAGGCGCGCAGGTCGGCGTACTCGGAATGCTTGGCCATCCAGGCATCGGCATAGGAACACAGCGGTTCAACCTTCCAGCCCTCGTGACGGGCATGGTTGAGCGCGGCCTGCACCAGGCGTCCGGCGATGCCACGGCCAGCGATGGCGTCGGGCACCAGCGTGTGGGTGACATGCATGGTCGAGTCGGCGGTCTGGTAGTCAAGGTAGGCCTGCTCGCCCTCGACCTTTACCGCGAAGCGGCCGGGGATGGGGTGGTGGACGATGTCCAGGTCCTGGAGGTCGGCAGTGCTCATGCTAGCGATGGCCTTTGGAGGATGGCGGTCAGGGGGTGGTGATAGTCACGTTGATGGTGTGCATCGCGATCTCGATCAGGAACCGCTGTGGCGATCGCGCTTGCCCTGGTTCTTGCGATCGCGGGTGCTGATGCTGCCCTCGATCGGGGTCATGCGACTTTGCCCGGAATGCAACTCTTCCGCCTTTTCGGCCGCCTGGCCTGACTGGTAGCCCGGCTGCGGGAGGTGGTCGTGCACGGGGTCGAGGGTCTGCCATGGCTGGCCCTGTCGCTCGCGCGCCTGCTTGGCCTCGAGCAATTTGCGGGTGTTGGCAAGCGCACGCCTGGGCGTGATCGGCTTCGCCGCCGGCTTGGCGCCACGGCCAGCGACTGCCTTCGCGCGTGGCTTGGTCGACCCGGAGGCGGCCTTGCTGGCGGACCCCGCGCCCTTGCCGCCGATGCCACGCCTGGCGGCGGGCGCGGGGGATTTCTGAGGGGACTTCTTGGCGGTTGCGGGAGACTCGCCAGCATCCGCCGCGCGCGCCGTCGCCTTCCTGCCCGGCGGGGTTGCGTCGCGCTTGCTGCCTGCACGCTTGGGTGTGGCCGCTTTCTTCCTCGCGACAACTTGTTTTCCAGCAGCCTGCCTGGCTGCAGGCCGCGCAGACGCCTTGGCCTTGGGCTTGACCGCCGCTCCCGCCTTTTCTACCCCCTTGAGCTGGCCCTCGAAGCGGCCGAGGATCTCGGCCAACAGTTCCGCCTTGCGCTTGCTGCGCTGGTTGGCCTGGCCGCTGACGCCGCGTTTGCTGCCGGTGCGCGAGCGCGAGGCGAGCTTTTGCCGCTGCAGCAGGTCGCGGGCACGGTCGCGCGCCTTGCGTGCGCGCTCGATGCGCTTGCCGAGATCGTTCGCGCTCAAGCCCCACAGGGAGTTCGCGCGGCTATCGTCGAACAGGTCCATCTCGGCTTGATTGAGCAGGCTGGTGGCCTGGGAGCGGGTGAATGCCATTGGATCGGTCTTCCTTGTCGTTGGACAGAGCAATAACACGCAGCTGATCTATGTCCGGTGAGTGCGCCGGCGCGAAGCATGTGTCGGACCCGCCGCGTCATCGCAGGGCAGGTCTTGCCCGTCGCCTGACCCGGCGCGTCACGTTTCGCGCGAAGGCGGTCACAGTTCGGGTTGGCACGCTTGCTGCGTCTGTTCCAGGCAGGCACCCACCGGAACCCATGCCATGAGCCGCAGCACAGACACCCCGGAACGCGAAGCCGTCACCCGCCTGTTCGAACTCTCGCAGTCGGGCGACACCGACAACAGCGAGTTTGCGCAACTCGCGCGCGCCGTCTACGACAGCATGTTCGAGAACTACAACCCGTCCTGCGATGCCGAAGGCGGCGAGTCCATTTCCTGATGGGACCCGGGTGGACTGGGCACCGAGGACCTGGACGGTGAGGGCATTGCGACTCAGCCGCCCAGGGAAGGCTGCATCAGCCGCTGCAGGAAGCTCGCGGCCACGCGTGGTTCCATCATCAGCGTGAACACAACGCCGTAGCCCGCGCCCCACAGGTGGGCGCTGTGGTTGATGTTGTCGCCGCCGCGGCGATCCATCCAGATCGAGTATCCGATGTAGAGCACGGCGTAGAGGATGGCCGGCATCGGCACGAAGAACACGAAGATCAGCGCCCAGGGCTGCACCAGGATGAACGCGAACAGCACCGCCGACACTGCGCCCGAGGCGCCGAGGCTGCGGTAGTTCGGATCGTGGCGGTGGCGCAGGTAGGTGGGCAGGATCGCGATCAGAATCGCCGACAGGTAGAACAGCAGGAAGCCGATCTGGCCGATGTAAGGGACGAACAGCCGTTCGACCAGGCCACCGAAGAAATACAGCGTGATCATGTTGAACAGCAGGTGCTGCCAGTCGGCATGGATGAAGCCATGCGTGAGCAGGCGGTCGAACTGCTTGTGGCGGTCGATCGCGGGAGGCCACAGGATCAGGCGCTCGAGCAGGCGCGGACGGTCAAAGGCCAGCCAGGACACCAGCACGGTGAGCGCGATCAGCGCGAAGGTGACGATCGAGGTCATGCCGGTCTGCTCCCGGCATCGTGAAGGCGGTTCGACGCGCGCGGATCGGGAGCCCGGCCGGGGACGTCGGGAAACAGGGGCATCGGCAGAGCCAATTTCAGGGACAGGCCGCGCAGTCTAACCCGCAGCGCTGCGGCTGCTGTCCGCGGCGGTCGCGCATGGCCAGGCGCTGTCGATCCGGGCATCATGCAACGCTCCCGAGACCAGCCCGGAGCGCCCGGCATGCCCGCGCCAGTGATCTCCATGTTCCGTCTGTTCCTGCTACTGCTGTTCGCAAGCGCGGGTGCTCCGTCGCATGCAGCGCCTGCGCTGACCACCGTTGCCGAGCGTTCGGGTTTCATCAAGACCGGGCGCTACGACGAGGTCATTGCGCTATGCGTCAGCTTCGCCGAGCGTCATTCCGGCGTCGTGCGCTGCGATCGCTTTGGCACCTCGCCCGAAGGCCGGCCGATGCAGGTGCTGGTGGTCTCGCGCAGCGGCTCGCTGACACCGGAAGCCGCACGCGCACGCGGGTTGCCCGTGGTGCTGGTGCAGGGCGGCATCCATGCCGGCGAAATCGACGGCAAGGACGCGGGCTTCCTCGCCCTGCGCCAGATCCTCGACGGCGAAGCCGCGCCCGGCGCGCTGGACAAGCTGGTGGTGCTGTTGGTGCCGGTGTTCAACGTCGACGGCCACGAGCGCTTCGGACGCTGGAATCGCCCGAACCAGCGCGGACCGGAGGAGATGGGCTGGCGGACCACGGCGCAGAACCACAACCTCAACCGCGACTACCTCAAGGCCGATTCGGCGGAGATGCGCGCCATGCTGGCGTTGGTCGAGGCCTGGGACCCGATCCTGACCGTCGACCTGCACGCCACCAACGGCGCGCAGTTCGAGCACGACATCTCGATACAGGTCGAGCCGCTGCATTCCGGGGACAGCGAGCTGCGCACGGCCGGGCGCGCGCTGCGCGACGGCGTGATCGCAGACCTGGCCGCGCAGGGCTCGCTGCCGCTGCCGTTCTACCCCTCGTTCGTGGAAACCGACAACCCCGCATCGGGTTTCGCCGACGGCGTCTCGCCGCCGCGCTTCTCCACCGGCTATTTCCCGCTGCGCAACCGCTTCGGCATGCTGGTCGAGACCCATTCCTGGAAGGAATATCCGGTCCGTGTCGCCATCACCCGCAACACCGTTGTCTCGTCACTGCAGCATGCCGCCAACCACGGTGGCGACTGGCTGCGCATCGCCGCCGCCGCCGATGCCCGCGCGGCGCGGCTCGCCGGCAAGCCGGTGCCGCTGGACTACGTCGCAACCGAGGCCACGCGCAGCATCGACTTCCGCGGCTATGCGTATACGCGCACGCGCTCCGAGGTCTCGGGTGCGCTGATGACCCGCTACGACGAGACCACGCCGCAGGTCTGGAGGATCCCGCTGCGCGATGAGGTCGTGCCCGGCGCGCGGGTCACTGCGCCCAAGGGCGGCTACCTGGTGCCGGCCATGCACGCAGCCTGGGTCGGCGAGGCGCTGCGCCGGCACGGCGTCGATTTTCGCGTGCTGGGAACCCCGCTGCGCCGGGCCAGGTTGCAGACCTTCCGGGCCGACAAGGCTGCGTTCGCCGCGGGCTCCAGCGAGGGTCGCCAGCGCCTGACCCTGGAAGGCGACTGGAAGCTGGAGACCCGCGACGTGGCTGCCGGCGCGCTGTTCGTGCCCATCGCCCAGCCCAGGGCGCGGATCGCCATCGCCCTGCTCGAGCCGCTGGCGCCGGATTCGCTGGCCGCCTGGGGCGCGTTCAACAACCACTTCGAACGCAAGGAATACATGGAGGCCTACGTCGCCGAGGACGTGGCCCGCGAGATGCTGGCCCGCGACCGCAGGCTCAAGGCCGAGTTCGAACGACGGCTGCGGGAGGATTCCCAATTCGCCGCCAATCCGCAGGCGCGGCTGGAGTTCTTCTACCGCAGGCATGCCGCCTGGGACGAGCGCTACAACCTGTATCCGGTATTCCGCATCGCGACAATACCGAGGTGAGCACGAAGCACGCTGGGCCTCGCGTTACGTCGCCAGCCTGCCTCCGGATGAGCGCATGGGGTAATCTGCCTCCTCCCGTGTTCACCGCCCTGAACGCGGGGCCTGTGCTAGAACAGTAATCCCGATCACGCCGCGCCCCGCCAAGCCGACCTGCCGATGACGACCGCCACCGACACCGCCGACGCCGACCGCGACTACCTTCGCTCCCTCCTGCGGGCTACCGCCGGGGGCGACCGCACCGCCTTCGAGGACCTCTACGCGCGCACCTCGGCGAAACTATTCGGCATCTGCCTGCGTATCTTGAGCGAACGCACCCAGGCGGAAGAGGCTTTGCAGGACGTGTATCTCGCAATCTGGCACAAGGCAGGCATGTACGACGGCGACCGCGCCAGCCCGATCACCTGGCTGGCGATGATTGCGCGCAACAAGTCCATCGACCACCTGCGCGCAAACAAGGCCGAGCGCCTGACCCAGCCGATCGACCTCGTCGCCGAGATCGCGGACGACGGCGCCAGCGTCTCCGACCTCGCCGCCGCGCACGCCGACAACCGCCGCCTGCGCGCCTGCTTCGAGGAGCTGAGCGGCGAGCAGCGCAAGGTCATCCACACCGCATTCTTCGAGGGCTGCACCTACGACGAGATCGCGACCCGCAGCGACACCCCGCTCGGTACCGTGAAGAGCTGGGTCCGCCGCGGCCTGCTCAAGCTCAAGGACTGCCTGCAGCGATGAGCACCCCTTACGACGACATCCCCGATAGCGACGACCTGCTCGCCGCCGAATACGTGCTCGGCCTGCTTGATGCCGACGCCATGCGCAGCGCGCAGGCGCGGCTGCAGCGCGACAGCGCATTCGCCGCGCAGGTTGCGGCGTGGGAAGCTTATTTCTCGCCCTGGCTGGAGGGGATCACGCCGGTGGCAGTGCCGGCCGCGCTGTGGCCGCGCATCCGCGTCGCGCTGTGGCAGCACGAGCTGCCTTCGCGCACCGCGATTCAGGAGCCACGGCCTTCGCTCTGGGGTCGCCTCGCGTTCTGGCGCGGGCTGGCCGCCGGCGGCTTCGCGGTTGCCGCCGCCAGCCTGGCCGCGCTGCTGGTCACCGTGCGCACCGTGCCGGAGCCGCTAGTCCCGCCACCCGGACAGACGCCGGTCGTCACCGTTCCCACGCCTACTCCGCCCGCCGCGCCGATGGCGGTATCGTTGCTGCACGACGACGGCAGCGCGGCCTACAACGCCGTGGTCAATCCCGACACCGGCGTGATCGTACTGGTGCCGGTACACATGCCGGACGACGTGCGGGTGCCGGAGCTTTGGCTCATCGGCGACGACGGCGTGCCGAAGTCGCTCGGCGTGATTGCCCGCGACCGCGCCATGCAGGTGCGGATCCCCGACTCCGTGCGCCAGGCGGCCGAAGCCAATGCCATATTCGCGGTGTCGCTTGAGCCAGAAGGCGGCTCGCCGACCGGCCAGCCCACCGGCCCGGTGGTGGCCAAGGGCAACCTGATCGAGCTCTGAGGCGGCCATCCCGATGCTTGCCCTGCGGGCGCCATCCTTCGGCAACCCGCTCCCCGACCACCGCAATGACCCGCCTTGCTTCCCTGCTGATGGCGTTGATCCTCTGCCTGGCTGCAGCCTGCCAGCCCGCTTCGCGAGGCGCCACCGGCACACTTGAAGACATCGCAGTGGCCACCAGCGAGTACCGCTGGCAATGCGGCGAGATGATCGTCGCCCGCCGCGTCATCGAGGACAGGCTGGAACTCGATAGCCCCGGCACGCACCACGTGCTCGCAGCGCAATCAGCCCGCCTGGCCTTCGATCGCCTCCCAGCGCCCGAACTCCGCCTCCAGCTCCGCTTGTGCGGCGGCCATCTCGGCATGGTGCGCCGCCAGCCCGGCTTTGTCGCGCTGGTAGAAGGCCGGGTCATTCATGGCCTCGGCCAGCACTCCCAACCTGGCTTCCAGCGCCTCGATCCGGGCCAGCAGCTGCGCCAGTTCGCGCGCAGGCGCGCCACTGCGCCCGCGCCCGGGATGCGCCGCCGGCGACGCCGGACGCGACTGCGCCGGCTTCGTGGGGGC